>NZ_CP116346.1:3265000-3608200 GCF_030254645.1 Paucibacter sediminis
CGAGATTCCGAAAGTAGTGGCGAGCGAAATCGGAGTAGCCCTCGCGTTTTAGCAGTTTGTATATCAGAACGGAATGGAAAGTCCGGCCACAGCGGGTGATAGCCCCGTATGAAAAATGCAGATTGTGGAACTAGGCGCGAATAGAGTAGGGCGGGACACGTGAAATCCTGTCTGAATATGGGGGGACCATCCTCCAAGGCTAAATACTCGTAATCGACCGATAGTGAACAAGTACCGTGAGGGAAAGGCGAAAAGAACCCCGGGAGGGGAGTGAAATAGATCCTGAAACCGCATGCATACAAAAAGTAGGAGCCCGCAAGGGTGACTGCGTACCTTTTGTATAATGGGTCAGCGACTTACATTCAGTGGCGAGGTTAACCGAATAGGGAAGCCGTAGAGAAATCGAGTCCGAATAGGGCGAATCAGTCGCTGGGTGTAGACCCGAAACCAAGTGATCTATCCATGGCCAGGATGAAGGTACCGTAACAGGTGCTGGAGGTCCGAACCGACTAGTGTTGCAAAACTAGCGGATGAGCTGTGGATAGGGGTGAAAGGCTAAACAAACTTGGAAATAGCTGGTTCTCTCCGAAAACTATTTAGGTAGTGCCTCAAGTATTACCATCGGGGGTAGAGCACTGTTTAGGCTAGGGGGTCATGGCGACTTACCAAACCTATGCAAACTCCGAATACCGATGAGTACAGCTTGGGAGACAGAGCACCGGGTGCTAACGTCCGGACTCAAGAGGGAAACAACCCAGACCGCCAGCTAAGGTCCCTAAAATTGGCTAAGTGGGAAACGAAGTGGGAAGGCTAAAACAGTCAGGATGTTGGCTTAGAAGCAGCCATCATTTAAAGAAAGCGTAATAGCTCACTGATCGAGTCGTCCTGCGCGGAAGATGTAACGGGGCTAAGCCAGTTACCGAAGCTGCGGATGTGCAATTTATTGCACGTGGTAGGAGAGCGTTCTGTAAGCCTGTGAAGGTGGGTTGTGAAGCCTGCTGGAGGTATCAGAAGTGCGAATGCTGACATGAGTAGCGTTAAAGGGGGTGAAAAGCCCCCTCGCCGTAAGCGCAAGGTTTCCTACGCAACGTTCATCGGCGTAGGGTGAGTCGGCCCCTAAGGCGAGGCAGAGATGCGTAGCTGATGGGAAACAGGTAAATATTCCTGTACCGATCTGTAGTGCGATGTGGGGACGGAGAAGGTTAGCTCAGCCAACTGTTGGAATAGTTGGTTCAAGCATGTAGGCGTGCCCTCTAGGCAAATCCGGAGGGCTTAGCTGAGGTGTGATAACGAGTCTGCTTGCAGACGAAGTGAGTGATACCCTGCTTCCAGGAAAAGCCACTAAGCTTCAGCTACAGACGACCGTACCGCAAACCGACACTGGTGCGCGAGATGAGTATTCTAAGGCGCTTGAGAGAACTCTGGAGAAGGAACTCGGCAAATTGACACCGTAACTTCGGAAGAAGGTGTGCCTTTAGTAGGTGAACCATTTACTTGGGGAGCCCAATGAGGCCGCAGAGAATCGGTGGCTGCGACTGTTTATTAAAAACACAGCACTCTGCAAAGACGAAAGTCGACGTATAGGGTGTGACGCCTGCCCGGTGCTGGAAGATTAAATGATGGGGTGCAAGCTCTTGACTGAAGTCCCAGTAAACGGCGGCCGTAACTATAACGGTCCTAAGGTAGCGAAATTCCTTGTCGGGTAAGTTCCGACCTGCACGAATGGCGTAACGATGGCCACACTGTCTCCTCCAGAGACTCAGCGAAGTTGAAATGTTTGTGATGATGCAATCTCCCCGCGGAAAGACGGAAAGACCCCATGAACCTTTACTGTAGCTTTACATTGGACTTTGAACAGATCTGTGTAGGATAGGTGGGAGGCTTTGAAGTAGGGACGCTAGTTTCTATGGAGCCAACGTTGAAATACCACCCTGGTGTGTTTGAGGTTCTAACCTTGGTCCCTTATCGGGATTGGGGACAGTGTATGGTGGGCAGTTTGACTGGGGCGGTCTCCTCCCAAAGTGTAACGGAGGAGTTCGAAGGTACGCTAAATACGGTCGGAAATCGTGTTGATAGTGCATTGGCATAAGCGTGCTTGACTGCGAGACTGACAAGTCGAGCAGGTACGAAAGTAGGACAAAGTGATCCGGTGGTTCTGTATGGAAGGGCCATCGCTCAACGGATAAAAGGTACTCTGGGGATAACAGGCTGATACCGCCCAAGAGTTCATATCGACGGCGGTGTTTGGCACCTCGATGTCGGCTCATCTCATCCTGGGGCTGTAGCCGGTCCCAAGGGTATGGCTGTTCGCCATTTAAAGAGGTACGTGAGCTGGGTTTAAAACGTCGTGAGACAGTTTGGTCCCTATCTTCCGTGGGCGCTGCAAGATTGAGAGAGCCTGCTCCTAGTACGAGAGGACCGGAGTGGACGCACCTCTGGTGTATCGGTTGTCACGCCAGTGGCATCGCCGAGTAGCTAAGTGCGGAAGAGATAACCGCTGAAAGCATCTAAGCGGGAAACTCGTCTCAAGATGAGTCTTGCCGGGGCCTAGAGCCCCCTGAAGGGTCGTTCGAGACCAGGACGTTGATAGGCTGGGTGTGGAAGCGCAGTAATGCGTTAAGCTAACCAGTACTAATTGCCCGTGAGGCTTGACCCTATAACTTTGACAGTTCGAAAGAGCAAGTCAGAGCTTATTGAGGTAAGCACAAGTTATGCTGTTCTTCAGAAGTCTGAATTGAACGCAATCAAAATCAAAGCTGATTCGAAGCGCGCAAGAGCCAACGCCCTTGTATAATGCGCAACTCTACAAATTGGGTAAGTTGTTCCAGCAACAACTTGCCAACCAGTTAAGCCTGATGACCATAGCGAGTTGGTCCCACTCCTTCCCATCCCGAACAGGACAGTGAAATGACTCAGCGCCGATGATAGTGCGGATTCCCGTGTGAAAGTAGGTCATCGTCAGGCTAATATCCAAAGCAAACCCTCCGCCTCTTATGAGTCGGAGGGTTTTTGCTTTTAAGGGTCGCAATTACTTGAATTCAAGTTGATCATCCGGCCAGGCCGGGTTGATCAGGGCATAGAGGTCGTGATCGCGCCAGGCGCCGTTGATGAAGAGGTAGCGCTTGCTATGGCCCTCATGCGCAAAACCAAGGCGCCGCAATACTTGCCGGCTGCGCGTGTTTTCCGGGCGCACGGCGGCCTGCAGACGGTGCAGGCCTACGCGTTGGCTGAATATCTCGTCGCGCACCACTGCCAAGGCCTCGCTCATGATGCCTTGGCCTTGCCGTTGAGCATCCAGCGAGTAGCCCAGCATGGCACTCTGGAACACGGCGCGCGATACCTGCGAGACCTGGCATTGGCCGATCACCCTGGTCGGCGCATCCTGGCTGCAGATCCACCAGCGGTAAGCCTGGCCCTCCTCAAAGGCCAGGGCGGCAAGTTGCAGGCGCGCCGCCACCTGATCTGGCGCGAAAAAGCCCGCCGGCGAAGGCGGATCCCAGGGTGCGAAGTGCGCCTGATTGCGCAGATAGAACTCGCTCACCGACTCGCTGAGCGCCACGTGGGGCGCGCGCAGCAGCAGCCGTGGCGTCCGCAGTTCGCTGCTGGCGCTCATTGGAGCTGCGCTTTCAGAAAGGCCAGCATCTGCGCACGCGAGGCCTCCCTCGCAGCAGCGTTGCCGCCCACGTGGACGCCCTGGCCCGGATGCACGCCATTCGGCACGTCCTTGCGCAACTTGACGGGCGCACTCGAGTCAAAGCCGTGATAGGCGGCGGCATAGCTATGCAGCTGCACCTGCGGCTTGGCGGCCGCAGCCAGTGCCGCGCAGGGCTCGGCCGGAGTCCAGTCATCGGCCGCACCCACCAGCAACTGCAGCGGTGCCGCCGCCATATAGCCGCGCTTGAGTTCAGCCTCGCAGCCTGGGTAGAAGGCCACCGCAGCGCGCGGCCTGGGGCTTGCCTGCGCCACCTCGGCATGGGTCAGATTGGTGGCCGCCAGCACGGTGCTGCCGCCGTTGGACCAGCCCAGCAGCGCCAGGCGCGCGGTGTCCACATCGCCGCGCTGAGCCAGCCAACTCAGGGCCCCGAGCACGTCCAGACGGCGATTTGCCATCGTCACTGCACGCGTGCCGATGCGCTGCGTGCAGAGCTCCGTTTCTCCACGCGCGCCGAGCGAGTCGAGGACCAGCACATGCCAGCCCTGCTGGTTCAGCAGGGCGCTGTAGTCGCGCATGCGGACCGAAAGCTTGCCGCGGCCGTCATAGGGGCCACCGCAGCCATGCAGCAGCACGACGGCGGGGCGAGCGCCCGGCGCCTCGGCGGCGTACCAGTAGGCCTGCAGAGGCAAGGCCTGACCCCCGCGCTGCTCCAGGCTGGGCACCGATAGCGGCACGGCAGGCGTGGCAGCGTTGGCCGCCATTCCCATCAGCAGTGCGCCGGCAAGCAGGTAATGGCGCTGCCGCTTCATGCTGCTGGGCGCGGCAGTGGCGGCGTGAAGCGCAGCGCTACCGCGATGCGGTTCCAGGCATTGATGTTGGCCACTGCCGCGGTGAGGTAGCCCAGCTGTGCCGGCCCGAACTCGGCCAGGGCCTCTGCATAGAGTGCGTCGCCGACGCCGTCGGCTGGCTTGCAGAGCGCCTCGGTCCAGGCCAGGGCGATGCGCTCGCGCGGGCTGTAGACCGGCGCCTCGCGCCAGGCCGCCAGCAGGTCGAGCTTGGCGGCCGGCATAGCGAGCCCGCGCGCCATATTGAGATGGAACTGCAGGCAGAAGGCGCAGGCGTTGATTTGCGACGCACGCAGCTTGATCAGCTCCAGCAGGTCCTTGGGCAGGCCTGATTCGTTGATGGCCTTGCCCAGGGCGAGCAGGGCTTCGGACACACCGGGTGTCAGGCTGGCGAATTCGGGACGGTCTATGCGTGCGGCGGTGCTCATGGCGTTCTCCTTGACTCGCCATTATTCAGGAGCCGTGTTGCTGCTTGTCGGTGTGTGCCTGCCGGCGGGCGCCCCTCACGCAAGGCCTTGCCTCGGGCTCAGGCATTCCAAATTCCTTTGTGAAAGTTCAGTAAATACTGAAAATACAGCAATACCTTGAGATGGATTAAACGAAGAGTGCCGGCGCTTTGCCCTGGCGCAAGGAGTGAAATGCAATGTCGTCAACGACCATGAGTCCCCTGGTGCGCAGCTTTGTGGCGCACTTCGGCGAGATGGGCAGCCGCTGGGGTATCAACCGCACGGTGGGGCAGATCTACGCGCTGATCTACGTCTCGCTGCGGCCGCTGAATGCCGATGAGATGGCCGAGGCTTTGGAGTTCAGCCGGTCCAATGTGAGCATGGGCTTGAAGGAGTTGCAGGCCTGGCGCTTGGTCAAGCTCAGGCACCTCCCGGGGGATCGGCGCGAGTACTTCGAGGCTCCCAGCGACGCCTGGGAGATCTTCCGCACCCTGGCGGAGGAGCGGCGCCGGCGCGAGATCGAGCCGACGCTGTCGATGCTGCGCAATGCCCTGCTGGAAGCGCCGGCGAGCGAGGAGGACCGGGTGGCGCAGGAACGCATGCGCAGCATGCACGACCTGATCGAGCTGATGACGACCTGGTTCGACGATGTGCAGCGCATGGACTCGCAGACCCTGGCCCAGCTGATGAAGATGGGTTCCAAGGTGCAGAAGCTGCTGGAGTTCACCGGCAAGGTCAAGGTGCTCAGCGGCGGCAAGGAGGCACGTTGATGGATGCCGTCCTGCTCGCGCGCCTGCAATTCGCGCTCAACATCAGCTTCCACATCCTGTTCCCCACCATCACCATCGCACTCGCCTGGGTGCTGCTGTTCTTCCGCTGGCGCTGGCTGGCCACGGGCGCGGCCAGCTGGCTCTCGGCCTACCGCTTCTGGACCAAGGTGTTCGCGCTCAGCTTCGCGCTGGGCGTGGTCAGCGGCATCACCATGAGCTTCCAGTTCGGCAGCAACTGGCCGGGCTTCATGGAGCGGGCCGGCAATATCGCCGGGCCGCTGCTGGGCTACGAGGTGCTGACGGCCTTCTTTCTCGAGGCCAGCTTCCTGGGCGTGATGCTGTTCGGCCATGGCCGCGTCAGCGAACGCGTGCACCTGATCGCCACCGCCCTGGTGGCCGGTGGCACCACGCTCAGTGCCTTCTGGATCCTGAGCCTGAACTCCTGGATGCAGACACCGCAGGGTTTCGAGATCATCCAGGGTGAATTCCATGCCAAGGACTGGCTGGAGGTGATCTTCAACCCGTCCTTCCCCTACCGCCTGGCGCACAAGCTGCTGGCCTCGGGCCTGACCGTCGCCTTCCTGCTGGCGGGCGTGAGCGCCTGGCAGTTGCTCAAGCAACGCGTGCAGCCGCATACCGGTGCGGTGCTGCGCGTGGGCCTGACCCTGGCGGCCGTGCTGATCCCGTTGCAGATCTTCATGGGCGACCAGCATGGCCTCAACACGCTCAAGCATCAACCGCAAAAAGTCGCGGCGATGGAGGGCTTGTGGGAGACCGAGCGTGGCGCGCCGCTGCTGCTGTTCGCATGGCCGAATGAGCAGACGCGCCGCAACGACTACGCGATCGAAATTCCGCGCCTGGCGAGTCTGATCCTGACCCATGAGGCCGATGGCGAGCTGCGCGGGCTGAACGAGTTCCAGGGCGCGCATCCACCGGTGGCACCGGTGTTCTTCGCCTTTCGCGTGATGGTGGGCATGGGGCTGGCGATGCTCGCTGCGAGCTGGCTGGCCTGGTGGCTGTACCGCCGCCGGGGCTGGCGACCCGAGGAACTGCCGAGGCCGCTGCTGCGGCTGCTCGCCTGGATGAGCTTCTCCGGCTGGGTGGCCACGCTGGCGGGCTGGTATGTCACCGAGATCGGCCGGCAACCCTTTCTGGTCTATGGCTGGCTGCGCACCGCCGAGCTGGCCTCCGCCACGCCGGCGCCCACCATCGCCCTGAGCCTGGCCGGCTATGCCTCGCTCTATCTGGGCCTGCTCCTGGCCTATGTGATGGTGGTCAAGACCATGGCCGAGAAGACGGCCGCGGCGGAGCCCGTTGCACCGGTCAATTTCAATCGGAGGGTGGCCGCATGAGCGCCGAACAATGGATGCCGCTGGTTTTCATGGCGCTGATGGGTTTCGCCCTGCTGCTCTACGTGGTGCTGGATGGCTATGACCTGGGCGTCGGCCTGCTGATGCTGGGCGCCAGCGATGCCGACAAGGATCGCATGATCGCCTCCATCGGCCCCTTCTGGGATGCCAACGAGACCTGGCTGGTGCTTGGCGTGGGGGTGCTGCTGATCGCCTTCCCCAAGGCCCAGGGCGTGGTGATGCAGGCGCTCTATCTGCCCATCGTGCTGATGCTGATGGGCCTGATGCTGCGCGGCGTGGCCTTCGACTTCCGCGTCAAGGTGCAGGCCGAGTGGAAGCCGCTGTGGAACCGCGCCTTCATGGGCGGCTCTCTGCTGGCCGCACTGGCGCAAGGCTGGATGCTGGGGCGCTATGTGACGGCGTTCCAGCCTGGCGGCTTGTTTGACGCCTTTGCCCTGCTGATCGCGCTGGCGCTGACGGCGGCCTATCTGCTGCTGGGCGCGACCTGGCTGATCATGAAGACCGAGGCCCTGCTGCAACAGCGCGCCATCCGGCTGGCGAAGCGCGCCTGGCCCTTGTTGCTGCTGGGGCTGGCGGCCATCTCGGTGGCCACACCCTGGCTCAGCCCGACGGTGCGCGAGCGCTGGTTCACCATGCCGGGCTTCATCGCCTTGCTGCCGATTCCGCTGACCAGCGCGCTGGCATTGCTGGCGCTGCGCGGGCTGCTCAACTCCAGCCGCATCGTCGGCAAGCTGTGCTGGGCGCCGTTTGCGCTCATGGTGCTGGTGATGCTGCTGGGCTTCTTCGGCCTGGCCTACAGCCTCTATCCCTATGTGGTGATGGACCGCATCACCGTCTGGCAGGCGGCCGCGGCTCCCAAATCGCTGCAGTTCATCCTGGTGGGCTGTGCCATCACCGTGCCGGCCATACTCGCTTACACCGCCTTTGCCTATCGGGTGTTTTGGGGCAAGGCCGGCGAGCTGAGCTATGCCTGAAGTCATTGCAACTCGTCGCGCTGCACCGCAAGTCGCGCCGGAAAGCCGGCAGTTCGTCACCTCCCCCTGGCAAGCCGGCGCGTGACTTCAGATACTTCTTCCAACGCTTCGAAGAGGGGGAGTCATGTTGCAAAAAGAAACCAGCAGGTCACGCAGCGCAATACGGGCACTGGGCATCGCTGCATTGAGCGCAGCCTGCCTGGCACCGAGCCTGGCGCAGGCCAGCGAGGTCGTCAAGCTGGCACGCCTGGTCATCACCGGCAAGCGCGCCAGCACCGAAGCCACGCTGCCGCGCGGCACCGAGGCGCAAACCGTGCAGCAATTGCCGCGCGTGCTGGTCGAGGGGCAGCGTCTGCAGCCCGAGGCCTCGTTCAGCCCCATGGCGGTGCTGTTCGGCTCACGCCCGGTGGTCAAGCCGATCTGAGTTTGACCCGCGCTCAGGCCCAGGTCGGTGGCCTGGGATGCAGCCTCGCCATCGCCAGGCTGTCCACATACTGGCCGTCGCGCAGCGCATAGGCGCGCATGCGGCCCTCATGCTGAAAGCCGCAGCGCTCATAGAGGCGGATGGCACGCGTGTTGTCCGCGTAGACCCCCAGCTCGATACGCAAGACCTGACCCCAGTTGTCGGCATAGTCGATTAGCGCATCCATCAGAGCCCGGCCAATGCCCTGGCCCTGGGCGGCCGACGCCACCGAGATGCCCAGCGACATCACATGGCGGCGCCGCAGCGCCAGCCCCGCGGGATGCAGCCCGGCCATGCCCAGCACCTTGCCATCGAGTTCGGCCACCAGATTGATGTCGCTCTTGCCCGGCGCCGAGGTTTCGAGCAGGCGCTGGCGCCACAGCTCCTCGGTGGGGTAGGGCAGTTGCAGCAGCCCGGCGTAGACCTCGGGCTCGCGCATGAACTGCATGACCGCGCTGGCATCGCTGGGCAGGGCGCGGCGTAAGGTCAATGGCATCTCGGTAGTCCTCGTCGTGAGCAGGGGGCTCCATAATGCCGTACGCCAGCGTCCCTGACCAAATGCCACGCCTCACCGAACTTCCCAGCCCAGCCGCGCTCACTGCGGCGCCATCGCCCTTGCCCAAGGGGCAGCCGCAGCCAGCGGAGAAATTCGCCTTGCATGCCGGCCCGTCGCGCATCGACGGCCAGGGCGTGTTTGCCGACGAGGCCATTCCGGCGCGCCGCAAGATCGGCGAGATGCGTGGCGAGCTGATCTCGGTGGCCGAGGCACGCCGCCGCATCAAGGGCCGCGAGCGCATCCATGTGGTCGAGCTGAGCGAGAAGCGCGCGGTTGACGCCACGCATGATGCGGGCGTGATGCGCTTCATCAACCATTCCTGCAGCCCCAACGCGGTGCTGCGCATCCGCCAGGGCCGGGCCGAGTTCTATGCGCTGCGCGATATCGAGCCGGGGGAGGAGCTCACCGCCCACTATGGCGAGAGCCACCACGAGGGGCGGCTGCGCTGCCGCTGCGGCGCGCCGAATTGCAGCGGCAAGCTGTGAGCCTGTTGGGCCCGCGGCTCAGGAGTTGAGCTGGGCGCCGGCGGGCGGTTGCAGCCAGAACAGGCGCAGATCCTGCGCCGCATAGAGCGCATCGTCCACCAGCACGTCCTGGTCCACCTCGTCCTCGGGTTCGTAGGCCTCGTTGATATAGGCCTCGCGCTGCTCGCCGGCCGGCATCGCCACGGCGGCGATGGCCATCAGCAGCGAGTCCAGCATCTGGCCGGCTTCGCCCTCGGCATCGTGGGCGTACCAGCTTTCCTCGAAATCATCCACGGCCTGCATAAAGCCCTCGGCCCACATCACGCCGGGGGCGGGCAGCTCGTCGAGCTGGTCGGCGGTGAGCACGCCTTGCGACAGCAGGGAGGCGCGCGTGGCCTCGTCGAACTCGGTGATCAGCGGCGAGAGGCGCAGCGCATCGGCATTCTCCATCAGGGCCTCGGGATCGAGCGCCTCGGCGATCTCGTTCCAGCGCTCGTGCAGCACTTCCATGAATTCGTCCACCGCCTCGCGTTCCTCCAGCACGGCCGGCCAGTCTTCGCCGAACAGGGCGTCCATGGCCTGCAGCGGCGAGGCATCGGCGGGGCCGCAGATCAGCGCGGTCATATAGCCGTCCAGCGTGTCGATGGGCACGGCGTCCTCATCGTCCTCCACGGCGGCAGCCAGGATGTTCAGCAGGGCGGCCAGGCGCTCTGCGTTGTCGTGGTCGATCTCTTGGCTCATGCGCATTTCCTTGGCTACAGAAAGAACAAGGGCCCCCGCTTGAACCGGGGGCCCTTGCTGAAGTGATTGTCTATCGGATCAGAGCTTGCCCGCTACCCAGGCCTGCACGCCGGCCAGGGCCTGGGGCAGGGCCTTGGCATCGGTGCCGCCGGCCATGGCCAGATCGGGCTTGCCGCCGCCCTTGCCGCCGACCTGCTGCGCGACGAAGTTCACCAGCTCGCCAGCCTTGAGCTTGCCCACGCTGTCAGCCGTGACACCCGCAGCCAGCTGGACCTTGTCGCCATCCACGGCGGCCAGCACGATGGCTGCGGTCTTGAGCTTGTCCTTGAGCTTGTCCATGGTCTCGCGCAGGGTCTTGGCGTCGGCGCCCACCAGGGTGGCAGCCAGCACCTTGATGCCCTTGACGTCCACCGCCTGGGTCAGCAGCTCGTCGCCCTGGGCCGAGGCCAGCTTGCTCTTGGCGGCGCCGAGTTCCTTCTCCAGCGCGCGCAGCTGATCGAGCACCGCATGCACGCGGCTCTCCAGCTCGGCGGGGGCGGCCTTGAGCGTGCCGGCCACCGCCTGCACGGTGGACTCCAGCGACTGCAGATAGGCCAGGGCGTTGTCGCCGGTGACCGCCTCGATGCGGCGCACGCCGGCGGCCACGCCGCCTTCGGCCACCACCTTGAACAGGCCGATGTCACCGGTGGCCTTCACATGCGTGCCGCCGCAGAGTTCCTTGGAGCTGCCTATCGAGAGCACGCGCACGGTCTCGCCATACTTCTCGCCGAACAGCATCATCGCGCCGCTCTTCTGTGCATCGTCCAGCGCCATCACCTCGGCCTTGGCTCCGGCGTTGGCGAGGATCTCGGCATTCACAATGGCTTCCACGCGCTTGACTTCAGCCGCGCTCAGCGGGGCGTTGTGGGCAAAGTCGAAGCGGGTGCGCTCGGCATTCACCAGCGAGCCCTTTTGCTGCACATGGGCGCCCAGCACCTCGCGCAAGGCCTTGTGCATCAGGTGGGTGGCGCTGTGGTTGCGCACGGTCTTGGCGCGCGCCTCGGCATTCACGCGGGCGACGAACACATCGCCGGCCTTGATCGCGCCTTCCAGCACGCGGCCATGGTGGCCGAACACATCGGCCTGTATCTTCAACGTGTCCTCGACGGCAAAGCGGCTGCTGTTGTTGCGCAGCTCGCCGCTGTCGCCCACCTGGCCGCCGCTCTCGGCATAGAAGGGGGTGTGGTCTAGAACGATGACGGCATCGTCACCGGCCTTGGCCTCGGCCACCGCCACGCCATCCACGTAGACGGCCGTCACCACCGAGGTCTCGCAGACCAGGTGGTCGTAGCCGTGGAAGGCGGTGGGCTGGCCCTGGTATTCCAGGCCCTGGGCCATCTTGAACTTGCCGGCCGCACGGGCCTGCTCGCGCTGGCGGTTCATCGCGGCCTCGAAGCCGGCCTGGTCCACCGTCACGCCGCGCTCGCGGCAGACGTCGCCGGTCAGATCGACCGGGAAGCCATAGGTGTCGTGCAGCTTGAAGGCGGTTTCGCCATCGATCTGCTTGGCTCCGCTGGCCAGTGCTGCTTCCAGGATCTCCATGCCGTTGGCAATGGTCTGGAAGAAGCGCTCCTCTTCCTGCTTCAGCACCTCGGTGACGCGAGCCTGAGCCTGGCGCAACTCGGGATAGGCGTCGCCCATCTGCTGCACCAGCTCGGCCACGATCTTGTGGAAGAAGGGGGTGCGGGCGCCCAGCTTGTAGCCATGGCGGATGGCGCGGCGGGCGATGCGGCGCAGCACATAGCCGCGGCCCTCGTTGCCGGGGATCACGCCGTCGACGATGGTGAAGCTGCAGGCGCGGATGTGGTCGGCGATGACCTTGAGCGAGGCGCTGTCCTTGTCGCAGTCTTGTGCACCGGCGCCGTCGACGGCCGCCTTGGCCGCGGCCAGCAGGCCGACGAAGGTGTCGATCTCGTAGTTCGAGTGCACATGCTGCAGCACCGCAGCCAGGCGCTCCAGGCCCATGCCGGTGTCCACGCTGGGCTTGGGCAGCTTGTGCATCACACCGTCTTCGGTGCGGTTGAACTGCATGAAGACGTTGTTCCAGATCTCGATATAGCGGTCGCCGTCTTCATCGGGGCTGCCCGGGGGGCCGCCGGCGATCTCGGGGCCGTGGTCGTAGAAGATCTCGGTGCAGGGGCCGCAAGGTCCGGTGTCGCCCATCATCCAGAAGTTGTCGGACATGTAGCGGCCGCCCTTGTTGTCGCCGATGCGCACGATGCGCTCGGCGGGCACGCCCACCACCTTGTTCCAGATGTCAAACGCCTCGTCGTCCTCGGCGTAGACGGTCACCCACAGCTTCTCGGCCGGCAGCATGAAGTGCTTGGTCAGCAACTCCCAGGCATAGCTGATGGCGTCATGCTTGAAGTAGTCCCCGAAGCTGAAATTGCCCAGCATTTCGAAGAAGGTGTGGTGGCGCGCGGTGTAGCCGACGTTGTCCAGGTCGTTGTGCTTGCCGCCGGCGCGGATGCACTTCTGGCTGGTGGTGGCGCGGGTGTAGGCGCGCTTGTCGAAGCCCAGGAATACGTCCTTGAACTGGTTCATGCCCGCATTGGTGAACAGCAGCGTCGGGTCGTCGCCGGGCACCACCGGGCTGGACGCCACGATCTGGTGACCCTTGGATTCGAAGAACTTCAGAAATGTCTGGCGAATCTCAGCTGCTTTCATTCCGGGCGCTTTCTCGTCAACCCTCAGCGTGGCTGGGGTAAATGCTTGATTTTTGGGGGCCGTTGATTATAGGGGCGGGTGTTGCCCGGGCCACCCTCGGCGGCGGGGTAGAGTGCTGTCTCCAATCCCTGACGATCGACGGAGTTTTCGATGGACAGCAAGCCCACCCCCCTGGCCGCCCTGGATGACGCCAGCCTGCTCAAGACCCAGAGCCTGATCAACGGCGAGTGGGTGGCCGGCGGCGCGCGTTTCGCGGTGCACGACCCCGCCACCGGGGCCTTGCTGGCGGAGGTGGCGAACCTGGGCGCGGCCGATACCGAGGCGGCGATCGCCGCCGCCAACGCGGCCTGGCCGGCCTGGCGCAGCAAGCCGGCCAAGGAGCGCGCGGCCATCCTGATGCGCTGGCATTCCCTGCTCATCAAGCACACCGAGGACCTGGCCCGCATCATGACGGCCGAGCAGGGCAAGCCCCTGGCCGAGGCGCGCGGCGAGGTGGCCTATGGCGCCAGCTTCATCGACTGGTTTGCCGAGGAGGGCAAGCGCGTCTATGGCGAGACCATCCCCACCACCGACAACAACAAGCGCTACATCGCCATCAAGCAGGCGATGGGCGTGTGCGCGGCGATTACGCCCTGGAACTTCCCGATCGCAATGATCACCCGCAAGGTCGCGCCGGCGCTGGCGGCCGGCTGCACCGTCATCATCAAGCCCGCCGAGCAGACCCCGCTCTCCGCCCTGGCCGTGGCCGAGCTGGCGCAGCGTGCGGGCATGCCGGCCGGGGTGCTGAACGTGCTGACGGGCGATGGCGAGCAATCCATCGCCATCGGCAAGGCGCTGTGCGAAAGCGATGTGGTGCGCCACCTCTCCTTCACCGGCTCCACCGAGGTGGGTCGCATCCTGATGCGTCAATGCGCGCCCACCATCAAGAAGCTCTCGCTGGAGCTGGGCGGCAACGCCCCCTTCATCGTGTTCGACGATGCCGACCTGGACTCGGCCGTCGAGGGCGCGATGGCCAGCAAGTACCGCAATGCCGGCCAGACCTGCGTGTGTGCCAACCGGCTCTATGTGCAGGAGGGCGTCTACGACGCCTTCGTCACCAAGCTGGCCGCCAAGGTGGCGGGGCTCAAGCTGGGCAACGGCTTCGAGCCCGGCGTCAACCTGGGCCCGCTGATCGACGCCCAGGCGCTGGCCAAGGTCGAAAGCCATGTTGCCGATGCGCTGGCCAAGGGCGCGCGCCTGGTGGCCGGCGGCAAGCCTGCCGAAGGCCAGGGCGGCGGCCAGTTCTACGAGCCCACCCTGCTGGCCGACGTCACCAGCGAGATGCTGTGCGCGCGCGAGGAAACCTTCGGCCCGGTGGCGCCGGTGTTCCGCTTCCAGACCGAGACCGAGGTCATCGCCCTGGCCAACGACACCGAGTTCGGTCTCGCCAGCTATTTCTACAGCCGCGACATCGGCCGCATCTTCCGCGTCGGCGAGGCGCTGGAGTACGGCATGGTGGGCGTCAACACCGGCCTGATCTCCACCGCCGAGGTGCCCTTCGGCGGCGTCAAGCAGTCGGGCCTGGGCCGCGAGGGTTCGCGTCATGGCATCGAGGACTATGTGGAGCTGAAGTACCTCTGCCTGGGTGACATCCAGAAATAACATCAGAGCCACGCGCTGAAAGGTCGATGATGGCGGATGGCAAACGGGGCGTCCATGTGGCTTTCAGCGCCTGGCTGCGCAGCCTGCGCTTTGTCGACGCCTCGCACGCCTCCGCCATGGCGGTGCTGGTGCTGGTCACCGGCATGGTGCTGAGCTGGTGGGTGGCGCTGTGGGTGGGCGAACAGAACCAGCGCGAGGCGCAGCAGCGCTTCGACGCCCATGCCCAGCGTGTCGAGCTCGAGCTGGAGCGGCGCCTGGCCGTGCCCGTCTACGGGCTGCACGGCGCGCGCGGCGTCTACGCGGCCAGCAGCGAGGTCAATCGCGATGAATTCAGGGCCTATGTGGCCTCGCGCGACCTTCCCGCCGAATTCCCCGGCATCCGCGGCTTCGGCTTTGTGCAGCGCGTGGTGCGCCAGGATCTTGCCGCCTTCGAGGCCGAGGTGCAGCGCGAGGCGGGCATGCCCTTCAAGGTGCGCAGCAGCGGCCAGGCCGCCGACCTGTACGTCATCAAATACATCGAGCCGCTGGCCGACAACATGCCCGCCTGGGGCTTTGACCTGGGCAGCGAGCCGGTGCGTCGCGAGGCGATCGAGCGCGCCATGCGCAGCGGGCAGAACGCGCTCACCGGCAGCATCGTGCTGGTGCAGGACGCGCAGAACCACCGCCCCGGTTTCCTGCTGCTGGTGCCGATCTATCGGCGCGGCGCCGACCCCATCACGCCCGCGCAGCGTGAACGGGCCCTGATCGGCCTGGTCTACGCCCCCATCGTCGCGGCCGAGCTGTTCAAGGGCCTGTCGGCGGTGGCCGAGCAGATGCTGACGGTGCAGGTCTACGAGGGCGCGCAGGTCGCGCCCGAGCATCTGCTGTTCGATTCGGCGCCCGAACGGCAGGACGATATGTCCGCGCTGACGGTGACGCGCGTGCTGCAGTTCGGTGGCCGCGAGTTGCTGCTGCGCCTGCGGCCCTCGGCGCAGTTCGAGCGCGCGCAGTTCGGTTCGACGCCCTCCTGGGTGGCGGCCATGGGCAGTCTGCTGGGCGCCTTGCTGGCGCTGACGGTGTGGCTGTTGGCGGTGGGCCGGCAGCGCGCCGAGCTGCTGGCGCGGCAACTCACGCAGGACCTGCAGCGCTTGGCCATGGTGGCCGAACGCACCACCAACGCGGTGATCTGCACCGACACGCAGCTGCGCGTCACCTGGGTCAACGAGGGCTTCACGCGCATGACCGGCTATGGCGCCGAGGAGGCGCTGGGCCGCATGCCCAACGACATCTTCGGCCATCCCGGTTCCGACCCGGCGGTGCAGCGCGCCTTTGCCGAAGCTGGCCAGGCCGGCCGGGGTTGCCGGCAGGAGGTCTGCAACCGGCGCAAGGACGGCAGCCTCTACTGGGTCGACACCGACATTCAGCCGGTGCACGACGACAACGGCCAGCTGACCGGCTTCATCGAGATCGCGCTGGACATCACCCAGCGCAAGCAGCATGACCTGCTGCTGGCCAATGTCATGCGCGAGAACGAGTCGCTGCTGGACACCATACGCAAGCACGCCATCGTCTCGATCACCGACCGCGCCGGCACCATCATCAGCGCCAACGAGGCCTTCTGCCGCATCAGCCAGTACAGCGAGGCCGAACTGCTGGGGCAGAACCACCGCATCGTCAAATCGGATGTGCAGCCGCCGGTTTTCTGGGAGACGGTGTGGGGCGTCATCAGCCGTGGCAACTCATGGCGCGGGCAGATCTGCAACCGCGCCAAGGATGGCTCGCTCTACTGGGTGGACAGCATCATCGCGCCCATCCTCGGCGCGGACGGTCAGATCGAGCGCTATGTCTCGATCCGCCACGACATCACCGCCAGCCGCATGGCCGCGCGCGAGCTGCAGCGCGAGCGCGAGCGCCTCAGCAACATCATCGAGGGCACCAATGCCGCCACCTGGGAGTGGAATCTGCAGACCGGCGAGGTGGTGCTGAACGAACGCTGGGCCGAGATGATCGGCTACCGTCTGGAGGAGTTGCAGCCGCTCAGTGTGGCCACCTGGCGCAGCCATGTGCATCCGGGCGATCTGCGCGAATCCAGCCAGCAGGCCAAACGCCATGTAGCCGGCGAGCTGCCCAGCTACGAGGCCGAGCTGCGCCTCAAGCACCGCGACGGGCACTGGATCTGGGTGCTGTCGCGCGGCAAGCTGACCTCGCGCACCGACGATGGCAAGCCGCTGTGGATCTCGGGCACCCATCTGGACATCACCGCGCGCAAGCTGGCCGAGGAGAGCCTGCGCAAGAGCAAGTCGCTGCTCAGCCGCGCCGAGCGCCTGGCCGGCGTGGGCGGCTGGGAGCTGGACCTGGACAGCCATGAGCTCAGCTGGTCGGCCGGCTGCTGGCGGCTGTTCGATCTCGAACCCGGCGACATCACGCTGGAGCGGTCACTGAGCTATTTCTCCGAGCGCGACCGCCAGCAGCTCAAGGACGCGATGTACCTCGCCATCCATGAGGGGCAGAACTGGGACATCGAGCTGGATCTGACCACCGCGCTGGGCCGCTTTGTCTGGCTGCGCGCCGTTGGCGAGGTCGAGCGCAATGCCGAGGGCAAGCCGGTGCGCCTGGTCGGCGCCTTTGCCGATGTCACCGCGCGCCGCGAGCTGGAGGCGCGCACCCGGCGCAACAACTCGGTGCTGCGCTCGGTGCTGGACAACCTGCCCTGCGCGCTCAGCGTGTTCGACGGCGACCTGGTGCTGGTGGCGCACAACCAGCAGTTCCGCGATCTGCTGGGCTTCCCGGACCAGCTCTTCGACGGTGCGAGCACCAAGTTCGAGGACATCATCCGCTTCAATGCCGCGCGCGGCGAGTATGGCGAGCATGAGGATCTGGAGCCCACCATCAGCGCCATCATCGAGCGCGCGCGCCACCCCGAGCAGCACCAGCTCGAGCGCACCCGGCCGAACGGCGTGACGCTGGAAGTGCGCGGCTCGCCGATGCCGGATGGTGGCTTCGTCACCACCTATGTCGACATCACCGAGCGCAAGCGCCTGGAGTCCGAGCGCCAGCGCAGCAACGAGCTGCTGCGCGTGGTGCTGGACAACCTGCCCTGCGGGCTCACCGTGATCGATCCGCAGTTCCAGGTGGTGCTGCACAACAGCATGTACACGCGGCTTTACGAGCTTGAGCAGGAGCCGGCGTTGCACGGGCTGGAGCGCTTTGGCGTGGATGAGTTGACGCGCTCGCGCTGGCGTGCGGGCGACTATGGCCCGATCGGCGAGGCCGATGCGGTCGAGTTGGCGCGCGCGCGGGTGCGCGAGGCCTTGCAGCAGCCGCATTTCTGGGAGCGCGTGCGCCCCGACGGCAGGTGCTTGGAGATCCGCAGCTCGCCGGTGGCCGGCTTGGGCTTTGTGTCCACCTACACCGATGTGTCCGAACAGCGCCGCGCCGCCCAGGAGCTGGCGCGCACCGTGTCGCTCTTGAACGCGGTGCTGGACTCCACCACCAAGGTGGCCATTGTGGCCACCGGCCAAGATCGCCTGGTCACGGTGTTCAATCGCGGCGCCGAGCAGATGCTGGGCTACAAGGCCGAGGAGGTGGTGGGCAAGCTCAGCTCGGCGGTCTTCATGCCCGAGGGCGACATGCGTGCCCTGGGCGAGCGAGTCTCGGCCGAGACCGGTGAGCCGCTCAGCGGCTTTGCCGCCCTGGTGCACCCCAGCCAGCTCAACCGAGAGCTGGAGGGCAGCTATCAGCGCAAGGACGGGCAGCAGTTCCAGGTCTTGCGCGTGGTCACCGAGCTGCGCGGCCGCGACGGCGCGCGCTACGGTTATCTGGGCGTCTTCATCGACATCACGCGCCAGAAGGAGTACGAGGCCAGCCTGCAGGAGGCGCGCATCGAGGCCGAACAGGCCAGCGTGGCCAAGAGCCAGTTCCTGGCCAATATGAGCCACGAGATCCGCACGCCCATGAACGCCATCCTGGGCATGCTCAGGCTCTTGCAGAAGACCGGGCTGGATGCGCGGCAGCGCGACTATGCGGGCAAGACCGAAGGGGCGGCGCGCTCGCTGCTGAACCTGCTGAACGACATCCTGGACTTCTCCAAGGCCGAGGCCGGCAAGATGACGCTGGACCCGCACCCCTTCCGCCCCGACCACCTGCTGCGCGACCTGGCGGTGATCCTGGCGGCCAATGTCGGCAACAAGCCGGTGGCGCTGCTGTTCGAGCTGGACCCGCAACTGCCCGAGCTGGTGCAGGGCGATGCACTGCGGTTGCAGCAGGTGCTCAACAACCTGGGCGGCAATGCCATCAAGTTCACCGCCCAGGGCGAGGTGCGCGTGTCGGTGCGCTGCCTGCGGCGCGAGGGCCATCAGCAGGAACTGGAGTTCGCGGTGCGCGACAGCGGCATCGGCATCGCGCCCGAGCACCAGGCGCGCATCTTCACCGGCTTCACCCAGGCCGAGGCCTCCACCACGCGGCGCTTCGGCGGCACCGGGTTGGGCCTGGCGATCAGCCGCAGCCTGGTGGAACTGATGGGCGGCGAGCTCAAGCTCGAGAGCGCGCCCGGCCAGGGCAGCCGCTTCTATTTCAGCCTCAAGCTGCCGGTGCTGGCCGAGGCCAGCCAGCAGCGCCCGGCCGGCGCCGATGGTCAGCCCATCAGCGCCGACATGCTGAACCAGCTGGTGGATGAATTGAGTGGCCGCCAGCTGGACGCGGCCGCCGTGGCGGCCGCTCACACGCAAGCCGGCCCGCGTCTGAGCGGGCTGCGCCTCTTGGTGGTGGAAGACAACGCCAACAACCAGCAGGTGGCGCGCGAGCTGCTGGAAGACGAGGGCGCCCGCGTCACGCTGGCCGAGCATGGGCAGCGCGCCGTGGACCTGCTGCAGGCCGGCCCGCGCGCCTATGATGCGGTGCTGATGGACGTGCAAATGCCCGTGATGGATGGCTACACCGCGACTCGCCTGATACGTCAGCAGCTGGCCCTGACCGAGCTGCCGATTCTGGCGATGACGGCCAACGCCATGGCCTCCGACCGCGAGGCCTGCCTGGCCGCCGGCATGAACGCCCATGTGGGCAAGCCCTTCGATCTGCAGGAGCTGGTGGACTGGCTGTGCAAGCTGACGGGGCACGATGCGGGCGCCGGTGATGGCGTGCCGCGGGCCGCTGAGCCGGGTCGGGGCCTCACCCTGATCGACGACGCGCTGCAGGCGCAAGGCGAGGCCCAGGGCCTGGACCTGCGCGATGCGCTGGGCCGGCTGATGGGCAAGACCGAGCTGCTGCAGCGCATGTGCAAATCCTTCCTGCCGCAGGCCCTGGCCCTGCCCGCCAGCCTGCGCGGCCAGGCGGATCTGGGTGCCGCGGCGCAGGCGCTGCACAGCTTCAAGGGGCTGGCCGCCACGCTGGGGGCGAAGCGGCTCGCCGCGCTGGGCGCCGAGGGTGAGCGCCAGGTCTTGCAGGGCCAGGCGCTGGATGCCGGCTGGCTGGACACGCTGCAGGCCCGCATCGAGGCCGATGCGCGCGCCCTGCTGGCGCATGCCGAGGCCTTGCAGGCGCGCGCCGCGCCGGCCGAAATCGTCGTAGCGGCCGAGGCTGACGCCGCCGCGCTCGACACTGGCCAGCTCGGCGCCGGGCTCGATGGCCTGATCCGGCTGTTGCGCGCCTCCGACCTGGCGGCCCTGGACGCCTGCAGCCACTGGCGCGCCGAACTGCCCGCCGCCTGGCGTCAGGCCCAGCGCGAGGCCCTCGATCAGCTCGATGAAGCGATGGCGAACCTGGACTTCGCCGCCGCGCTGGCGGTGTGCGAGCGCTGGCGCGCGGCGGCCGGGGAGGGCAAGGCATGAGCGCAGCGCAGGGCCGCCCCAAGCAAGCTCGCTCCCGCTTGGCGGGACAGGCCGCAGGCCGAAGGGTGCACCAATGAGCCAGGCCAACTTGCCCAAGCGCCGCCTGCTGCTGGTGGACGACCAGCCCATCAATATCCAGGCCCTGCACCAGCTGTTCGCGGCCGACCACCAGGTCTTCATGGCCACCTCGGGTGCCCAGGCCCTCAAGGTCTGCGCCGAGATGCAGCCCGACCTGGTGCTGCTGGACGTGCAGATGCCGGGCATGGACGGCCATGAGGTGTGCCGGCGCATGCAGGCCGATCCGGCGCTGCGCGACATCCCGGTGATCTTCGTCACCGCCCACAGCGAGGCCGAGGCCGAGACCCAGGGCCTGGCGCTGGGCGCGGTGGACTTCATTTCCAAGCCCTTCAACCCGGCGGTAGTGCGTGCACGCGTCAAGACCCATCTGACCCTCAAGGCGCAGAGCGATCTGCTGCGCCAGCTCGCCTACCTGGACGGGCTCACCGGGGTCTACAACCGCCGCCACTTCGACACCCAGCTGCCGATCGAGTACCAGCGCTGCATACGCAGCGGCGGCAGCCTGGCGGTGCTGCTGGTCGATGTGGACCATTTCAAGCGCTACAACGACTGCTACGGCCATCTGGCCGGCGACGACTGCCTGCGCCGCGTGGCCCAGACCCTGGCCCAGACCCTGCGCCGGCCCGGCGACCTGATGTGCCGCTACGGTGGCGAGGAGTTCGTCTGCCTGCTGCCCGACACCGACCTGGCCGGCGCCGTCACGGTGGCCGAGAGCCTGGTGAGCCGGGTCAGCGCGCTGGCGCTGCCGCATGCGCAGTCCGAGCTGGGCCAGATCGTCAGCGTCAGCGTGGGCGGTGCGGCCAGCCATCCGGTGCCGGGCGGTGAGCCGGCCCTGCTGCTGAGCAGCGCCGACCAGCAGCTCTATGCGGCCAAGCAGGCGGGCCGCGCGCGCGCGCTGTGCTGCGAGTGCTGAGCGGCGGCGCTTCGACCCGCCGCTCCTAGCGCCGGGGGGCGGCCCATGCCGCAAGGCGATGGCTGTTGGCGATTTCCTGCCTTGGCATGACGGCAAGGCCTGTCCACAATCGCCCCCAGGCTGGCAGCCAGGAGACCGCCCCGTGCGACAAACCGCGATTCCCTGCCTCTTGATGCGAGGCGGCACCTCCAAGGGGCCGTTCTTTCGCGCGGCCGATCTGCCGGCCGATACCGCCACCCGCGACCGCGTGCTGCTGGCCGCGCTGGGCTCGCCCGACAAGCGCCAGATCGACGGCCTGGGCGGCGCCCATCCGCTCACCAGCAAGGTCGGCATCGTTTCACCCAGCCAGCGCCCTGGGGTGGATCTGGAATTCCTGTTCGCCCAGCTGCAGCCGGAGCTGGCCACGGTGGACACCACGCCCAACTGCGGCAATATGCTGGCCGCCGTCGTGCCCTTCGCGCTCGAGACCGGCATGGTCAAGGCGCAGGGCCCTGTCAGCACGTTCCGCGTGCTGACGCTGAACACCGACATGGCCTGCGACGTCACGGTCCGAACCCCCGACGGCCTTGTGGCGTACGAGGGCGAGGCCCGCATCGACGGGGTGCCGGGCACGGCCGCGCCCATCAGCATCAATTTCCTGGACACCGCGGGTTCGGTCTGCGCGGGCCTGCTGCCCACCGGCCGCGTGCGCGACGTGATCGACGGCATTGCCGTGACCTGCATCGACAACGGCATGCCGCTGGTGATCCTGCGCGCCGAGGCGCTGGGCCGCAGCGGCTACGAGACGGTGGACGAGCTGAATGCCGACGGCGCGCTGAAGGCGCGCATCGAGCGGCTGCGCCTGGCGGCCGGGTTGGCCATGGGCCTGGGCGATGTGAGCGCCAAGAACTACCCCAAGATGACGCTGATCGCGCCGCCGCGCGCGGGCGGCTCGATCTGCACGCGCAGCTTCATCCCGCATGTCTGCCACGACGCCATCGGCGTGCTGGCCGCCGTCACCGTCGGCACGGCCTGCGTGCTCAGGGGCTCGGTCTGCGAGGGCCTGGCGCGGCTGGACGATGCGGCCCGGCCCACCGTGGTGGTGGAGCATCCCAGCGGTGAATTCAGCGTGGCGCTGGCCACCGACCCGCAGGATGGCCAGAAGGTCACCCAGGCGGCCCTGCTGCGCACCGCCCGGCTGCTGATGCGCGGCGAGGTGATGGTGCCCGCCACGCTGTGGCGCGGCGATTGAAAACGGATCGCGAACCGGAAGGCCCGCCATGATCATCGACGTCCACGGCCACTACACCACCGCCCCCGCCGCCCTAGGGGCCTGGCGCGAGCGGCAGATCGCCGCGCTGCATCATCCCGCCCAGGCGCCCAAGGCCTCCGAGCTGAACATCAGCGACGACGAGCTGCGCGAATCGATCGAGAGCAACCAGCTCAGGCTGATGCGCCAGCGCGGCAGCGATCTCACCATCTTCAGCCCGCGCGCCAGCTTCATGGCCCACCACATCGGCGACTTCAACACCTCGTCGAGCTGGGCCGCGATCTGCAACGAGCTCTGCTACCGCGTCTCGCAGCTCTTCCCCGATCACTTCATCCCCGCGGCGATGCTGCCGCAGTCGCCCGGCGTGGACCCGGCCAGCTGCATCCCCGAGCTGGTGAAATGCGTGGAGCAGTACGGCAATGTCGGCATCAACCTGAACCCCGATCCATCGGGCGGCCACTGGACCAGCCCGCCGCTGTCGGACCGCCACTGGTACCCGCTCTACGAGAAGATGGTGGAGTACGACATCCCCGCGATGATCCATGTCTCGACCAGCTGCAACGCCTGCTTCCACACCACCGGCGCGCATTACCTGAACGCCGACACCACCGCCTTCATGCAATGCCTGACCAGCGATCTGTTCAAGGACTTCCCGAGCCTGAAGTTCCTGATCCCGCATGGCGGCGGCGCCGTGCCCTACCACTGGGGGCGCTTCCGCGGTCTGGCGCAGGAGCTCAAGAAGCCGCTGCTGCAAGAGCATCTGCTGAACAACATCTTCTTCGACACCTGCGTCTATCACCAGCCCGGCATCGACCTGCTGACCAAGGTGATCCCGGTGCGCAACATCCTGTTCGCCAGCGAGATGATTGGCGCGGTGCGCGGCATCGACCCCGAGACCGGCCATCACTACGATGACACCAGGCGTTATGTCGAGGCTAGCGCCAACCTCAGCGACGCACAGCGCCAGCTGGTGTTCGAGGCCAATGCGCGCCGCGTGTTTCCGCGCCTGGATGCGGCACTCAAGCAGAAGGGGAAGTGAGATGTACGAGCTTGGCGTTGTCTATCGCAACATCCAGCGCGCCGAGCGCGCCGCCGCCGACGGCCTGGCCGCCCTCGGCTCGGCCACGGTGCACGAGGCGCTGGGCCGGGTGGGCCTGCTCCAGCCCTATCTGCGCCCCATCTATGCCGGTGCCCAGGTCTCGGGCACGGCGGTGACGGTGCTGCTGCAGCCCGGCGACAACTGGATGATGCATGTGGCGGCCGAGCAGATACGGCCCGGCGACGTGGTGGTGGCGACGGTCACGTCCGCCTGCTCGGACGGCTATTTCGGCGACCTGCTGGCCACCAGCTTCCAGGCCCGCGGCGCCCGCGCCCTCATCATCGATGCCGGCGTGCGCGACGTGAAGACGCTGCAGGCCATGGGCTTCCCGGTCTGGGCCAAGGCCATCAGCGCCAAGGGCACGATCAAGGCCACGCTGGGCTCGGTCAACATCCCCATCGTCTGCGCCGGCATGCTGGTGACGCCGGGCGATGTGATGGTGGCCGACGACGACGGCGTGGTGTGCGTGCCGGCCGCGCGCGCCGAGGCGACCCTGGCTGCCGCCCTCAAGCGCGCGAGCTTCGAGGGCGAGAAGCGCGCCAGGCTGGCCTCCGGTGTGCTGGGCCTGGACATGTACCAGATGCGCGAGCCGCTGGCTCAGGCCGGCCTGCGCTACGTCGACTGAGATGAGCGCCTTTGCCAAGACACCGGGTTGGCTGGACTGGTGCGCCAAGCCCAGCCAGCCCCGCTTCCGGCTGCCGCCCGGCGCGGTGGACGCGCATTGCCATGTGTTCGGCCCCGGCGCCGAATTCCCCTATGCGCCGGAGCGCAAGTACACGCCCTGCGACGCCGGCAAGCAGCAGCTGTTCGCCTTGCGCGATCACCTCGGCTTCGCACGCAATGTGATCGTGCAGGCCACCTGCCATGGCGCCGACAACGCGGCGCTGCTGGATGCGCTGCGCGCCGCAGGGGGCCGGGCGCGCGGCGTGGCGACGCTGAAGCGCAGCGTCAGCGACGCCGAGCTGCAGGCCATGCACGCGGCCGGCGTCCGCGGCGTGCGCTTCAACTTCGTCAAGCGCCTGGTGGACTTCACGCCCAGGGACGAGCTGCAGGAGATGGCCGCGCGCATCGCCGGGCTGGGCTGGCATGTGGTGGTCTATTTCGAGGCGGCGGACCTGCCCGAGCTGTGGGACTTCTTCACCAGCCTGCCCACCACCGTGGTGGTGGACCACATGGGCCGGCCCGACGTCGGCAAGCCCGTGGACGGCCCGGAGTTCGCGCTGTTCCTGCGGCTGATGCGCGAGCATGAGAACGTCTGGAGCAAGCTCAGCTGCCCCGAGCGGCTTTCGCTCAGCGGCCCGCCGGCGCTGCATGGCGAACAGCGTGCCTACCGCGACGTCGTGCCCTTTGCGCGCTGCGTGCTGCAGGCCTTCCCCGAGCGCGTGCTCTGGGGCACGGACTGGCCGCACCCCAATCTGAAGAACCATATGCCCGACGATGGCCTGCTGGTGGATTTCATCCCGCAGATCGCGCCCAGCGCCGAGCTGCAGCAGCGCCTGCTGGTCGACAACCCGATGCGGCTCTACTGGCCCGAGGAATGCTGAGATGGCGCTCGACAAACCCTACCAGGACATCCCCGGCACCATCATCTTCGACGCCGAGCAGGCGCGCCGCGGTTACTGGCTCAACCAGTTCTGCAGCTCGCTGATGCAGGCCGAGAACCGCGCCCGCTTCAAGGCCGATGAGCGCGCCTATCTGGACGCCTGGCCGATGAGCGAGGAGCAGAAGCAGGCGGTGCTGGCGCGCGATCTCAACTGGTGCATGCGCACCGGCGGCAACATCTATTTCCTGGCCCGGCTGGGCGCCACCGACGGCCTGAGCTTCCAGCAGATGGCCGGTTCGATGACCGGCATGAGCGAGCAGGCCTACCGCGACATGATGATCAGCGGCGGCCGCAGCCCCGCCGGCGCGGTCGGCGCGCCGACCGCGCCAGGCCCGTGCAGGCCGGGCCCCGGGCTGGCCCGCATCAGCGCCAGCGTCTACACCTCGCACGTGCCCGCCATCGGCGTGGCGATCGATCAGGGCAGGACCGAAGAGCCCTATTGGCAGCCGCTGTTCGCCGGCTACGCGGCGAGCCGGCAGTGGATGCTCGAGAACCGGCCCGACGTCATCCTGCTGGTCTACAACGACCATGCCACGGCCTTCAGCCTGGACATGATTCCGACCTTCGCGATCGGCTGCGCGCCCGAGTTCAAGCCGGCCGACGAGGGCTGGGGGGCGCGCCCGGTGCCGGTGGTGCAGGGCCATCCGGAGCTGGCGGCGCATATCGCGCAGTCGCTCATCCAGCAGGACTTCGACCTCACCATCGTCAACCGCATGGAGGTGGACCATGGCCTCACCGTGCCGCTCTCGCTGATGTGCGGCCAGCCGCCCGCCGACCATTTTTCTTGGCCCTGCAAGGTGATCCCGATCGCCGTCAACGTGGTGCAGTACCCGGCGCCCTCGGGCCGGCGCTGCTTCCAGCTGGGTCAGGCGATACGGCGCGCGGTCGAGAGCTTCGACGAGGCGCTGACGGTGCAGATCTGGGGCACGGGCGGCATGAGCCACCAATTGCAGGGCGCGCGCGCCGGCCTCATCAACCGTGCCTGGGACAACGCCTTCCTGGACCAGCTGATCGCCGACCCGGCCACGCTGGCGCAGCGGCCGCATATCGACTACGTGCGCGAGGCCGGCTCCGAGGGCATCGAGCTGGTGATGTGGCTGATCGCGCGCGGCGCCATGGCCGATGTGGCCGGCGGGCCGCCGCCGCGCCTGCGCCAGCGCTTCTATCACGTGCCGGCGTCCAACACGGCGGTGGGCCATCTGATCCTGGAGAACACATGAATAGCGGCCAATCCAAGCCCATCAAGGTCGCCCTGGCGGGCGCCGGCGCCTTCGGACTCAAGCATCTGGACGCGCTGCGGCAGATCGATGGCGTCGAGGTGCTCGCCCTGATCGGCCGCGAGCTGGACAAGACCCGCGAGGTGGCGCGCCGCTACGGCATTGACCATGCCGGCACCGAGCTGGGCGAGGTGCTGGCGATGCCCGCGGTGGACGCGGTGATCCTGTGCACGCCCACCCAGCTGCATGCCAGCCAGACCCTGGCCTGCCTGCGGGCCGGCAAGCATGTGCAGGTGGAGATTCCGCTGTGCGACATGCTGGCCGAGGGCGAGGCGGTGGTGCGCCAGGCCCAGGCCAGCGGCCTGGTGGCGATGTGCGGCCATACGCGGCGCTTCAACCCCAGCCACCAATGGGTTCACCAGCAGGTGCGAGCCGGCAGGTTCAACATCCAGCAGATGGATGTGCAGACCTATTTCTTCCGCCGCAGCAATATCAACGCGCTGGGCCAGCCGCGCAGCTGGACCGACCACCTGCTATGGCACCACGCCGCGCACACGGTGGACCTGTTCGCCTACCAGTGCGGCAGCCCGATCGTCAAGGCCAATGCCGTCCAGGGCCCCATTCACCCGACCCTGGGCATCGCGATGGACATGTCGATCCAGCTCAAGGCGGCCAATGGCGCGATCTGCACCCTGAGCCTGTCCTTCAACAATGATGGGCCGCTGGGAACCTTCTTCCGTTACATCGGCGACAGCGGCACCTATATCGCCCGCTACGACGATCTGTTCAACGGCCGCGACGAGAAGATCGACGTCTCACAGGTGGACGTGTCGATGAACGGCATCGAGCTGCAGGACCGCGAGTTCCTCGCCGCCATCCGCGCGGGCCGCGAGCCCAACGCCAGCGTGGCGCAGGTGCTGGACTGTTACCGCGTGCTGGACCAGCTGGAGCGGCAGCTGGGCTGATCGCAATGAGGCCTGTCCGCATGCTTGCCGCCGGTCTGCTGAGCTGGCTGTGCCTGCAGCCGGCCGGCGCGGCGGAGCCCGGCTGGACCGTGCTGACGCACAGCACGGCCGATGCGGTGCAGCAGGTGGACGGGCAACTGGTGGGCCGCGCGCATGGTGGCAAGCGCGCCTTCTACGTGGAGCTGGTGCGGGCCCTGCTCGCCGAGCTGGGGCTGGTGGCGCAGATCGAAACCGTGCCCCTGGCGCGCGGCTTGAAGTGGCTGGCCGCGGACGCGCATGTGGCCCTGTTCAACCTCAGCCGCACGCCGGCGCGCGAGGCGCTGTTCCGCTGGGTCGGCCCGATTTCGCATGAGCGGGATTACCTCTACCAACGCGCCGACGACGCGCTTGAATTGCGACAGCTGGACGACGCCAGACAGGGCGGCATCTGCGTGGTCAACCAGAACGTGCACGACCAGTTGCTGAGCGACAAGAAGTTCACCGACCTGACACGCGTGCGCAGCGTTGAGCAATGCCTGCGCATGCTGATGGCCGGCCGCGTGCGCTACCTCGCGGCCGCCGAAGCCGGCATGGAGCGCCGCCTGCAGCTGCTGGCCATCGCACCGGCGGCGGTGCGCAAGACGGCCGTGATGCTGTTGGAGTCACCGGGCTATATCGCCCTGTCGGCGCAGACGCCCGAGAGCGAGGTCGAGCGCTGGAATGCGGCGCTGCGCAAGCTGCAGCGGGACGGGGTGGTGGAGAGGCTGCAGGGGCTGTATGGGAGGTGAGGGGGCTGGGCTTTGAAGCCCGATGCCGTGTGCCAACTCGGGGCGATTGATGGTGAGCGCGATATCTGAGGTAGATTGAGGCGGCAGCGGGGTGCCCGGTCGGCGTCCACCGCGCGGCCAGCGAAGCCCAGCCGAGCACACAGGGGGAGCCATGGACCAACTCTTCAAGAGTCTGCCCGACATCATCAAGGCAGCGGCACAGAGCCAGTTGGGCATCCTCGCACTGCTGGTCGTTGCGCTGTCGATCTTGGCCTATGTCTTCTTTGCGAAGGCGGCGGTGAAGATCCGCGTCGGCATCTTTGTCTTGCTGTTTGCGGGCGTGTTCGGCTTCGGCGTCGCCATGTTTCACGCCTCGGATGCCAATCCGTCAAAGCTGCCGGGCGTGGGGGCTCCCGCGCCCGTGTTGTCGAAGGAGGCGCGCAGCTTGCTCGTGGCGACGGCGTCCGATCCCAGCGGCTACCTCTTGTACGAGAAGTTCGGCGCCAGCGTCGATCTGCACACGAATGGCGCGAGCCTGTTCACCGATAAGTCCGACCACCGTGCCCTGGCCACCTGGGAGTCGGCCCTGAAGGAGTTGGCCGACCAAGGCCTGCTCGTCGCGCACGGTGAGCGTGGCGAGGTCTACGAGATCACGCGCAAAGGCTACGAAGCGGCTGCGGCGGAGTCACGCAGCGCACGGTTGCCGTGATGGCCGTGCCACTGGCATGGCTTGAGCAGTTGTGGAGCGGGTGAAGGGAATCGAACCCTCGTCTTAAGCTTGGGAAGCTTCAGCTCTGCCATTGAGCTACACCCGCGTCTCGGCGGCGATTATAGGCAGCTCCTCGGCCAGTGCCGCTGCTTCCGGCCCGAAGGCGTAGGCGTCCATGCCCAGGCAGCCATAGGTGAGGCTGTCGTGCAGGCGCTGCGGCGCGTCTAGCCGGCCGCCCGCGCCGGCGGCGATGAACCAGGGCAGCAGGTGCTCGTCGGTCGGGTGCATGTCCACCGCATGCGGCGCCTGTTGGCGATAGTCGAGCAGGGCGTCCCAGTCGCGCGCGGCGCTGCGCGCCAGCATCCAGGCGCGGAACTCGGCCGACTCACGGATCTCGGGCGCGTCGATCGGCGGCATGCCTTGTGCGAACACGCGCCGCAGGTTGTGCGTGATCGAGCCGCTGCCGATGATGAGCACGCCTTCCTCGGCCAGCGGGGCCAGGTCTTGCCCGAGCTGGAACAGCTCGGCCGGGCTGGCGCGCGGCGACCAGGCCATCGGCAGCACCGGCACCTCGGCGTCGGGGAACATGAAGCGCAGCACCGTCCAGATGCCGTGGTCCAGGCCGGCCTCGGGCAGGGCGCGCACGCGCGCGTTGCCCAGGCGCTGCAGCAGCTCGGCGGCCAGGCCGGGCGCCCCGGGTGCGTCGTAGCGCAAGGTGTAGAGCTCGGGGTCGAAGCCGCCGAAATCGTAGACCGCATGCTGGCGCTCGCCGGCCAGCAGCAGAGGCTCGCGCGCCAGCGTGTGGGCCGAGAGCGCCAGGATGGCGCGCGGGCGGCGGCGCTGCAGGGCGGCACCCAGCTGGCGCCAGAAGGCGCCCGCGGCGCCGGGCTGCAGGGCCGTCATGGGCGAGCCGTGCGAGACGAAGAGGGGGGCGAAGGTGCTGGTGCTCATGGCTGTATTGAAGCAGGGCGCGCGCCAACTGGGGCAGCACGGGCTTGCATGCAGGGTTCAAGCCATTTGCATGGCATGCAATTCCACACTGCCCGCCGGGCCGCTCCTGTGGGTACAGTGCGCCCCATGGATGACAGCCCCGCACTCGTCGCTCCGGCCGCCGCGCCGGCCCGCCCCGCCGCCAGGCGCCCCTCGGTGTTGATGCTGGCCTGGCGCCAGCTCTGGCGCGATTGGCGCGCCGGCGAACTGCGCCTGCTGATGCTGGCGGTGGCGCTGGCGGTGGCCGCCGTCTGTGCGGTGAGTTTTCTGGCCGACCGGCTCGACCAGGGCCTGCGGCGCGATGCGGCGCAGATGCTGGGCGGCGACGTGGTGGTGGCGAGCGACCAGCCCACGCCGCCCAAGCTGCGCGAACTGGCGCAGGCGCAGGGCCTGACGGCGGTGGACAGCACCGCCTTTCCCAGCATGGCGCGCGCCCCCGATGCGCAGGGCGGCGCCAGCCGCCTGGTGGCGGTGAAGGCGGTGGGTGCGGGCTATCCGCTGCGCGGGCGCGTCGAGCTGAGCGACGGGCGGCGCGTCGGTGCGCCGGCGGCGGGCGAGGTCTGGGTCGATGCCCAGGTGCTCGATGCCCTGGGCCTGAGGCCGGGCGATACCCTGCTGTTGGGCGAGGCCAGCCTGCGCGTGGCCGGCGTGATCGCCAACGAGCCCGACCGCGGCGCCGGCTTCATGAGCTTTGCGCCGCGCGTGATGCTGGCCCAGGCCGATCTGGCGGCCACCGCGCTGATACAGCCCGCCAGCCGCGTGACCTACCGCTATGCGGTGATCGCGCCGGATGGTGGCGCGGGCCGCGCCAGCCAGGACTGGCAGCGCTATTCCCGCGAGGCCGCGGCGCTGATCGCCTCCGAGGGCTGGCGCGGCGTGCGCCTGGAGTCGCTGGAAAGCGGTCGGCCCGAGATGCGCCAGACCCTGGACCGCGCCGGCAAGTTCCTCAACCTGGTGGCGATGCTGGCGGCCCTGCTGGCGGCGGTGGCGGTGGTCTTGAGCGCGCGCGACTTCGCCGCCCGGCACCTGGACGATTGCGCCATGCTGCGCGTGCTGGGCCAGCCGCAGCGCCGCCTGGCCTGGGCCTATGGCCTGGAGTTCGGTGGCGCGGGTCTGGTGGCCAGCGTGGCGGGCGTGCTGCTTGGCTTTGCGCTGCACTATGCCTTTGTGGCCCTGCTGGCCGGGCTGATCGAGGTGAAGCTGCCGGCCGCCAGCGGCTGGCCGGTGGCGCTGGGCCTGGGCATGGGCATGACCCTGCTGCTGGGCTTTGGCCTGCCACCGGTGCTGCAGCTGGCGGCGGTGCCGCCGCTGCGCGTGATACGGCGCGAGCTGGGCAGCGCCAAGCTCGGTTCGCTGGCGGTGCTGGGTGCGGGCGTGCTGGGCTTTGGCGCCATGCTGGTGACGCTCTCGGCCGATCCCACGCTGGGCTTGATCGCCTCGCTGGGCTTTGCTGCCGCGCTGGCGCTGTTTGCGCTGCTGGCCTGGGGCGCGGTGCTGCTGTTGCGGCGCCTGGTGCCGCAAGCGGGTGCGCCGCGCTGGTTGCTGCTGGCCACGCGCCAGCTGGCGGCACGCCCGCTGCTCGCGGTGGTGCAGGTGGCGGCGCTGGCGGTGGGCCTGCTGGCGCTGGCGCTGCTGGTGCTGCTGCGCACCGACCTGATCGACAGCTGGCGTCAGGCCACGCCGGCGAACGCGCCGAACCGCTTCATCATCAATATCCAGCCCGAGCAGGGCGAGGCGATGCGCGCGGCGCTCGAGGGCGCGGGCGTGCGTGGCTACGACTGGTATCCGATGATCCGCGGCCGCCTGGTGGGCATCAACGGCCAGGCGGTGCGGCCCGAGCAGTTCGCCCAGGAGCGCGCCCAGCGCCTGGCCGAGCGCGAGTTCAATCTGAGCCACGCGGCCGAGCTGCCGCCGCACAACGAGGTGGTGGGCGGGCACTGGCAGAACGACGAGGCCGATGGCCTCAGCGTCGAGGAGGGCCTGGCCGAGCAGCTCGGGCTCAAGCTCGGCGACAGGCTGCGCTTCGACGTCGCAGGCATCCAGGTGGAGGCGCGCATCACCAGCCTGCGCAAGGTGGACTGGAGCTCGATGCGGGCCAACTTCTTCGTGATCTTCCCGCGCAAGGAGATGGGTGAGCTGCCCGGTAGCTACATCACCGCCTACCGCGCGCCCGCGGCGGAGGCCGGCCTGGCGCTGGACAAACGGCTCAGCCACGAGTTCCCCAACATCACCGCGGTGGATGTGTCGGCCCAGCTGAACCAGATGCAGGCGGTGCTGGGCCAGGTCATCAATGCGGTGCAGTTCCTCTTCATGTTCACGCTGGCCACCGGCCTGGTGGTGCTGCTGGCGGCGGTGAGCAGCACGCGCGAGCTGCGCACGCGCGAGTTCGCGTTGATGCGCGCGCTGGGCGCGAGCTCGGCCCTGCTGCGCCAGGTGCAGCGCGCCGAGCTGCTGGGCCTGGGCGCGTTGGCGGGCCTGCTGGCCGGCGCCGTGGCGCTGCTGTTGGGTCAGTTGTTGGCGCGTTATGTGTTCGAGTTCGATTGGCGCGCCAGCCCCTGGGTGCCGCTGGCCAGCATGGTCTGCGGCGCGCTGCTGGCGCAGCTGGCCGGCTGGTGGAGCCTGCGCAATGTGCTGCTGCAGCCGGTGGTGACGACGCTGCGCCAGGCCGATACGCAGTGAGCTGAGCGGCGAGAATGAAAAAGGGCCGCATCTGCGGCCCTTGTTGCTGGCGGAGGCAGGCCTCAGAAGGACTGCCAGTCACCATGCGCGTCGTCCTGTGCCGCGGCGGCGGCAGGGGCGGGCGGAGCTGCTGCGGGCTTGGCGGGCTTGGCGCTCCAGCCATCGGCAGCTGCGGTGGTGGCAGGTTTGGCGGCCGCGGAGGTGGCAGGTTTGGCGGCGGGGTGTGGGCTGCCTGGCTTGGACGCCGCTGGCTTGGCCCCTGCGGCCTTCGGAGCCGGCTTGGGCGAGCTGGCGGCCATGGCATAGCCGCCATGCTTGGCGTCGTCGTTGCCCAGGCGGAACACCGACACCACCTCGGTGAGCCGATGCGCCTGATCCTTCAGGCTTTCGGCCGCGGCGGCGGACTCTTCCACCAGCGCCGCGTTCTGCTGCGTCATCTGGTCCAGCTGCACCACCGCGCCATTCACCTGGCCGATGCCATCGCTCTGTTCGCTGGCGGCGGCGGTGATCTCGCCGATGATGTCGGTCACGCGCTGCACGCTGGACACGATGTCGGTCATCGACTGGCCGGCCGCCTCCACCAAGCGCGAGCCCACTTCCACGCGATCGACGCTGGCGCCGATCAGGGCCTTGATCTCCTTGGCGGCCTCGGCGCTGCGCTGCGCCAGGCTGCGCACCTCGCTGGCCACCACGGCGAAGCCGCGGCCCTGCTCGCCGGCACGTGCGGCTTCCACCGCGGCGTTCAGCGCCAGGATATTGGTCTGGAAGGCGATGCCGTCGATCACGCCGATGATGTCGTTGATCTTCTTGGAGCTGGTGTTGATCTCGTCCATCGTCGAGACCACCTGGCTCACCACCTCGCCGCCCTTGGCCGCGGCGCTGGAGGCCGAGGAGGCCAGCTGGTTGGCGGTCTGGGCGGCATCGGCGGTCTGGCGCACCGTGCCGGTGAGCTGCTCCATCGAGGAGGCCGCCTGCTGCAGGTTGGACGCGGTCTGCTCGGTGCGCTGCGACAGGTCCTGCGCGCCGGTGGCGATCTCGCTGGAGGCGGTGGTGATGGAGCTGCTGGCGGCGCGCACGTCCAGCAGGATGTGCTGGATCTTCTCGGCAAAGGTGTTGAAGGAGCTGGCAATGCGGCCGATCTCGTCCTTGCTGTCGGCGGGCAGGCGTTGGGTGAGGTCGCCGCCGCCGGCGCTGATTTCGTCCAGCGCCTTGCGCACGCGGTCCAGCCCGCGCAGCAGGCCGGTGATGCTGCCGGTCACCACCAGGCCGGCCAGCGCCATCATCACCAGGGCGGTGATGGCCGCGGCGCGCAGCAGCGAACTCAGCGAGGCAAGGGCCTCGCTGCGGTCGGCCGCCACATACAGCGTCCAGTCGGTGTCGGGGATGGCCACGCCGCGCACCAGATAGCTGGCATCGCCGACCTTGGCCTCGATCCATTCGCCCTTGGCTTCCTGCGCGGCCTTCAGGGCCTTGGCATCGAGCTGGGCCGAGAGATCGCTGGACGGTTTGAGCGCCAGATTGGCATCCGGGTGGGCGACGATGCGGCCGTCCGACATGGTCAGGAAGGCAAAGCCGTTGGGCGTGGGCTTGATGGCCTTGACGGTGGCCACCACGTCATCCAGGAACACGTCCGAGGCGGTCACGGCCTTGGTCGAGCCACCGTCCTTGATGGCCTGCGCAAAGGTCACCACCAGCAGCTTCTTGGCCGCGTCCACATAGGGCGGCGTGATGATGCTGCCGCTGGCGGCCGCGGCCTGGGTGTACCAGGGGCGGCTGGTGGGGTCGTAGTCGGGCGGCAGGTTCTGCGGCGAGTTGAAGACGATCTTCTTGTCGGCAAAACCGATATAGGCCGCATCCAGCCGGCCCGACTTGGCGGCCTGCACCAGCAGCGGCACCGGGTCCGCGGCGGCCACGGCCGGCGCGAGCGCGCCGATGATGTCTTTTTGCGAGCGCACCCATTGGGCGATGGTGGCGCCGCGCGCGGCCGCCAACTCGTCCATGGAGGCGAGCACCTGGTGTTGCGTATGGCTGCGCACGGTGGCGTAGTTGGCCACCGTGGCGGCGAGCAAGCTCAGCACCACGACGCCAATGCTCAGCGCAATCAGGCGGGTCTTGATCGATTCAAACATGCGTGCTCCTTGGTGGCGCTCGGGCCTTGTCGGCCTCTTCTCAGAAACTCTCCCACTCACCTTCGTTCACGGTCACCGCCTTGGCCTCGGCGCGTGCCGGCGCGGCCGCCACCACGGTTGCGGCTGCGGGTGCGGCCTTGGCCGGGGCGGCCTTGATCGGCGCGGCTTGCGGCGCCCTGGCGGGCTGCTGCGCGGGCCTGGCGCCGAGCGGCGCTGACTTGGCCGGGCCGGGCCGCGGCGCGGCCGGCTTGGCAATGGCATGGGGCTCGCTGGCGGAGACCTTGAAGACCGAGACGGCCTCCACCAGTCGCTGCGCCTGCTCCTTGAGGCTTTCGGCCGCGGCAGCCGACTCTTCCACCAGCGCCGCGTTCTGCTGCGTCATCTGGTCGAGCTGCACCACCGACTGGTTCACCTGGCCGATGCCGTCGCTCTGCTCGCTGGCGGCGGCGGTGATCTCGCCGATGATGTCGGAGACGCGCTGCACGCTGGCGACGATCTCGGTCATCGACTGGCCGGCCGCTTCCACCAGGCGCGAGCCCACTTCCACGCGATCGACGCTGGCGCCGATCAGGGTCTTGATCTCCTTGGCGGCCTCGGCGCTGCGCTGCGCCAGGCTGCGCACCTCGCTGGCCACCACCGCGAAGCCGCGGCCCTGTTCGCCGGCGCGCGCCGCCTCCACCGCGGCATTCAGCGCCAGGATATTGGTCTGGAAGGCGATGCCGTCGATCACGCCGATGATGTCGTTGATCTTCTTGGAGCTGGTGTTGATCTCTTCCATGGTGGCGACCACCTGGCTCACCACCTCGCCACCCTTGGCCGCGGCGGTGAAGGCCGAGGAGGCCAGCTGGTTGGCGGTGCGCGCCGAGTCGGCGGTCTGCTTCACCGTGCCGGTGAGCTCTTCCATCGAGGAGGCCGCGATCTGCAGATTGGAGGCGGTCTGCTCGGTGCGCTGGCTCAGGTCCTGGTTGCCGGTGGCGATCTCGGTGCTGGCGGTGCCGATCGAGTCGACCGAATGCCGCACCGTGCCGATGGTGTCGGCCAGGCGCTGCCGCATCGCCTCGGTCTCGCGTATCAGCGCGCCGATCTCGTCGTTGCGGTCGTTGCTGACGCTCTGGGAGAGATCGCCGCGCGCGATCGCCTGCACCGCCTGGCTCAGCGAGGCCAGCGGCGCCGCCACCCAGTTGCGCATCATCCAGAACAGGCCGTAACCCAGCGCCAGCGTGGCACCGCCCAGCAGGATCCAGAACGGCACCATGGTGGCCCAGTGCGAGGCCATGGCCTCGCTGCCGGCCACCTGGGCAATCACCCAGAAACCGCCCTGGCCGTTGCGCTTGCCCACCGCGAAATAGCTGCTGGCCTTGCCGCCCAGCACGTTCGGGGCGTCGGAGACATAGCCGTCCTTGGCGCCTTCCAGTTCGGCGATGAATTTGTCCACATCGGGCACCAGCTCGCTCACCAGCTTGCCCTTGGCGCTGGGATGCGAGACGAAGCGTGCCTGCTTGGGGTCGCCGTTGGACGCCAGCACATAGGTGCCGCCGGACTCGAAGAACTTGGCGTCGGCGGCCATCTGGTCCATGGCCTTCTGGAAGCCCTCCATGTCCAGCGCGATCGCCAGCAGGCCGATCACCTTGCCGGCCTCGCTCTTGAGCGGCTCGTAGTAGGCCATGTAGACCTTGCCGTACATGACCTCGCGGGCGGCGTAGGCCGTGCCCTGCGAGAGCGTGGCAAAGGCCGGATGGGTCTTGCCCAGCGGCGCGGCGTCGCGCTCGCCATTGGCCAGCTTGATGGAGGAGGTGATGCGCACGAAGGCGCCATCCTTGAGGATGAAGATGGCGGCGGCGCCGCCGGTGGTGCCGGCGAACTTGTCCACCTGGGTGGTGTTGCCGTTGAGCTTGGGGCCCCAGTCGCGCAGATCGCCGCTGGCCTCATCCAGCGTGAACACCGGCCCGAAGTCCTGGCGGAAGGTGCCGAAGCTCTGCTTGACCATGGTCTTGGCCACGTCGTCCATGGCCTGCATGGAGTCGACCAGGGACTGGGTCTTGTCGCCTACCCAGGTGGTGACGCGGTCTTTGGCCGCGCTGGTGAGCAGCACGCTCAACACGCCACTGGTGCCCAGCAGCACCAGGGCCAGGGTGACCACGCCAACCAGCGATACGCGGCGCGCGATCGAGGTTACTCCAGAACTCATGCGAGTCTCCCAACTTGAGATGTCTGGCGTGCAGTCAGGTTGCTGACGCCTTTGGTTTTCGGCGGATCGCCGCTCAGAGACTTTCCATCAAGCCCATGTCGGCGCTGCTCATCAGGCCCTCGATGTCCATCAGGATCAGCATGCGCTCGTTCACCGAGCCGATGCCGGTGATGAAGCTGGTGTCCACCGCGCTGGCGTTCAGCTCGGGGGCGGGGCGGATCGAATCGCGGCTGAGTTCCAGCACGTCGGAGACCGAATCCACCACCGCGCCAACCACGCGGCTGCGCACGTTCAGCACGATCACCACGGTGAAGCTGTTGTACTCGGCATTCGGGCAACCCAGCTTCAGGCGCAGATCGACGATGGGCACGATCACGCCGCGCAGGTTCACCACACCCTTGATGAACTCGGGCGCGTTGGCGATGCGCGTGGGCGGCTCGTAGGAACGGATCTCCTGCACCTTCAGGATGTCGATGCCGTACTCCTCGGAGCCCAGGCGGAAGGTCAGGTACTCGCCACTGGCGGGCCCCTGGGCCTTCAAGGCCGTGCTGCCCGCGGCGTGAGGTACGACCTGATTGGATGCTTGTTGGACGATTTCCATGCTTGACCTCTGGTGGTGCGGGATGGTGGATGGAGAAGAGGGCTCAGAAGGTTTCCCAGCTGCCGTCGTCATGCGTGGCCGCCGCCACGGGCTTGGGCGCTGCCGGCTTGACGGGAGGCTTGAGGGCTGCGGCCGGCTTGGTCGCGGGCTTGGTGGCGACGGGCGCGATGGCGCGCGGCGCCGGGCTCGGCTTGAGCGTCGCAGGGGTCGGGGCGGGCCTCGGCGCTGCCGCGGCATGGGCCGTCTTGGCATCGATGCGGAAGCGATCTACCGCCATCGACAGGCGCTCCGCCTGGTCCTTCAGGCTCTCGGCCGCGGCGGCGGACTCTTCCACCAGCGCGGCGTTCTGCTGCGTCATCTGGTCGAGCTGCACCACCGACTGGTTGACCTGGCCGATGCCGTCGCTCTGCTCGCTGGCGGCGGCGGTGATCTCGCCGATGATGTCGGTGACGCGCTGCACGCTGCTGACGATCTCGTTCATCGAGTTGCCGGCGTCCTGCACCAGGCGCGAGCCGGTCTCGACGCGCTCCACGCTGGCGCTGATCAGGGTCTTGATCTCGCGTGCCGCCTCGGCGCTGCGTTGCGCCAGGCTGCGCACCTCGCCGGCCACTACCGCGAAGCCGCGGCCCTGTTCACCCGCGCGCGCGGCTTCCACCGCGGCATTCAGGGCCAGGATATTGGTCTGGAAGGCGATGCCATCGATCACGCCGATGATGTCGCCGATGCGCTTGGAGCTGGTGTTGATCTCGTCCATGGTGCTGACCACATGGCCCACAACCTCGCCGCCCTTGGCCGCGGCGGTGGAGGCCGAGGTCGCCAGCTGGTTGGCGGTGCGCGCGGAGTCGGCGGTCTGCTTGACCGTGCCGGTCAGCTGCACCATCGAGGAGGCGGCCTGCTGTAGATTGCTGGCGGTCTGCTCGGTGCGGCCGGAGAGGTCCTGGTTGCCCGATGCGATCTCCACCGAGGCGGTGCGGATCGAATCGGCCGAGGTGCGCAGCTGCCCGACCAGGCTCTGCAGGCCCTGCTGCATGTGCAGCAGCGACTCCAGCAGATGCGAGGCCTCGTCCTTGCCTTCGACCTTGATGTCGTCGGTGGTGAGGTCGCCCTTGGCAATCGCACCGGCCAGCGCCTCGGCCTCGGCCAGCGGCTTGCAGATGCTGTGCATGTTCAGCAGGGTCAGGGGCACGACGATCAGGGCACTCACCGCCAGCACGGCAATGAAGACCGAGAGCACCAGGCTCTGCGTGCTCTCGGCATGCTGCAGGGCGGCCTGCGACTCGTTGCTGAGCGCCTTGCGCAGCTCGTCGATGAGCTGCTCGGCCGCATGGGCGCTGGCCTTGGCCTGTGCCATCAGCTTGTTGGCGGCGGCGGCGTTGTCATAGCCGCCGGCTTCCAGCTGCTTGACGACCGGCTGCGCCTTGTCGGCGTAGTCCTGCAGCAGGGGCTGGAGCTTGCGCAGCACGACGTTGTCGGCGTCCTCTTCACCCGCCAGCATTTCCTTGATGACCTTGTCCACACCGGCGCGGGTCTCATCCCATTTCTGGTGGTAGGACTTGACGGCCTCGGCCTGCTCATAGTTGAGCAGCATGTCCTTCTCGTAGCGGCGCAGGTCGCCCATGCCGCGCACCAGCGCCGTCAGCGCGTTGGCTTCGTTGACCGACATGTCGGCGAAGTTCTTGGTCTGGCTTTTCAGCGAGCCCATGCCGTACAGACCAACGCCGCCCACCAGGGTCAGCAGGGCCAGCACCATCGCGATCGCACCGATCATGCGAACGCGGATGCTGAAGTGGCGCAACAAGGCGCTGAAGTTCATTCCAAATCCTCTAACAAACGAAGGGCGCGGCCTCAGTGCCGCGAACGGCGGATCAGGCTGCCCACATCCAGAATCAGGGCCACGCGGCCGTCGCCCATGATGGTGGCGCCGGAGACATCGGTGACCTTGCGGTAGTTGGCCTCCAGGTTCTTCACCACCACCTGCTGCTGGCCGAGCAACTCGTCCACCATCAGGGCGACGCGGCCACCCTCGGCCTCCACCACCACCATGATGGAGCTGACATGCTCGAAGTCGAAGCGCGGCACGTTGAAGATCTGCTCCAGCTCAAGCACCGGCATGAATTCGTCGCGGACCTCGACCACGCGGCCCGAGCCGCCCACCGTCTTGATGGTGTCGGCCTGCACCTGGAAGGACTCGACCACCGAGGACAGCGGCAGGATGTAGACCTCTTCGCCCACGCCCACGCTCATGCCGTCCATGATGGCCAGGGTGAGCGGCAGGCGCACCGAGACCTTCATGCCATAGCCTTCGGCCGAGTCGATCTCGACCGTGCCGCCCAGCGAGGTGATGTTGCGCTTCACCACGTCCATGCCCACGCCACGACCGGAGACGTCGGTGACCTGGTCGGCGGTGGAGAAGCCGGGCGCGAAGATCAGGCCCCAGACCTCGGCATCGGTCATCGAGTCGGGCGCATCGATGCCCTTCTCGCGTGCCTTGCGGATCAGCTTCTCGCGGTTCAGGCCGCGGCCATCGTCGCGCACCTCGATGACGATGGAGCCGCCCTGGTGGGAGGCCACCAGGGTGATGGTGCCATGCTCGGGCTTGCCCTTGGCGGCGCGCTCGGCCGGGGTCTCGATGCCATGGTCGCAGCTGTTGCGCACCAGGTGGGTGAGGGGGTCGGTGATCTTTTCCACCAGGCCCTTGTCCAGCTCGGTGGCTTCGCCCTGGGTCACCAGCTCGACCTTCTTGCCCAGCTTGGCGGCCAGGTCGCGCAGCATGCGCGGGAAGCGGTTGAACACCACCGACATCGGAATCATGCGGATCGACATCACCGATTCCTGCAGATCCCGGGTATTGCGTTCCAGATCGGCCAGGCCCGAGGTCAGCTGCTGGTACAGGCCCGGGTCCACATTGCGGCTGTTCTGCGCCAGCATGGCCTGGGTGATCACCAGCTCGCCCACCAAATTGATCAGCTGGTCGACCTTCTCGACCGAGACGCGCAGGGTCGATTGGTCCATGCCGCCGGCGGCCGCGCGCGGCTCGACCTTGGCGGCGGGCTTGACGGCCACTGCGGCCGGCTTGGCCTCGCTGGCGGCCACCGCCTGCACCTCGGTGCCCGCGGTGGTGCCGGCCGGCAGGCCGGGGGCGTCGTCGAAGAAGCCGTAGCCCAGGTCCTCGGGCTTGGCCTCTTCCACCGGCGGCGCGCCCGGCGCACCCTCGTGGAAACCGAAGCCGGGGCCCAGCGGCATGAGCTTGACCTGCTCGCGCGCCACATGGAAGGTGAACAGGTCCAGCAGATCGCTGTCGGTGCTGCCGGTGAGAATCTTGAAGCGGCGAATGCCGTCGGCGGCCACGCCCGCGTCGAGCGGTTCGATGGTGCCGAGGTCGGTGATTTCCTTGAACAGCTCGACCAGGTTGTCGGCCAGGCTCAGATCGGTCAGCGGGCCCACCTGCAGCTCGAGCTGGCGCGTGGTGGCCTTGGGGATGGGCGCAGGCTTGGCCGGCGGCGGGGCCGCGGCGGCCACCTTGGGCGCGGGCGCCGGGGCGGCCTCGCCCTCTACGTGCGCGCGGATGCGGGCCAGCAGATCGCTGGTGTCCACCGCGTCGGCGCCCGAACCCTGGTGGCGGCCCAGCTGCGCGCGCAGGGCATCGCCCGACTGCAGCAGCACGTCCACCATCTCGGAATTGGGTTGCAGCTCGTGGCGGCGCAGCTTGTCCAGCAGCGTCTCCATCTGGTGCGTCAGTTCGGCAACATCGCTGAAGCCAAAGGTCGCAGCGCCCCCCTTGATGGAGTGGGCGCAGCGGAAGATCGCGTTCAGTTCCTCGTCGTCGGCGGTCTCGATGTTCAGGTTCAGCAGCAGCTGTTCCATGTTGTCGAGGTTCTCGCTCGCCTCCTCGAAGAAGACCTGATAGAACTGGCTCAGGTCAATGCCGGCACTCAGGCTGGCGCCTTCATTGGTCATTTCGCCCATGTCTTGCTCCTGGTTGCGGGGCCGTTCAGCGAATGACCTTGCCGATCACCTCGATCAATTTGGCCGGGTCGAAGGGCTTCACCAGCCAGCCCGTCGCACCTGCCGCTCGGCCGGCCTGCTTCATCTGGTCGCTCGACTCGGTGGTCAGGATCAGGATCGGCGTGGTCTTGAACTTGGGGTTGTCGCGCAGCTTCTTGGTGAGGCTGATGCCGTCCATGCGTGGCATGTTCTGGTCGGTGAGCACCAGATCGAAGTCGCGCGTGCCGGACTTTTCCCAGGCGTCCTGCCCGTCCACCGCTTCGACCACGTTGAAACCCGCGTTCTTCAGGGTGAAGGAGACCATCTGGCGCATCGAGGCCGAATCGTCCACAGCAAGAATTGAATGCATCGCTTTCTCTCCGGATAACAGGCTGTTTTCGGTTGTACTTGAAAATTCTTTAGAACAATTCGATGGAACCCGCGTCCATCTCGTCCTGCGTGACGGGGTTGGGCCGCAGCGGCGCAATCTCCACCACCGCCTCGCCGTCCTCGTCGTCGCCAAAGGTATCGCGCGCCAACTGGTCGGCGCAGTTGCGCAGGCGCTGGCTGGTATGGGCGATCAGCTGCGTGGCCATGTCCTGGAACTGCAGCGCGGTGATGGCGCCGGCAATGTGTTCCATCACCTTGTGCAGGCTGCCGTTGCTCGCGTCGGGGTGCTCGGCCGCCAGGCGCAGCAACTCGTTCACATGGTTGGAGGCGCTGTAGAAATGGGTGGAGAGCGACTCTCCGGCATCGTCCAAGAGGCGCTGCAAGCGCTCCAGATCATGGGTCACCGTCATCAGGTGATCCTGCAGCTCAGCCGCGGCCAGCAAGGGAATGAGCCCTGATTCTGGTGGGACTGGCGATTCATTCATCTGCATCTTGGCTCCGCGGTTGATCTTCCAGGTGCAAGCCCGTGATGAGCGCGCAATTGCTTGCGGCCAGGGCCGCCGCAGCAATTGCTTACATGGCTGGAATCTTCGGCATTTCTTGTTCTCGTGTCGACAGGACAATGAAGTCAAAGCCGGGCTATTTGTTGGAATCGGCTATTTTGTTGCAGCCCCAATACGGGTTAACCCGTCAAGGCGTGTTATTCCGTGCAATCGGTTGGATTTCTCCTGGGAATGTCCGGGCCGGGGCGTCTCGCAAACTTGGCATACTCGCGGCCATGACGATCCCCACCGCCGATCGCCGATTGCGCGTTTTGCATGTAGAAGATTCAGAGCTGGACCACCAGCTGATATTGGCCCAGTTGCGACGGGCCGGGCTGGAGCTTGACGTTGAACGTGTCGATTCGCTGGCCGAAGTTGCCCAAGCGCTGCAGCAGCCTTGGGATGCCATCGTGTCCGACTACAACCTGCCCGGTTTCTCGGGCCTGGTGGTGTTGGACCTGCTGAAGGAAAGCCGCAAGCTGATCCCCTTCATCCTGGTCTCGGGCGAGATCGGCGAAGACACCGCGGTGGCCGCGATGCGCACCGGTGCTTCGGACTACCTGCTGAAGAACAATCTCGCGCGGCTGGCGCCGGCGCTGCTGCATGCGATCGAGGCCAACGAGGCGCAGCTGGCGCGCGTCGAGGCCGACCGCGAACTGCACAAGTCCAAGCAGCGCCTGCACGAGCTGGCCGGCCATCTGCAGACCAGCGTGGAGATGGAGCGCGCCGCGATCGCGCGCGAGATCCACGACGATGTCGGCGGCTCGCTCACCGCGCTCAAGTTCGACCTCGCTTGGATCGCCCGCCATGCCCAGGACGAGGGCGTGCGCCAGCGCGTGCAATCGGCGTTGGAAACGGTCAGCAATGCCATCGAGGCGAGCCAGCGCATCATGCACAACCTGCGCCCGGCCATCCTCGAGCAGGGCCTGGTGGCGGCGGTGCAGTGGATGGCGGGGCGCTTCGAGCGCCGCACCGGCATCCTCACCTCGGTGCGCACCAGCCAGGAGCAGATCCAGCTGCCCGCCGGTGTGCCGCTGGTGGCCTACCGCACCGCGCAGGAGGCGCTCACCAACGTCTCCAAGCACGCCAATGCCAGCAAGGTCAGCATCGAGCTGAGCATGGACTCCGGCGTGTTGACCCTGGAGGTCAGCGACAACGGCAGCGGCATCGCGCCGGGCGACCTCGCCAAGGCGCGCAGCTTCGGCATCCGCGGCCTGCACGAGCGCGCGGCCACGGTGGGCGGCTGGGTGGACCTGAGCAGCAGCGCGCGCGGCACCAGCCTGATCCTGTCGGTGCCGCTGGAAGCGCCGCGCGCCCAGCAGCTGGACGATGAAGCAAACTCCGAAGCGGAGCATGACCCATCTGCTTGGGGCGGAACATGATCAAGGTAATTCTGTGTGACGACCATGCGCTGATACGGCGCGGCATCCGCGACACGCTCTCGGACGTGGCCGATATCGAGGTCGTCGGCGAGGCCGGCGATTACGGCGAGCTGCGCAGCCTGCTGCGCGATCTCGGCCCCGACCAGCCCTGCGACGTGCTGGTGCTGGACATCAACATGCCGGGCCGCAGCGGCCTCGACGTGCTGCATGTGCTGAAGGACGAGGGCAATCCGCTGCGCGTGCTGATCGTCTCCATGTATCCGGAAGACCAGTACGCGATCCGCGCGCTGCGCGCGGGCGCCTTCGGCTATGTCAACAAGGGCGGCGATCCGCAGCTGCTGGTGCAGGCGGTGCGCACGGTGGCTCAGGGGCGCAAGTACGTGACGCCCGAAATCGCCCAGATGCTGGTGGAGAGCCTCACCGCGCCGGTGACCGAGCAGGCGCACCAGAAGCTTTCCGACCGCGAGCTGCAGACCCTGGTGATGATCGCCTCGGGCAAGCGCCTGTCGGACATCGCCGAAGAGCTGATGCTGAGCCCCAAGACCGTGAGCGTCTACCGCGCCCGCGTGCTGGAGAAGCTGGGGCTGGCAAACAACTCCGAGCTCACCGTCTACGCGATCCGCAACGGCCTGGTGCAGAGCTGACGCGCCCGCCCGGCTCAAGTCCGGCGCCGGGGCGCCGATAAAGCGCTTACTCCCTCCACAGGCTGTTGCAGCCCATGCCTCTATCCGCGCCTCACAAGCTGAGCGAGCCCAGCCCTGCCGCGTCGCGCGCGGCCGGGCCGAGCTCGCTGGTGCGGCGGCTCACGCTGCTGAACCTGCTGGTGCTGAGCCTGACCATGCTGCTGACCTTTGCCTTCATTGCCGAGGCCTTCTGGCTGGCCGCGCGCGAGCGCCAGCAGCGTGCGGCCGAGCTCAGCGCCATGCTGTTGGCCAACAACCTGGCGCCCATGATGGCCTTCGAGGACGGCGCGGCGGGGCAGGCCGAGCTGCAGGCCTTTGCCAGGCGCGGCGATCTGCGGCTGGTGCAGGTGCTGCGCACGGACGGCAGCCCCTTCGCCAGCTGGGCGCCGGGGCCGGCGCCGGCGGCTGCGCCGGGCGCGCTGGGCGATGCCGAGCTGGAAGTCTGGGCCGCGGTGCAGCTCAAGGGCGAGAACATCGGCTCGATCCGCCTGCGCGAAAGCCTGCAGCAGCTGCGCCAGTTCGCCTGGCAGATGAGCCTGATGGGCTTGGTGCTGATCCTGCTGGCCATCCTGGTGGCGGCCTGGGTGCTGGGGCGGGTGCAGCGGCGCGCGCTGGCGCCCATCGTCGAGCTCTCGCAGCTGGCCGACCGCGTGGCCCGGCAGCGCGACTACGGCCTGCGCGCCGCGGTGCGCCGGCGCGACGAGGTGGGCCGGCTGGCCGAGCGCTTCAACGCCATGCTCAAGCGCATCGAGGTCTGGCAGGGCGAGCTGAACGAGCAACTGCACCAGGAGCAGGTGGCGGGCCAGCAACTGCAGCAGCTGGCGCACCGCGACGCCCTGACCCAGCTGCCGAACCGGCTGTTCTTCCAGTCCGAGCTGCAGCGCCAGGTCGGCCATGCGGTGCAGGCCGGGGAATTGATGGCGCTCATGTTCATCGATCTCGACAACTTCAAGACCGTCAACGACAGCCATGGGCACGAGGCCGGCGATGCGGTGCTGCGCGAGATGGCGCATCGCATGGCCTCGGTGCTGCGCAGCACCGACCTGCTGTGCCGGCTGGGCGGCGACGAATTCGCGCTGCTCCTGCCGGGGCTGGCCGATACCGCTGCGGCCGAGCATCTGGCCGAACGCCTGATCGCCGCGGTGCGCGCACCGCTGCATGTGCAGCAGCAGCTGATGCCGGTGGGCGCGACCGTGGGGCTGGCCTTCTGCCCCCAGGACAGCAGCGACCCGGCCGAGCTGCTCAAGCTCGCCGACCAGGCCATGTACGAGGCCAAGCGCGCCGGCAAGAACACCTATCGCAGGGCAGGACATGTGGATGAATGATCGCGTATCGGTGCCAGGATTGGCCTTGGGCCTGGCGCTGGCGCTGGGCCTCAGCGGGCCGGCGGCCTGGGGCCAGAATGCTGCGGCCGAGGAGCCGCCCAGCCTCGAGGAACTGCTGCGCCAGGGGCTCTCGGAAGTGCCGCGCGACATCGAGGTGTCGACCGCGACGCGTTTTGCCCAGGGCGCGACGCGCGCACCGGCGCTCACCCATGTGCTGACGGCGGCCGACATCCAGAGCTATGGCCTGCGCCACATGGCGGACATCCTGCGCCTGCTGCCCGGCCTGCAGGTCAGCAGCAACACCGTCTTCACCTATGTGGGCGCGCGGGGCCTGGGCCGCCCGGGCGACTACAACACCCGCTTGCTGTTTCTGCTGGACGGCCGCCGCATCAACGAGAACGTGCACGACGCCGGTTTCGTCGGCGGCGAGTTCCCGGTCGAGGCCGACCAGATCGAGCGCGTCGAGTTCACGCCCGGGCCGGGTTCGGCGCTGTATGGCAACAACGCCTTCTTCGGCGTCATCAACATCGTCACCAAGCGGGCCGACAAGCTGTCCGGCCTGGAGCTGCGCGCCAGCGCCGCCTCGCACCGCTATGGCGAGCTGCGCGCCAGCACCGGCGGGCGCCTGCACGAGGGTGGCCTGGAGTGGGGCGCCTGGGTGAGCGGCTACGAGCGCCCCGAGCTGGAACTGCCGCCCTATGTGGGCCCGCGCACCACGCCGCAATACCTGCCCAGGGACTGGGATCGCGGCGGCAAGTTCGGCGCCTATCTCAGCTGGCAAGGCCTGACCCTCAGGCTGGGCCATGTGGAGCGCCTGCGCGGCACGCCCACCGTGCTGGATCGCCTGCCGCAGCTGCAGCTGGACCAGCGCCGCGCCGCGCTGCGCGACAGCTTTGCCTCGGTCGCGCTGGAGCGCACGCTGGGCGAGGACTGGGACCTGTGGCTGAGCCTGTCGACCCAGCGCTTCCTGTTCCGCGACGACGATCCCTACCGCGACGAGCAGGGCCTGCGCCAGCAGTTCCGCAGCGACAACCTGGGGCGCTGGAGCATCGCCGAGGCGCGCCTGGGCACGCAGCGCTGGGCGGGCCATTACCTCAGCCTGGGCGTCGAGTACCAGCATGACGCGCAGCAGCGCATCAGCTATGGCAATGTCGGCGAGCCCGAATGGGGCGCCTTCTGGGGCAATGACCGGCGCTGGGGCCTGTTCATCCAGGACGAATGGCGCGTTGCCAGCCAGCACACGCTGGTGCTGGGCCTGCGGCGCGACGATGCGGTGGAGGCCGGCAAGAGCCTCAACCCGCGCGCGGCCTGGGTCTGGGCGCTGCGCGAGGACGCCACGCTGCGCCTCGCCTATGGCAGCGCCTTCCGCGGCGCCAATCTTTACGAGTTCCAGGTGAATGCGCTGTACGAGCGCGAGCAGCCGCGGCGCGAGCGCATCCGCACCCTGGAGCTGTCGCTGGACCATGCGCTCACGCGCCAGTGGCGCTACCAAGTCTCGGTCTACCAGTCGCGCCTGCACGACCTCATCACCGCCAGCGGCGCGCAGGGCATCTTCGAGAACGCCACGCCGGTGCGCAGCCGCGGGCTGGACCTGGCGCTTCAGGGGCAATGGGCCGGCGGGCAGCGCGGCGAGCTGAGCTGGAGCCTGCAGCAGTCCCGCGATGCCGAGGGCCAGCGCCTGAGCAATTCGCCGCGCCAACTGCTGAAGGCGCGCTGGAGCATGCCGGTGTTGCCGCAGGTTTTGCGCCAGGACCTGCGCCTGGGTCTGCAGGCCCTGGCCCTGAGCCGGCACGACACGCCGGCCCTGCCGCAGCCCGGCTATGCGCTGCTGCACGCCAACCTCTTGTGGCAGCCCGATCACGCCACCGATGTGGCGCTGGGCATCTACAACCTGGCGGACAAGCGCGTGATCGAGCGCGCCGATCCCGGCAGCGGCCCGGGCGAGAAACAGGAAGGGCGCATGCTGCAGCTGAGCCTGACGCGGCGCTTCGGATCATGAGCCGCCTGCGCATCTTGCTGTGGCTGTGCCTGGCCCTCTACCTGGCCCTGTGCCAGCCGGCGGCGCGCGCGGCGGGCGGCCTGGACGAGGCGCAGATGCGCGCCGCCTTCGTGCACCGCTTTGCCCAGTACACGCAATGGCCGCCGCCGCCGTTGCGCGAGTTCACCTATTGCACGGCCGGCATCGAGGGGGATGGCGAGGCCTGGCGCAATCTGCCCAACCGGCCCATGGGCGGGCTGCCGATCCAGATCCTCAACCTGGATTCACCGCAGCAGGTCGGGCAATGCCAGCTGCTGGTGCTGGGCCATAGCGACCGCGCCGAGCTGCGGCGCTGGATGCATGCGCTGGGCGACCTGCCGGTGCTGGTGGTGGGGGCCTCGCCCGAGGCCTACCGCGCCGGCGCCAGCATCGTGCTGATGCTGGAGCCGCAGGGCCTGGCCTTCCGCGTCAACAACACCGAGGCCAAGCGGCGTGGCCTGCTGCTGAGCTCGCAGATGCTGAAGCTGGCGCGCGAGGTGCGATAGCGCTGTCGGCGGGACTCAGGTGAAGGCGGCGAGCAGCCGCTCCATCGCCACCATGAAGGGCGTCTGCATCAGCGGCAGGGTGGCGACCATGCCGATCAGGCCGATGCTCACGGTGAGCGGAAAACCCACCGAGAACACGCTGATCTGCGGCGCCACGCGCGCGATCACGCCCAGCACCAGGTTCACGAACATCAGCATGGTGATGAGGGGCAGGGCGATCCACAGGCCGATGCGGAAGATCTCGGCGCCCCAGACCTGGGGCTGGGCCACACGCAGAAAGTGGAAGGGCTCGTCGCCCACCGGAAAGGCCTGGAAGCTCTGCACCATCGCGTTGATGAGCAGCAGGTGGCCGTTGATGGCGATGAAGAGAAAGGCCACCATGCTGCCGAAGAAGCGCGCGCTGGCGGTGCCCTGGCTGCCGGTGGCGGGGTCGAAGAAGCCGGCGAAATTCAGCCCCATCTGTAGGCCGATGAGCTCGCCGGCAAACTCCAGCGCGGCGAACACCAGGCGCACCGCGAAACCCATCGACAGCCCGATCAGCAGCTGCTGCGCCACCAGCAGGAGCAGCATGGGCAGGGAATCCAGCGGCGTCAGCGGCATCGGCGGCAGCGAGGGCTGGGCCGCCATCGCCACGAAGATCGAAAGCCCCACGCGCACGCGCATCGGCATATTGCGCTGGCTGAACACCGGCAGGCCGGCGAACAGCGCCAGCGTGCGCACGAAGGGCCACAGCAGCGGATTCAGCCAGGCCAGCAGCTGGGCCTCGGTGAGGCTGAACATATGGGCCTTCCTCAGCCCACGACTTGCGGGATCGTCTGCAGCGTGCGCTGGATGTACTCGACCAGGGTGGTCACCATCCAGGGCCCGGTGATGGCCAGCACCAGCACCGCCGCGAGCACCTTGGGCACGAAGGACAGGGTGGCTTCGTTGATCTGGGTGGCGGCCTGGAAGATGCTCACCACCACGCCCACCGCCAGCACGGTCAGCAGCACCGGCGCGGCCACCAGCATCAGCATGTAGAGGCCTTGCTGGCCGAAAGTGAAGACTTGTTGTGCATCCATGGTGGTCGGAACTTCAGGTGACGAAGGAGGCGGCGAGCGAGCCCAGCAGCAGATTCCAGCCGTCCGCGAGCACGAACAGCATCAGCTTGAAGGGCAGGGCCACCAGCACCGGTGACAGCATCATCATGCCCAGGCTCATCAGCACGCTGCTGACGATCATGTCGATGACGAGGAAGGGGATGAAGATCAGGAAGGCGATCTGGAACGCGCTCTTGAGCTCGCTGGTGACGAAGGCCGGCACCAGCACCTTGAAGGGCACGGCCTCGGGCTTGACGCCGGCATCCAGCTTGGCCAGGCGGCTGAACAGCGCCATGTCGGCCTGGCGCGTCTGCTTGAGCATGAAGCCGCGCATCGGCACCTCGGCGCGCTTGAGCGCCTCGTCGAAGGCGATGCTGCCGGCCGAGTAGGGCTGCCAGGCCTCGGCATAGACCTTGTCGAGGGTCGGGCTCATCACGAAGAAGGTGAGGAACAGCGACAGCCCGACGATCACCTGGTTGGGCGGCGCGGCCTGGGTGCCGAGCGCCTGGCGCAGCAGCGAGAGCACGATGACGATGCGGGTGAAGCCCGTCATCATCAGCAGCACCGCGGGCAGGAAGCCCAGGGCGGTGAAGAACAACAGGGTCTGGATCGGCACCGAGTAGCTGCCGCCTGCGCCCTGGCCCACCAGCAGGGGCAGGCTGGCGGGTGCCGCGGATTGCGCTAAAGCCGCTCCAGCCAGCGCCGATAAGACCGAGAGGGTCAGGCCTTGCCTGAGCCAGCGTGGGCAGCGAACAAAAAAGTCAGCTCGCATCGCTGGCCCCGTCATGCTTGCCGCCCGCCAGGCGCTGGCGCAGCTGCTCGGCAAACGAGCCGCCGGGCGGTGTGGCGCTCTCGGGCTGCGGCGGCATCACATGCAGGGTGCTGATCTGCTGGCCGGTCACGCCCAGCACCAGCCAGCGCCGGTCTTCACCCTGGCCGACCTCGATGGTGACGATTTTCTGATTCGGTGCCAGCGGCAGCACGGCGACGGTACGCATCTGGCCTTGGCTCAGCGCTGCGCCCATCGGGCTTCGCTTGAGCAGCCAGAGCGCCACCGGGATCATGGCCAGGATGGCCAGAAACCAGAGGAAGGGCAGGAATTGATTGTTCATGGCCCCCCGATTCTGCGAGCGCAGCGGCGGGCTGGGTCAAATGAAAAAGAGGCCTTGCGGGCCTCTTCAAGGGGGACTCAGGCCTTCGACAGCCGTCGCATGCGCTCCGAGGGGGTGACGATGTCGGTCAGGCGGATACCGAATTTGTCGTTCACCACCACCACCTCGCCCTGGGCGATCAGGTAGCCGTTCACCAGCACGTCCATGGGCTCGCCGGCCAGCGCGTCGAGCTCCACCACCGAGCCCTGGGCCAGTTGCAGGATGTTCTTGATCGGGATGCGCGTGCGCCCCAGTTCCACCGTCAGCTGGACCGGGATGTCCAGGATCATGTTGATGTCGCTGCCCGGCATATTGCCCGGGGTGGGCGAGAAATTGGTGAAGCTGGCCGGCGCCACCTGCTCGGGCGCGGCCTGCACCTCGTCGGCGATCTCGGGCTGCTTGGCCTCGGCAAGTGCGGCGGCCCATTCGGCCGCCATCGCGTCTTGTTCGTCCTGGCTCGGGCTATCAGGTGGCATTGCGCGCTCCCAGCCAACCGGTCTCGGGACCGGTCAGCATTTGTTCAATCTTGATGGCGTATTTGTTGTTGGAGGTGCCGTAATGGCAGTCGAACACCGGCACGCCATCGACCTTGGCCTTGATCATCTGCTCCAGGTCGAGCTCGATGAAGTCGCCCGGCTTGAAGGACAGCAGCTGCTCCACCGTGGCCGGCGCGGTGCCGAGCTCGGCCACCAGCTCGACCTCGGCCGACTGGATCTGGTGCTTGAGCAGATTCACCCAGCGGCGGTCCGGCTCGGTGGAGTCGCCCTGCGTGGTCGAGTACAGCACGTCGCGGATCGGCTCCAGCGTGGAGTAGGGGATGCAGAAGTAGACCGTGCCGCTGGTCTCGCCGATCTCCAGCGTGAACGAGGTCGAGACCACGATCTCGCTGGGCGTGGCGATATTGGCGAACTGCGGCTGCATCTCCGAGCGCTGGTATTCCAGCTCCAGGGGGTAGATGCCCTTCCAGGCCTTCTGGTATTCGGTGGTGATCACCTCCACCAGGCGCGTGATGACGCGCTGCTCGGTGGGCGAGAAATCGCGGCCCTCGATGCGTGCATGGAACTTGCCGATGCCGCCGAACAGCGAATCGATCACCGCGAACACGAGCGTCGGGTCGCAGACGATCAGCCCCGAGCCGCGCAGCGGCTTGACCGAGACGATGTTGAAGTTCGTCGGCACCACGATCTCGCGCAGGAAGGCAGAGTACTTCTGCACCTTGATGCCGCCGATCGCGACTTCCGGGCTCTTGCGGATGAAGTTGAACAGGCCGATGCGGATGTTGCGGGCAAAACGCTCGTTGATGATTTCCATCGTGGGCATGCGCCCACGCACGATGCGTTCCTGGCTGGCCAGGTTGTAGTCGCGGATGCCCCCTTGCTGGACCTCCTCGGCTTCGAGCTTCTGGCTCTCACCGGTGATGCCCTGCAGCAGTGCATCAACTTCGTCTTGCGAGAGTATTTGCTGGTTCATGGCGCGTCAGCAGATGGGTGCCGCCTCATTGAACGATGAAGGTCGAGAACAGGACCTGGGTCACCGGGCTGTCGACCTTGGCCTTCTTCTTTTTCTTCGGCTTCGCCTTGCCACCGGCCGTATCTTCCTCTTCGTCCGGGTCCAGCTCAATCCCCATCGGGCGGACCGACTCGCGCATGATGTCCTTGGCCAGCTGCTCCTTGCCTTCGCGCGTGAGCAGTTCGGCCGAGGTCTTGTGCGCCAACACCATCAGGATGTTGCTGCGGATGGCGGGCAGGTAGGCCTTGATGGTGTCGGCCGTCTTCGGGTCCGGCACCTCCAGGCTGATGCCGATCTGGGCGAAGCGGTCCACCTCCTTGTCGGCCAGGTTCACCGTGAAGGGGTCCAGCGGCACATAGGTGGGTGGCGTGCCGGGCTTGGGCTTGGCATGGCTGGTGGTTTCGGCCGCGGGTTCGGCGTCGGCACCTTCCTCGTCGCTGGCATGCTGCTTCTTCTTCATCAGCAACAGTGCGGCGCCCCCGCCCAGCACCACCACCAGCAGGACGGCGGCGATGATGATGACGAGCTTTTTCTTGCCGCCACCCTTGGGGGCGGCATCGGCTGCGGCGGGCGCTGTGGCCATGAGGACTCCTTAGACGGACAGACCCGGCGGCGCGCGGTACGCACCCGGACGGGCCCAGTTCGCCCCATTATCAAAAAATGCGCTCCCGGCCATGCTGCGATAAGGCAGGCAAAGCGCTGGGACTTTCGGCCCGCTGCGCATGGCGCGCTCAGGCGTAGGTGTCGAGCACGCCGCGCGCGACGGCAGCGCGGCGCGGTGCTGCCGGCAGGGGCTCAGGCTCGCCCATGCCGCTGTTCAGATGGCCGCGCGCCTGGCCACGCGCCTGCGCGGCGGCGTCGGCCTGCTGTTGCTGGCGCGTGCCGGCGTCCTGCTGGAACACGCCGCCACCGCTCAGCGTGAGGCCGTTCTCGCGCAGCGCCGCCGCCAGGTCGGGCAGGCTGCGCTCGAGCACGGCGCGCGTCTCCGCCTGGTCGCTGTGGAAGGAGATCTGGGCCTGCTGGCCGTCGAGCACGATCTGCACCGCCACCGGGCCCATCTCGGCCGGGTTCAGCAGCAGCTGGGCGCTCTGCACGCCCTCGCTGGCCAGCAGGCTCAGCTGCGCACCCATCGCGGGCGCGAAGCCGGGGCTGTGCAGCTCTTGCCGGATCGGCAGCATGCGCGTGTCGGCGGCCGCGCCGCCGGGGTTGGCCGCGGCGTTGGCCTGGGTCTGGCTGGCCTGACCCAGCATCTGCTGGAAGCTGAGCGCGCCATGGCCTTCGGTGTCCGCTGGCTTGAGCGGCGCGGCCGAGGCCTCGGCGCCGGCGGCCTGCAGGCCCGCAAGTTCGGGTCGCGCGAGCGGGTTGGCCGGGCCGGCCGCCGTGGCCGCGCTCTGGGCCGCAGCCGGGTCCGCGCCGGCGGTGGCCGCGTCGGCAGCGGCCAGCTCTGGCGCGCCCGGGCGAGCGTGCGCGTGTTCGATCCGGTGTTCGCCGCCGCTCACGGCGCCTTCCTCCGAACCGGCAGCGGTGGGCTCGTCGGACTCGGGCCGGCGCGTGGCGGCCTGCAACTGGGCAGCGAGCTGCTCGGCGCTAAGTTGGGGCAGGGCCGTGGCAGCCGCCTGTGGCTGTGCGCCGGCCGCGATGGCGACGCCTGACTGGTCTTCGCCGTCCGCCTCGGCCTTGTCGGTGCCCGCCTCATCGCCCAGCTCGGCGGGGTCGGTGCAGCGGGCATCCACGGCCACGTCGGCGGTGGCCGCCAGGGCGCGCTGGCCCGCCTCGGCAGTGTTCGCGTCGGGCGCCTGCTTGGCGGCTGCATGCTTGGTGCTCGCGCGCGCCTTGCTCTCGGCGGCCGGTGCGGTGGCGTCCTCGGCGTTACGGTCCTGCGTGTGCTCGGCGTCCGGGCCCTGTTGGCGCGTGGCGCCGGGCTTGGGCGCAGCCGGCTTGGCAGCGGTGGCACTCGGCGCGGGCGCCGGAGCAGGTGCGGATGCCGGCGCGGGTGCAGGGCTGGCCGCCTTGGGCGGCGCGGCGGGCGTTTGCTCGCGGCTGCTCTTGAACAAGGTGGCGAAGCTGGCGCCCAGCTCCGTGCCCGCGCTGCGCTGCTTGCCTGCGGCGCTGCCCGGCAAGAGATTGGTGAGCGTGTTGCTCAGCGCGGCGGACTTGTTCGTGTGCATGGGGATCTCTCGCTGGCTCGTGCTGGCCGGTTCAGGCGCTCACGCGGGCGTAGGCGCCAAAGCCGGCCAGGGCGGCACGTGCCGCCTGTTCGTCGGTGGCTTTCTGTTCCTGGCGCAGGGCGACGCGCAGGCCTTCCTGGCGCCGGCGTTCGATCAGCTTGCGGATCGAGGCCACGCGCAGCTCGCAATCGGCGAGGCGGTTGCGCGCCAGCTCCTGGCGCTGTTCGGCGTAGCTGCTGACCTGGTCCTGCTGGTTGATCGCCTGGTCCAGGCGCAGGCCGAAGGTCTGGTAGCAGCCCAGGATGTCGACCGTGGTGCGCTGGGCAAAGGTCTGGGTCCAGCGCTGCTGGTAATCGTTGCGGTACTGCGCCAGCTGGCCATGCTGGTTGCGCGCCTGCTCGGCCTGGTTCTGGGCATCGCGCAGGGCACGCAAGGCCTCGTCGCGCTCGGAAACGGCGCGGTCCAGCAGCAGGGTCAGGGCTTGAAGATTGCTCGTGCTCATAAGGTTCCCCCAGTTTCTGGTTTATCGGCAGCCGGGGGTCCGGGGATAAGGGCTGGAAAAGCCCGCGCTTTTCCAGACCCTAGGCTTCGTGAACCACCGCACGCAGATGGGTGATGCTCTGGTTCAGGGCGGCCGGGGTGTGCATGTCCTGCTGCAGCAGTTGCAGCATCTCGGGGTGCAGGCGCACCGCCAGGTCGAGCTCGTGGTCGTGGCCGGGCACATAGGCGCCCAGCTGGATCAGGTCGCGCGCCTTGTTGTATTTGGCGAGCAGCTGGCGGAAGCGCCGCGCCGCTTCCACATGGGATTTGTCGGCCACATTGGTCATCACGCGCGAGATCGAGCGCTCGATGTCGATGGCGGGGTAATGGCCGGCCTCGGCGAGTTCGCGTGACAGCACGATGTGACCGTCCAGGATGCCGCGCGCCGCGTCGGCGATCGGGTCCTGCTGGTCGTCGCCCTCGGACAGCACGGTGTAGAAGGCGGTGATCGAGCCCTCGCCATGCAGGCCGTTACCGCTGCGCTCCACCAACTGCGGCAGCTTGGCGAAGCAGGAGGGCGGGTAGCCCTTGGTGGCGGGCGGCTCGCCGATGGCCAGCGCGATCTCGCGCTGCGCCATCGCATAGCGGGTGAGCGAGTCCATCAGCAGCAGCACATGCAGGCCCTGATCGCGGAAATGCTCGGCGATCGCGGTGGCATAGGTGGCACCCTGCATGCGCACCAGCGGCGGCGCATCGGCGGGGGCGGCCACCACCACCGAGCGGGCCAGGCCCTCCTCGCCGATGATGTCCTCGATGAATTCCTTGACCTCGCGGCCGCGTTCGCCGATCAGGCCCACCACGATCACATCGGCCTGGGTGTAGCGCGCCATCATGCCCAGCAGCACCGACTTGCCCACGCCGGTGCCGGCGAACAAGCCCAGGCGCTGGCCGCGGCCCACCGTGAGCATGGCGTTGATGGAGCGCACGCCGGTGTCCAGCGGGGTGCGCACCGGGTCGCGGTCCATCGCATTGATGGGCCGGCGCACCATCGGTTCGGGGCGCACGTTCTCCAGCGGCCCGCGTCGATCGAGCGGATGGCCATGCGAATCGACCACCCGGCCCAGCAGCCCCTCGCCCATGGGCAGGTGCAGGCCGCGGTCTTCGTCGCGCCGCCAGGGGTGGCGTTCCTCGCCCAGTACCGGGCCGTGCAGGGCGGCCGGGCGTGGCACCACCATGGCGCCGCTGGACAGGCCCTGCACCTCGTCGGTGGGCATCAGGTAGGCGCGGTCGCCCGAGAAGCCCACCACCTCGGCGTTCACCGGGCGCTCGCCGCGGCGCGGATTGCTGCTGGAGCTGGGCATGTGGATCTGGCAGACCGAGCCCACCGGCACCTTCACGCCCGTGGCCTCCAGCACCAGGCCGGCCACGCGCACCAGCTTGCCCTGCGACTCCAGCGGCACCGGCGTGGCGGCAAAGGCCTGCAGGTCCTCCAGGTACTGGCCCCAGCGCAGGCCACGCTCCGGGTTCATGGCGCCTCGCCCGTGTCGCTGAGCGGCTCGCCGTCGCTGCCGCGGCGGTCTTCCCACAGCGAGGCCTGGCCCAGTGCGGCCATCACCTGCTGCCAGCGCAGCGCCAGCGTGGCGTCGACGCTGCTGATGTCGGAATCGACCCTGACGCCGCCGCGCGGCAGGCTGGGGTCGGGCAGCACCTGGGCCTCGCGGGCGCGCAGCTCCTCGCCGGCGCCCTCCAGCACCAGGGGCAGGTCGGCCGGGTTGACGCGCACGCGCACATGGCGGGCCGAGACCAGCAAGGCCTCCACTGCGTCGTGCGCCACCTTGGCAATGTGTTCGGGGCGCTGTGTGATCTCGCTGCGCACCACCTGGCGCGCCAGCTCCATCGCGCAGCGCGTCATGGCCTGGGCCATCTCATGCTCGAGGGCCTGGAAATCCTCGTCGAAGCTCCTCACCAGGGCGCCGATCTGGGCGCTCATCTGCTGGGCAAAACTGTGCTTGAAGGCATCCAGCGCGGCCATGCCGTCGCGGTAGCCGTCCTGGTAGCCGGATTGGCGCGCCGCATGCACCAGCTCGTCGGTGGTGGGTTCGGGCGGCGGGGGCGGTGGCGGCGGTTCGACCGGGGCCGGCGTGGCGGCGGCGGCCGGGCGCGGCGTGGCGCGGCGATCGACACCCTCGAACTGGCCCGGCTTCCAGGCCGCGAAATCCTGCAACTCCTCGCGCGGGATGAAGCGGGCGTAGGCGCTGGTGCGCGGCGCGGCCGTGCCGTCGGGGCGGGTTGGCGGTGGCACTTGGCGCGGGGGTTTGGTGACCATGGCTTAGAGGTACTGGTCGTCGCCGCCACCGGCCAGCACGATCTGGCCCTCGTCCACCAGGCGGCGCACGATCTTGAGGATTTCCTTCTGCTCGCCCTCCACCTCGGACAGGCGCACCGGGCCGCGCGACTCGAGGTCCTCGCGCAGGGTCTCGGCCGCACGCGTGGACATATTGCGGAAGATCTTCTCGCGCAGCTCGGGCGCGGCGCCCTTGAGCGCCACCACCAGCGATTCGGACTGCACCTCCTTGAGCACCGACTGGATGCCCTTGTCGTCGATCTTGTCGAGATCGTCGAAGGTGAACATGTTGTCCATGATCTTCTGCGCCAGGTCGGAGTCGGCCTCGCGGATGTAGTCCAGCACCGAGGCCTCGACGCTGGAGCCCATCATGTTGATGATCTCGGCCGCGGTCTTCACGCCGCCCAGGCTGGATTTGCGCATGCGGTCGCCGCCCGAGAGGATCTGGCTCATCACCTCGTTGAGGTCCTTCAACGCCATCGGCTGGATGCCGTCCAGCGTGGCGATGCGGATCAGCACCTCGTTGCGCTGGCGCTCGGTGAAGGTCTTCAGCACATTGCTGGTCTGGTCATAGTCCAGGTGTGCGAGGATGGCGGCGACGATCTGCGGGTGCTCGTTGCGCAGCAGCTCGGCCACCGAGCCGGCGTCCATCCACTTCAGGCTCTCGATGCTGGAGACATCGCTGCCCTGCAGGATGCGGTCCAGCAGCAGATTGGCCTTGTCCTCGCCCAGGGCCTTGCGCAGCACGGTGCGCACGTATTCGTCGGTGTCGTTCACCAGCATGCTCTGGGTCTCGGCCACGGCGTCGAACTTGGTCAGCACCTCCTCGACGCGGTGGCGCGGTATCACCTTGAGCTTGGCGATGGTCTCGCCGAGCTTCTGCACTTCCTTGGGCGAGAGCTGCTTGAAGACCTCGGAGGCCTCTTCCTCGCCAAGCGACATCAGCAGGATCGCCGCGTCTTCCACACCTTTGTCGTCCATGATGGTTCTCTACAGGGTGTTGATGAGGAGGCTCAGGCGACTTCGCCGTTGACCCAGTTGCGCACGATGCTGGCCACCGCGGTGGGGTTCTCGCGCGCCAGCAGGCGGGCACGCTCCAGCTTCTCGTTGGACAGCGGCGCCTCCAGGGCCGGCAGGCCGCCGGGGCCCAGCAGCAGCTGGTCGTCGGACACCTCGCTGAGCTGGCCGCCGGCCTCGCTCTTCTCGGACTCGGGTGCGGGCGGCGGCGGGTAGGCGGCGCGCAACGCCGGGCGCACCATGCCGAACACGGCGATCAGCGCCACCGCCACCAGGGCGGTCGGCACGAGGGCGCTGCGCAGCAGTTCCAGCAGCCAGGGCTGCTTCCAGACCGGCACATCGGCGACCTCATGCTTCTCGAGCATGAAGGGCGCGCTGATGAGCTTGAGCGAGTCGCCGCGCTCCTGGTTGAAACCCATGGTTTCCTTCACCAGGGCGGTGAGCTTGTCCAGCTCGTCCTGCGAGACGGGCACGGTCGTGACCTTGCCCTTGGGGTCGGTGGTGCTGCGGTGGTTCACCACCACGGCGGCGTTGAGGCGACGCACCGTGCCGGTGGCGTTGCGCGTCACGCGCACGGTCTTGTCGACCTCGTAGTTGGTGACGGCCTCGCGGCGCGAACTCTGGTTGCTGCTGCCGCCGCCCTGGGCGGTCTGCAGCGGCGCGGCCTGGCCATTCACCGGCGCGGTGGCGGGCACCGGCGGCTGGTTGGTGGCGGCGCCCGGCACGCCGGTGGCGGTGGGCGGGGTGCTGTTGATGGCCTCGTTGGTCTGCAGGCTCCGCACCGAGGCGCTGGCGTTCGCGCCCTGGTTGGGCTTGAACTCCTCGGAGGTCGATTCGACCTGGGAGAAGTCCACATCCGCGGTGACGGTGGCGCGCAGGTTGTCGCGGCCCAGCACCGGCTCGAGCAGCTCATAGATGCGCTTGTTGAGGTTGGCCTCGATCTGCTGCTTGTATTGCAGCTGCTGGCTGTCCAGGCCGCCGGCGCTCTCGCCCGGGTTGGAGATCAGCGCGCCGGTGTGGTCCAGCACGCTCACCGCCTTGGGGTTGAGCTCGGGCACCGAGGCCGACACCAGGTGCACGATGCCGGCCACCTGGGCGCGGTCCAGGGTGCGGCCGCCGCGCAGCGTCAGCATCACCGAGGCGCTGGGCTTCTGCTGCTCGCGGAAGAAGCCGTTCTGCTGCGGCATCGCCAGGTGCACGCGCGCATCGGCCACATCGGCCAGCGCGGTGATGGTGCGGGTCAGCTCGCCCTCCAGCGCACGCTGGAAGTTCAGGCGTTCGTTGAACTGGGTCTGGCCGATCGACTGCTTGTCCATCAGCTCGAAGCCCACCGTGCTGCCCTTGGGCAGGCCGGCCGAGGCCAGCTTCATGCGCACGTCGTAGACCTGGTTGGCCGGCACCAGGATGATGCCGCCGGGCTCGTTGCGGTAGGGCACGTTCATGGTGGCGAGCTGCGCGATCACGGCGCCGCCATCCTTGTCGGACAGGCCGGTGAAGACCGGGCGGAAATCGCCCTGCGAGCCCCACAAGCTCATCGCCAGCACCACGCCGGCCAGCGCCGCCACGCCCAGGCCCAGGCCCAGCTTGCTGCGCGTGGGCAGGGCGGCCAGCCGGGTGCCCAGGCCGGCAGGGACGCTGCTCGCATCCGTCAGCGGGGTCAGGGGAGGGCTGATTGCGTTGTCCATGGGTGGCCGATGTGCATAAATTCGCGGGTGGGCTGGGATCCCAGCCGATGCGTCGAATTATTCGGAAACTCACCCTCAAGAAAGGCGCGAACAGGCCGACTTACCGAGCGCAGTTCCTCCCATCGTGGCCGCGCCTTGTGCGTAGCATTCAGCCTGTCCCTGCCGGTATGGCCTCTGCCGTAGGCACCACAGGAGTGAACGATGGACCTGAAGCTGATGCCCTTTGATTTCTCGCAAGCCGTCGCACGCGCCGGCCTGTCGACCAATGGGCAGCCGCTGGCCAAGGCCAAGGCCGCCGGCGGCGCGAGCTTCGGCGACGCCATGGCCCAGGCCATGAAGGGCGTGAGCCAGCAGCAGAACGAGGCCGCACGCCTGCAGCGCGAGGTGCAGCTGGACAACCCCAATGTCAGCCTGGAAGAGACCATGGTCTCGATGCAGAAGGCCCAGATCGGTTTCCAGGCCACGCTGGCGGTGCGCAACCGCCTGGTCTCGGCCTATTCCGAGATCATGAACATGCAGGTCTAAGACCCGACGGGCTCAACACGCCTCGCCGCGACACATGCTGGCGCGGCCCAGGCTGTTGACCTCGACGCGCAGCTTCTGCTCCGGTCCACCGCTGAACAGCACCTGGCTGGGCGCCATCGCGCGGCCCATGGTGTGTTCGAACTCGACGCCATCGGCGCGGTCCATGCGCACGCGCGGGAACTCGGCGCTGTCGGCGCGCGCCACATTGCAGCGCTGCCCATCGCTGCTGGCAAAGGCGCAGTCGCAAGGCTGGCCTCGGCTAATGCCCCAGCACCAATGCTCGCCGCTGCGGTAGCTGACGAAGGTGTTCTGCCCATGCCGCACGCTCTCCTCGCGCGCCAGGCGCAGATCCAGCACCAGGCTTTCGCCCGCCAGCTCCATCTGCTTGCGCACCAGGAAACGGCTGTAGCTGGGCACGGCGGCGGCCAGCAGGATCGCCAGCACCGCCATCACCACGGCCATTTCGACCAGCGTGAAGCCGCGTGGCGAATGTGACAAAAGGGGCAGGCAGCGCGGCATGGGGGCGGGGCGCTCAGCGCTTGGCGAGCAGACGGCGGCGCTTCTGCGTCTGGTCGATGTAGACATGCAGGGCGCGCGCGGCCATCGGGCTGAGCTCGACGAACTGGCAACCGATCTGGCTGCCCTGCGGGCCGGGCGCGCCGATGTGCTGCAGGCGCAGCTGCACCTCGAAGCGGCTGTCGCGGTCCAGCTCCACCACCACGCCGGCCAGCACCAGGCCGGGTTCGATCGGCGGCACGTCGCGCGGCAGCAGCAGCGCCAACCCGCCGGCGCTGACGTCCAGCACGCGCAGGCGCAGATGCATGTCGGCAATCGCCGGATGGCGCAGGCTGACGACCGGATAGAGGCTGGTGGTGGGTTGTACCCGGTAGGCCTGGCGGCGCTGGAAGCGGTAGATCAGGCGCGGCAGTTCGGCGCGCAGGCAGGCGTCGCTGTCATCGCTCACCAGCACCAGGCCGTCGAGGTCGAACTGCAGGCGGATATTGTCGAGATAGGCCAGGGCGGTGAGTTCCGCGCTGGCCAGCAGCGGCGCGAGCGCGTCGCGGTCGCTGCCGGCATCCAGGCTGAGCACGCCGCCGGCGCTGTCCACGCTCCAGAGCCTGGTCTGCAGGCCGGCGCCCTCGGGTGTGCTGAGCTGCAGGCGCGCCTGGGTGCGCACCAACTCCTCCAGCAGGGCGTGGATCTCGGGCGGGCTGTCCACGCGGAATTCGCCCGCGTTGACGGCGCGCGACTTCAGCGTTCTAGGTGGACGTGGCTCGGACAATGCTGTGCCTTGTTGACCCTGGATGTTTCAGTGTACGGTCTTGGACTGGCCCTTCAGCACATGGTCCAGGTCGTCGAGCCAGGGTTCGGCCAGGTGGCGGATCTCCGCGTCGTTGAGCAGGATGCGCTGCATGATGCGGGTCTTGAGCTTGGCTTCCTCGGGCTGCAGGGCGCTGTGCGAGGCGGCATGCTTGAGCTGGGAAATCAGCAGCACACAAGCGCCTTCGAGCTTGACGACTTCATCCCAGTTGCCGGTGCGGGCGGCCGAGAGCATGTCGGCGCTGGCTTGCTCGATGGCTTCGTAATAGCTGAGAAGTTGGGTATTCATCGCGACATCCGCTTCAATGCGAGGTTTCATGGGGTGCTGTTTGGCTGTGTTGCGCTTCATGCGGCGGCCTTGTCGCCGATCGCGTTCCAGGCTTCGCGCACCGGTTGCAGCAGGTTCTGTGCTTCTTCGATCGCGGCCATGTCGCCATGCAGATTGGCATGGGTGAGGCGCATGCAGATATAGGCGTAGAGGTCGCGCAGGTCGATGGCCAGGTTACCGGCCTCGAGGTTGAGCGCGGCCTTCAGGCCCTCATCGAGGATGCGCACCGCGCGGCTGAGCGAACGGTTCTTCAATTCGGTGTTGCCGGTCTGGATCGCGCCGCGGGCCTGGGCCATGGCGTCGAAGGCGCCGTCGAACAGCATGCTGACGAGGCGGTGCGGGCTGGCGCTGAAGACATCGGTCTCCACGCCGACCCGGCTGTACATCGTGCTGGCCCGTTGCGTGCGCGATGCGAAGGGAGATGCGTTTCCGTACATGATTCAGACATCCAAGTGGGCCGTGTTGAATCAGTTTTCGGCGCCCCGCGGGGGAACTTGAGCCACCCTTGCGGGGGGAGAGCCGGGCTTTTCGCGGCAAGCTGTATCCAGATGCAAGCGCCGAAATGACAAGAGCCGCCCCTGCGGGCGGCTCTGGCTCGGCAGCGCTGCGGATTCAGAGCTTGGCGAGCTGCTGGGTGACGTAGTTGCCCAGGCTGTTGAGCTTGCTCATGCTCTGGTCCAGCGCGGTGTACTGGGCGCGCAGGCGCTTCTCGGTCAGGCTGACGCGGTCTTCCAGCGCGCTCTGGCGCTTGCTGTTGTCGTTGATGCTGGCCTGGATGCCGGCCTGGCGGGCGGTGATGCGGCCGTCCACCCCCAGCACATCGTCGGCAAAGCGCCGCAGCCGCTGCGACAGGCCATCGTTGCTGGGGTCGCCGGCGTCGAGGCCCTTGAACAGCTGCTTCAGGCCGTCGAGGTTGTTGGCGGCCTTGTCGAGCTTGCTGCCGTCCACCTTGAGGCTGCCGTCGGTGCCCAGGCTCACGCCGATGTCGGAGAGGCGCGTGAGGCTGCCGCCCAGGGTGGTCGAGCCCGAGATGATGCCGCGCAGCTGCGACTGCAGGCCCAGCAAGGTGTTGTCGCCCTGCAGGGTGCCGGCGGTCTTGTTGGTGGCGTCGTACTTGGTCTGATCGCGGATGTACTGGGCCACGCCGTTGTAGGCGGTGACGAAGTCGTTGATGACCTTCTTGACGCTCTCCTTGTCCTGCGTCACGGTGATGTTGACGTCGGCGCTGGTGGTCTTCAGCAGCGTGATGCTGATGCCGTCGATGGCTTCCTTGAGCGTGTTGCTCTGCGACTCCACCTCGATGCCGTTGAGCGTGGCCTTGGCGTTCTGCGCCTTCAGCTTCTCGGTCATCGAGCTGATGCCCGCCGAGGGGTCGTAGGCGAGGGCGGCCAGGCCGGCGTCGCCGTTGACGCTGACGCGGAAGGAGTTCTCGGCGCCGCTGTCGGTGGCGCGCATCACCAGGCGCGAGCCATTCGTGTCGGTCACCACCGAGGCCACCACGCCGGCCTTGGCGGCGTTGATCTTGTCGCGGATCTGGTTGAGCTGGTCCTCGCCCGCGCCGATCGGGATGTCGATCGCGGTCTTGTCGGGCTTGGCCGTGAAGGCGGTCTCGTCGGCGTTCCAGCTGCCGATCTCGATGGTGATGGTGCCGGTGCCCACCGAGGTGCTGCCCGAGGCATAGGCGGTGCTGCTGACCAGGGTTTGCGAGGCGGCCAGCTGCGACACCGCCACCGCAAAGCTGCCGGGCAGGGTGCCGCCACCGGCACTGGCGGTGACCGAGGCCGCGTCGCTCGAGCTGGTCAGATTGGCCGCCCAGGTGTCGACGTTGTTGAGCTTGGAGGCGGCGTCGCGCAGCGTCGCCATATTGCTCTGCAGCTTGCCGTAGGCGGAAAGCTGGGTCTTCAGCCCGTCCGCCGACTTCTGCAGCTGCGTGATGGGCGTGCGCTCATTGGCGACCAGCTTGGTGATGAGTGATTCAACATCGAGGCCGCTGCCGATGCCGGCTGAGGTGATGGCAGTCATGTCGGGCTCCTCGTCCGAGAGGGTCTATCAGGTGCTATTCGGCAGCGGACCCAAAAACTGAAGGCGACCAAGGTGTAAAACCCGGGTCGCCCGCTCATTCGGTCTTGTATCGCTGCCGCGTCAACCGCCGCGCAGCAACTGCAAGACCTGCTGCGGCAGCTGGTTGGCCTGGGCCACCATGGCATTGCCGGCCTGCTGCAGGATTTGCGAGCGGCTCATGGCCGAGGTTTCCTGCGCGAAGTCGGCGTCCATGATGCGGCTGCGTGCGGCCATCTGGTTCTCGTGCGCCACCTGCAGATTGGCGATCACGGCGTCGAAGCGGTTCTGCGAGGCGCCCAGCGTGGCACGCTCCTCGTTGATCTTGTTGAGCGCCGCGTCGATGTTCGCCACCACGGTGGCGATGGTGGTCGGGTCGGAGGTGTTGTCGATCACCGCGCGGCCGGCGCCGCTGATGTCGGTGCCCGCCACCGTGGTGACCAGGGGCTCCAGCGTCAGATCGGGCGTGGTGACGACGATCTCGTCATTGGCGGTGGTGTTGGCGCCGACCTGGAAGGTCTGCGAGCCGGCACCCGAACCCAGCACGAACTTGCCGTTGAAGCTGGTGCCGCCCAGCACGCGCTGGATTTCCTTGGCCAGCTCGCCGAACTCCTTGTCCAGCGAATCCTTGTCGCCGTTGGAGTTGGTGGCGTTGCGGGCCTGGATCGCCAGTTCACGCATGCGCTGCAGCGCGTCGGTCACCTTGCCCAGCGCACCTTCCGAGGTCTGCGCCAGCGAGATGCCGTCGTTCGCATTGCGTATCGCCACGCTCATGCCGCGAGCCTGCGAATTCATGCGTTCGGCGATCGCCAGGCCGGCGGCATCGTCCTTGGCGGAATTGACACGCAAACCCGACGACAGCCGTTGCATCGACGTGCTCAGCGCTGACTGAGACATGTTCAGATTGCGCTGCGCGTTGAGCGATGCAATGTTGGTATTGATGGTCTGGGGCATTTGAGCACTCCTACAGATATCCGGTCTCCGGAAGTCGCCTTCCGAAAGGGCTCCGGTGGTTCCGGATCTCGGGCCAGAAATGCAAGCCCGATGGATTGGATTCTGCGAGTGCGCGCGCGCCGTGAAAGCTCAATTAGGAGGGGAAACCACGGCCAATAGAAAAGCTCCGCCACCGCGAATGCGGTGGGCGGAGCCAGGGACGGGGAGGCTTGCTTGCTTCAGCCGCCGCGCAGCAGGGTCAGGACTTGCTGGGGCAGTTGGTTGGACTGCGCCACCATCGCGTTGCCGGCCTGCTGCAGGATCTGCGCGCGGCTCAGGTTGGCGGTCTCGGAGGCGAAGTCGGCATCCATGATGCGGCTGCGTGCGGCGCTCTGGTTTTCCACCGCCACCATCAGGTTGGAGATCACGGCGTCGAAGCGGTTCTGCGAGGCACCCAGGGTGGCGCGCTCGGTGCTGACGTTCTTGATCGCGGTGTCGATGTTGTCGATGATGGTGGCCAGGGCCGCGGCGTCGGAGGTGTTGTCCAGCGTCGCGCCGGTCACGGCGGTGATGTCGGCCTCGGCCGTCATGTCCTTGGTGACCACGTCGACCACGTCGTTGGCGGTGGTGTTGGCACCGATCTGGAAGGTCTGCGTGCCCGAATCGGCGGCCAGGATGGCCTTGCCGTTGAAGGTGGTGCCGGCGATCACGCGGGTGATCTCGGTGGCCAGCTGGGCGAATTCCTTGCCCAGCGAATCCTTGTCGTCGCCGGTATTGGTGGCGTTGCGGGCCTGCACCGAGAGTTCACGCATGCGCTGCAGCGCGTCACCCACCTTGGAGAGTGCGCCTTCAGCGGTCTGCGCCAGCGAGATACCGTCGTTGGCATTGCGGATCGCCACATTCATGCCGCGTACTTGGGTGTTCATGCGCTCGGCAATCGCCAGGCCGGCCGCATCGTCCTTGGCCGAGTTGACGCGCAAGCCGGACGACAGGCGCTGCATCGACGTACCCAGCGACGATTGCGACGCAGACAGATTGCGTTGGGCATTCAGCGACTGGATGTTGGTATTGATGATCGAGGGCATGATTCAATCCTTTCGGTGTCAAAGACTTCCGGTCTTTACGGTTCGATAACCAGGCCGCTTGGCAGCTGACCTTGCCAGCAACACCACCGCACCATTGCCGTGTGTTGCACCGTCCGCGTCCTGTCCCGATGCCCGCCTGGATTGGCGTTGGCGCTCGGGGCCGGCTGACCGGACCACGGTCCTTTCACTTGCTTGGACTCGTTGAAGCAGTTATCGACGACACCTGGATTGACTTGAATCCTTTTTGACTAGAAGACGCCACCCGGGTGGGCTCTTGCGAGCTGCCGGGCGGCGTTTCAAGGGGCTTGTGCTGGGGGTTTGAAGCTATCCGCTTGTTGGTTGATAGCCGCGGGGGTACTCAAGGCCAGCGGGGCTGGCCAGCTTTCATCGAAGAAGCGTGAGGACTTGCTGCGGCAACTGGTTGGCCTGGGCAATCATCGCGTTGCCTGCCTGTTGCAGGATCTGCGAGCGGCTCAGGTTGGCCGTTTCCACCGCGAAGTCGGCGTCCAGGATGCGGCTGCGTGCGGCGCTCTGGTTTTCCACCGAGATCTGCAGATTGGAGATCACGGCGTCGAAGCGGTTCTGCGAAGCGCCCAGCGAAGAGCGTTCCACGCTGACGTTCTTGATCGCGGTATCGATGTTGTCGATGATGGTCGCGATCGCAGCGGCGTCGGAGCCGTTGTTCAGCGTGGCACCGGTCACCGCGGTGATGTCGGCCTCGGCCGTCATGTCCTTGGTGACCACGTCCACCACGTCGTTGGCGGTGGTGTTGGCACCGATCTGGAAGGTCTGCGTGCCCGAGGCACCGGCCAGGATGGCGCGGCCGTTGAAGGTGGTGCCGCCCAGCACGCGGGTGATTTCCGCCGCCAGCTGCGAGAACTCCTTGCCCAGCGAGTCCTTGTCGTCACCGGTGTTGGTGGCGTTGCGGGCCTGCACCGACAGCTCACGCATGCGCTGCAGGCTGTCGCTCACCTTGGAGAGCGCGCCTTCAGCGGTCTGCGCCAGCGAGATGCCGTCGTTGGCATTGCGTTGCGCCACGTTCATGCCGCGCACCTGGGCGGTCATGCGTTCGGCAATGGCCATGCCGGCGGCGTCGTCCTTGGCCGAATTGACACGCAGGCCCGAAGACAGGCGTTGCATGGCCGTGGCCAGCGAGTTCTGGGTGGCGGAGGTGTTGCGCTGCGCAGTGATGGACAGCAGGTTGGTATTGATAACAGCGGGCATGATGCGCTCCTATTCAGCTTTAAAAGACTCCCGGCATAGCGCCGACGTGACTCGGATGCCCGGGTGTGGCACCCGTGCTTGCGACCCTTGCGGCCTTGCGGCCATGGGGGACGTACCGCCCGGCGCTAGTCAACCGTTGTGCCCTGCACCCCCCAGGGGGAGCTCAACTTGCGGCCTTCTAACCGGACCACGAATCTGTTTTTGCAGACCCGTTGGAATGGCTATCGGACAGCGCAAGTAGGAACTTAAGCGCTGTTTGTCAATAGGCTCGATCGGTTGATAAGCGCGGCACTTGGGGGCTTGTTGTCTGGATCGGTTTTTGCGCGTGGCGCAAATCCGTTCAACAGGCGCCGGTGGCGCTGGGCATGGGGCTGGCTGAGTCTTGCTGGGTTCCTGTCGGTCTTTCCTGTTGCTGAATAAGAGCCGGTGCCGGGCCTGGGGCCTGCCGCCGCGCTCTGTACAGGATTTCGACGCGCCGGCCGGCTTGCATGTTTGGAGATGCGGCGCGTGGACCGTGCTTTTCCAACGAATGATCGTGCGACCCGACCCTAAAGTCTGCGCAACTGGAGTCGATACGCGAGCGCGTCTCGATTGATCCAGCGATTGATTGGTTCAGGCGGAGCGCCCCATGCGTCCCGCATTGGCGATGTCTGGAGTGATCACCATGAAGATGCACACGCAAACAAGCAGCCCGCGATTCCAAGCCATGCCCGCCCAGATGGCGGAGGCCTTGACCGACGCCGCCACCGGCGACGAGGCCCAGCGCTCGAGTGAGGCGCTGATGCTGCTGACGCAGGCGCGCAATGCCGCGTTTGCCGAGGCCGCCGAGGGGCGCGTCGGGCGCGGGCTGAGCCTGCTGAGCCAGGCCCTGGAGCATGAACCTCTCAGTCACGAGCTGCTGAGCGATATGGCGGCGCTGCTGCTGAGCGCGGGCGAGCTGGCGCATGCCGCCACCCATGCCTACCGGGCACTGGAGCTCACGCCCGACCATGGCGCTAGCCTCTACACCCTGGGCTTTGCGATGTCCGGCCTGGGCGAATACGCGGCCGCCATCGAAGCCCTGCAGACCTTGCTCCAGGGCCCTGCGCTGGCCAACCTGATGCAGGAGGCGCCCGATCTGCTGCCGCTGGTGCAGATCGAGCTGCAGCGCCTGCAGGCGCTCGGCGACAGCAGCGTACGTTCGGCCGCCTGAGCGCGCCGCCCATGGGGCGCGCCGCCCGCGGCGGCCGCGCGACCCGCTGACCGGCCATGGGGCCGGTGTAGGTGTTTGCCTGACAAGCACCCTGGAAAAACCGGGACTTCAGTCACCGAATTGGGCTGATGTCGTGAACTTGTTTGCGTCCACACAATCCGTTTCACGTTGAAACGAGAGCTGAACAGCGCAACAGGAGTCCGACATGAATGCAGACCAAATCCTCACCGAGATCCGCGAAGCCAATCTGTCCTACCTGATGCTGGCGCAAAGCCTCATCCGTGCCGACCGTGAGCAAGCGCTGTTCCGCCTCGGCATCTCGGAGGACACCGCCGCGCTGCTCAACACCCTGAGCCCGGCTCAAATCATGAAGATCGCCAGCGGCAACACCTTGCTGTGCCGCTTCCGCATGGATGACGACCTGGTCTGGGGTCTGCTCACCAGCCATGGCAAGCCGGCCGCGAACGACAGCGTCTCGCGTCTGCACGCCAGCATCCTGATGGCCGGCCGCCACCAAGAAGCCGCCTGAGCCCCACCACAAGAACAAGCCGGAGCAGCCACCATGCGAGTCAAGAGCATCCTTACCGAAGCCCGTCAGATCGAACGTGCCGTGACCCTGATCAACCTGGGCGCGCGCCTGCAGGTGCTGGAGTCGGAGACGGATCTCTCGTATGAGCGCCTGCTGCGTCTGTACAAGGAAGTCTCGGGCAAGAGCCCCAGCAAGGGCCAGCTGCCGTTCTCGACCGACTGGTTCATGACCTGGCAGCCCAATATCCACGCCTCGCTGTTCCTGAACATGCACGAGTACCTGAACAAGGTGGCGGAGATGGACGAGATCGACACCGTCATCAAGGCCTACCAGCTCTATCTGGAGCAGACCCAGGCGCAGGGCCTGGAGGCGCTGCTGTCGGTGACGCGCGCCTGGCGCCTGGTGAAGTTTGTGGACAACGGCATGCTGACCATGACCAAGTGCGGCAAGTGCGGCGGCCACTTCGTGACGCATCCGCACGAGATCGCGCGCCACTATGTGTGCGGCTTGTGCAACCCGCCCGCACGTGCCGGCAAGGGTCGCGCCCAAGGCGCCATCCAGATGCACTGAATCCGGACCGAGCTCAGGCCCCGCGGCCTGAGCGACGCCGGATGAAGGCCCGAGCGCCTGCATGCGCGTGGGCTGAAAAGCAGACGCTCTCGGTTCAGAAAAGCCCGGCTTGTCCGGGCTTTTTTGCGTCGCTTGCGGGGCTTGTAGGAATTTGCCTGACAAGCGAATGGGAAGAAGCGGGACTCAATGCACCGAACTGGCCTGATGTTGTGAACTTGTTCGGCTCTTCACAATCCGTATCACGTTGATACCCCAACCGCTGATGCGAACGGAGACAGACATGCAAGCCGACCAAATCCTCACCGAGATCCGTGAAGCCAATCTGTCCTACCTGATGTTGGCACAGACCCTGATCCGCCAAGATCGCGAACAAGCCCTGTTCCGCCTGGGTATCTCGGAAGACACCGCCGCGCTGCTCAACACCCTGAGCCCGGCCCAGATGATGAAGATCGCCGCCGGCAACACCTTGCTGTGCCGCTTCCGCATGGACGACGACCTGGTCTGGGGCCTGCTCACCAGCCATGGCAAGCCGGCCGCGAACGACAGCGTCTCGCGTCTGCATGCATCCATCCTGATGGCCGGCCGCCATCAAGAAGCAGCCTGAGCCCCAGAACAAGAACACCCCGGAGCAGCCACCATGCGAGTCAAGAGCATCCTCACCGAAGCCCGTCAGATCGAACGTGCCGTGACCCTGATCAACCTGGGCGCGCGCCTGCAGGTGCTGGAGTCGGAGACGGATCTCTCGTATGAGCGTCTGCTGCGTCTGTACAAGGAAGTCTCGGGCAAGAGCCCCAGCAAGGGCCAACTGCCGTTCTCGACCGACTGGTTCATGACCTGGCAGCCCAATATCCATGCCTCGCTGTTCCTGAACATGCACGAGTACCTGAACAAGGTGGCGGAGATGGACGAGATCGACACCGTCATCAAGGCCTACCAGCTCTATCTGGAGCAGACCCAGGCCCAGGGCCTGGAGGCGCTGCTGTCGGTGACGCGTGCCTGGCGCCTGGTGAAGTTCGTGGACAACGGCATGCTGACCATGACCAAGTGCGGCAAGTGCGGCGGCCACTTCGTGACGCATCCGCACGAGATCGCGCGCCACTATGTGTGCGGCCTGTGCAACCCGCCCGCACGTGCCGGCAAGGGCCGCGCCCAGGGCGCCATCCAGATGCATTGAACGGCAAGCGTGCCCGCCTTGCCCATCTCCGCTGCCACCGGCTTGGCCCCGCGCCTGGCCTGGCTGTTGCGCTGGCCGCTGCCGGCGCTGCTGAGCTGGGCCGGCAGCTGGGCCGTCTATCTGCTGCTGCGCCCCTGGCAGGCCACGCTGGCCATGGCGGGGGCGGTGCTGCTGGGGCTGGCGCTGGCCTTGCCTCATGGCCCGCGCTGGCGCCGCCTGATGGTGGCCGGCGGCTTTCCGCTCTCCTTGCTGCTCAGCAGCCCCGGCCTGAGCCTGCCCGGCTGGGGCTGGCTGGCGGCCCTGGCGCTGCTGGTGCTGGCCTATCCGCGCCGTGCCTGGCAGGATGCGCCATTGTTTCCGACCCCGCACGCCGCCCTGCAAGATCTGCCGGCGCGGATTGCGCTGCGCCCCGACGCCCTGGTGCTGGATGCTGGCTGCGGCGTCGGCGATGGCCTGCGCGCCCTGCGCCGCGCCTATCCCGCTGCGCGCATCCATGGCGTGGAGTGGAGCCGGCCCTGGGCCTGGTTGGCGGCGCTGCGATGCCCCTGGGCCACGGTGCGGCGCGGCGACATGTGGGCCGAGGACTGGAGCGGCTTTGCGCTCGTCTATCTGTTCCAGCGCCCGGAGTCGATGCCGCGCGCCTGGGCCAAGGCCTGCCAAGAAATGCACGCCGGCAGCATCCTTGTGAGTCTGGACTTTGCAATCCCCGGCGTCGCACCATATGCTCAACTGCAAGCCGGCAGCGCGCGCCGCCTCTGGGTCTACCAGTTGCCGGCGCGGCCTTGAACACTTTCTTGCTTGTCTCCTCCTAGCACAGCCTCTGTGCTTTGCGGCGGTTCCCCGAGTTGGGACCCGCCGTTTTCTTTTATGGGGCGAATGCCCCGGTGTTGATCGCATTGGGCCCGGTGCCGCGCGGCACACTCAAGCGCAGGGATTTCGGGCCGATAAGGCAGGGAATCGACCATCCGCGCGGCTCCAGCTGTTGCCGCAGCGGCCGGGTAACCCCATAGGCCACAACTCATGTTCGTAATCATCGGCTGGGCCATCGCCATGGCCTGCATCTTCGGTGTGTTCATCGCGCACGGTGGCAATATCGGCGTGGTGCTGCACGCCTTGCCCTTCGAGATGACCACCATCTTCGGCGCGGCCATCGGTGCGATGCTGGCCACCAACCCGATGAAGACCATGAAGGCCACGGCCAAGGGCCTGGGCGACTGCTTCAAGGGCAGCAAGTACACCAAGGCGCGCTATATGGAGCTGCTGGCCTTGCTCTACGACATCCTGCAGAAGGCCCGCAAGGAGGGCCTGATGTCGATCGAGAAGGATGTCGAGGACCCGCACAGCTCGCCGCTGTTCCAGAAATATCCGGCGGTGGGCAATGACCACCATGTGGCCGAGTTCATCACCGACTACCTGCGCATGATGGTGTCGGGCAATCTGAACGCGCACGAGATCGAATCGCTGATGGACAGCGAGATCGAGACCCATCATCACGAGGCCCATGCCGCGGTGCAGGCCCTGCAACGCCTCGCCGGCGGCCTGCCGGCCTTCGGCATCGTGGCCGCGGTGCTGGGCGTGGTGAATACCATGGGTTCGGTGGGCCAACCGCCCGCGGTGCTGGGCGGCATGATCGGCTCGGCCCTGGTGGGTACCTTCCTGGGCATTCTGCTGGCCTACGCCTTTGCCGAGCCGCTCGCCGGCCTGCTGGAGTCCAAGGTGGACGAGGGCGGCAAGGAGCTGCAATGCATCAAGACCACCTTGCTGGCCTCCATGCAGGGCTACGCACCCCAGGTGGCGATCGAGTTCGGCCGCAAGGTGCTGTACTCCACCGAGCGCCCGACCTTCATCGAGCTCGAAACGCACGTGAAGAAGAAGTAGGCACCAGGCCATGGCCGGCGACGCAAAAAAGCTCCAACCCATCATCATCAAGCGCGTCAAGAAGGGCGGCCATGCCGCCCATGGCGGCGCCTGGAAGATCGCCTATGCGGACTTCGTGACGGCCATGATGGCCTTCTTCCTGCTGATGTGGCTGCTGGGCTCCACCACCGACGGCGACAAGAAGGGCATTGCCGACTATTTCTCCTCGCCGCTGAAGGTGTCGATGGCCGGCGGCTCGGGCTCCGGCGATGCCTCGCATGTGGTGAAGGGCGGGGGCCTGGATCTGACCCGCCAGGGCGGCCAGGTCAAGTCCGGCGATGTCGAGGCGCGCCGCCACACCGTCAATCTGCGCGCGCTCAAGGAAGAGCAGCGCCGCGCCGAGCGCACCCGGCTCGAGCAGCTCAAGGACAAGGTCAAGGAAGTGCTGGCCAACAACCCGAAGCTGGCGGCGCTGGGTGGCCAGATCCGCCTGGACATGACCAAGGAGGGCTTGCGCATCCAGATCGTGGACGAGAACAACCGCCCCATGTTCGACAGCGGCAGCGCGGTGGTGAAGCCCTATATGCGCGAGCTGCTGCGCGAGCTCGGCAATGTGCTCACCGAGGTGCCGAACCGCCTCACCATCGAAGGCCACACCGACGCCGTGCCCTTCCCTGAGGGCCATCGCGGCTACAGCAACTGGGAGCTCTCGGCCGACCGCGCCAATGCCTCGCGGCGCGAACTGGTGGCCGGTGGCCTGGCGGATGCGCGCATGCTGCGCGTGCAAGGGCTGGCGTCGAGCAAGCTGCTCGAACCCAAGAACCCCGAGGGCGCGCTGAATCGGCGCATTTCCATCATCGTGATGAACCGGGACGCCGAGGATGCCGTGCTGAAAAACGTGACGGATGAGGAGGAAGAGGGCGCCGATGCACCACAAGCCGCCGCCTCCGCTAATAATGGCTCAAGTTCTCCAGCCACGACCCGATAAGACCCTCTAGCCCCTGCGAGGAATGCCATGAGCACTGACATGAAATTTCTGATCGTCGATGACTTCTCGACCATGCGCCGTATCGTGCGCGGTCTGCTGAAGGAGATCGGCTACAACAACGCCGAAGAGGCTGAGGATGGCGTGGAAGCGCTGAACATGCTGAAGCAGTCGAAGTACGACTTCGTGGTCAGCGACATCAACATGCCCAATATGACGGGCTTCGAACTGCTCAAGGCCATCAAGGAAGATCCCAATCTGAAGCATCTGCCGGTGCTGATGGTGACGGCCGAGGCCCGCAAGGAAGACATCGTGCTGGCGGCCCAGAGCGGCGCGGCCGGCTATATCGTCAAGCCCTTCACCAAGGCCACCCTGGAAGAAAAAGTCCAGAAGATCATGCAAAAGCTGGCCGCCGCGGCCTGAACCCTTTCTTCCAGGAGCCTCTTATGAAAATGGAAGAACTGGCCAAGCTGCATACCGGCACCGACCCGCTGACGGTTTCGCCCGAGGTGTTCCAGCAGATCGGCACCATCACGCGCGTGCTGCACGACACCATGCAGCAGCTCGGCGTGATGCCCAAGCTGCAGGTGGCCACCGACGGCCTGCCCGATGCGCGCAGCCGCCTGAGCTATATCGCCACCAAGACGGCCGAGGCCGCCAACAAGGTGCTGAACTCGGTCGACCAGGCCAAGGCCGAGCATGCCCGCATCACCTCGGCCACCGCCGAGATGGCCAAGGCCATCACCGCCGACCCGGTCAAGGCGGTGGCGAGCGGCGCGGTGTTCAATTTCGTCAAGCAGGTGGAGTCGTCCACCTCGCATATCGACCAGCATCTGACCGACATCATGATGGCGCAGGACTTCCATGACCTCACCGGTCAGGTGGTCGCCAAGGTCGTGACCCTGGCCAATGATCTGGAAGACAGCCTGGTGAAGCTGCTGGTCTCGGTGGTGCCGCCCGAGCAGCGCGAGAAGGTGGACCCCAACATCCTGCAGGGCCCCGTGGTCAACCCCGAGGGGCGCACCGATGTGGTGAGCAACCAGGGCGAAGTGGACGATCTGCTCGCCAGCCTGGGTTTCTGATTTTCGACGGTTCCCGGAGCCCGCCGTGCGCAACGCCCGGCGGGCTCTGCTATTTGCCGTCCTGTCAGCACGAATGACAGGGCAAAAGCCCCCGCTTTTCTCGCTCAAGTTCCGGCCCTGAACGGCCAAGATGGCGGCACGCGCTTCTCGCGTGCATCCCGCCATGGCCGACCAAGACGCACAAGACAGAAACTTACCGGCCTCAGCCAAGAAGATCAAACGATCTCGGGCCGAGGGCCAGCTGCCGCGTTCGCGTGATCTGGTGCATTTCGCCATGATGGTCACCGCCGGCGTGATGCTCACCGCCGGCGCCCCGGAGGCGCTGGACTGGATGCAGCAACTGGTGCGCGAGGGCCTGCGCTTCGACGCGCAGCTGCTGGCGCGGCCGGGCTTCATGGGCGAGCGCCTTGCCGACTTGGGGCTGCGCGCCCTGCTGGTGATCTTGCCGGTGGGCGGGGTGCTGAGCCTGGCCGCGGTGGCCAGCAATCTGGCCCTGGGCGGCTGGAACATGACCTTCAAGCCGCTCACGCCGAAGTTCTCGCACCTCAACCCGATCGCCGGTCTGGGCCGGCTGTTCCAGTGGCAGGGCCTGGGCCAGGCGCTCAAGGCCTGCCTGCTGGCCCTGGTGCTGGGCGTGGTCGGCGCGCTGGTGCTGAAGGACCGCATTGCCGCCTACGTGGGCATCATGTCGGTGCCGCTGCCGGCGGCGCTGGCCTATGCGGGGCAGCAGCTGATGTCGGGCCTGGGCATGCTGGGCATCGCGCTGGCGCTGTTCGCCCTCATCGACGTGCCGCTGCAGTACCAGTCCTACATGAAGCGCCTGCGCATGTCCCGCGAGGAAGTGAAGCAGGAAATGAAGGAGGTCGAGGGCAATCTGGAGATGAAGGCCAAGATGCGCGCCAAGATGCGCGAGATGGCCAAGCGCCGCATGATGGCCGCCGTCCCCACCGCCGACCTGGTGGTGATGAACCCGACCCACTTCGCCGTCGCGCTGAAGTACGACGAGGCCAGCATGGCCGCACCCAAGGTGGTGGCCAAGGGGGCCGACACCCTGGCCTTCAAGATCCGCGATCTGGCCAAGGAATCCAAGGTGCCGGTGCTGCAGTCGCCGATGCTGGCGCGCGCGCTCTACGCCCATGCCGAGCTGGACCGCGAGATCCCGGCCGCGCTGTTTGCCGCGGTGGCCCAGGTGCTGGCCTATGTGTTCCAGCTGCGCGCCGCCATGGCCGGCCGCGGCACCGCGCCGCAGCAGCAGCCGAACCCGCATGTGCCGCCCGAGCTGGACCCCTTGAACAAGCCCGTTCCCATGAGCGACGACGACCTGGAGTTTGAACAAGCATGAACGCGCTGATCGCTCAACTGCAGGCCCTCCTGGGCCCCCGCGCCGCGGTCATCGGTGCCCTGGGTGCGCCGCTGGCGGTGATCCTGATCCTGTCGATGATGGTGCTGCCGCTGCCGCCCTTCGCGCTGGATCTGCTGTTCACCTTCAATATCGCGATGGCGGTGATGGTGATGATGGTGGCGGCGCATATGCTGCGCCCGCTGGACTTCGCCGCCTTCCCGACCGTGCTGCTGCTCACCACCCTGATGCGGCTCTCGCTCAACGTGGCCTCCACCCGCGTGGTGCTGCTGGAGGGCCATACCGGCACCGGCGCGGCCGGCAAGGTGATCGAGTCCTTCGGCCATTTCCTGATCGGCGGCAATTTCGCGGTCGGCCTGATCGTGTTCGCCATCCTGGTGGTGATCAACTTCATCGTCGTCACCAAGGGTGCCGAGCGCATCGCCGAGGTGGGCGCGCGCTTCACCCTGGACGCGATGCCAGGCAAGCAGATGGCGGTGGATGCCGACCTGAACGCGGGCCTGATCGACGAGAAGGAGGCCAAGCGTCGCCGCGCCGAGCTCAGCGACGAAGCCGACTTCTTCGGCTCCATGGACGGTGCCAGCAAGTTCGTGCGTGGCGACGCCGTGGCCGGCATCCTGATCCTCTTCATCAACATCGTCGGCGGCTTCATCATCGGCGTGGCCCAGCACGGCCTCACGGCCGGCCAGGCGGCCAATTCCTACATCCTGCTGGCCGTTGGTGACGCGCTGGTGGCCCAGGTGCCGGCGCTCTTGATCTCGGTGGCCGCCGCCATGGTGGTGTCGCGCGTCGGCAAGGACAAGGACATCGGCACCATGATCGGCCGCCAGGTGTTCGGCTCGGCCAAGAGCCTGGCCATCACCGCCGGCGTGATCGGCATGCTGGGCCTGATCCCGGGCATGCCGCATCTGGTGTTCCTGCTGATCGCATCCAGCATGGGCTACCTGGCCTGGTGGCTGCGCACCAAGCAGCAGGCCGCCGCCGCCCAGGCCAAGGCGCCGGCGCCGGTGGCCGTACCGATCGAGAACGCCGAGGCCAGCTGGGACGATCTGGTGCCGGTGGACACCCTGGGCCTGGAGGTCGGTTACCGCCTCATCACCCTGGTGGACAAGAACAAGGAGGGCGATCTGCTCTCTCGTATCAAGGGCGTTCGCCGCAAGTTCGCGCAGGAAGTCGGCTTTTTGCCGCCGGCCGTGCATATCCGCGACAACCTGGAGCTGCGCCCCAGCCAGTACCGCCTGACCCTGCGCGGCGCCGTCATCGGCGAGGCCGAGGCCTATCCCGGCATGTGGCTGGCGATCAACCCCGGCCACGCCACCCAGCGCCTGATCGGCACCCAGACCACCGATCCGGCCTTCGGCCTGCCGGCGGTGTGGATCGAAGACCGCCAGCGGGATATGGCCCAAATGGCGGGATTTACCGTGGTTGATTGTTCGACCGTGATTGCCACCCATCTCTCACACTTGATGCAAGTCCACGCGGCCCGTTTGCTGGGCCGGGTGGAGACGCAGCAACTGGTGGACCACCTCACCAAGCTGCAACCGCAACTGATCGAAGACGTGATACCCAAAATGGTCGGCATCGCTACCCTGCAACGAGTTCTCCAGCTGCTGCTGGAGGAGGGCGTGCACATCCGCGATATGCGCTCCATCGTCGAATCGATCGCCGAGAACGCGGCCGGCCCCGGCGCCATCAGCGACCCGGCCGAGCTGGCCCGCCGCATCCGCACCCATATCGCCCCGGCCATCGTGCAGCAGATCTATGGCCCGGTGAAGGAGCTGGACGTGATCGCGCTGGAACCCGAGCTGGAGCGCCTGGTGACCCAGGCCCTGAACTCGCCCCATGGCGCCGCGCTGGACCCCGGCGTGGCCGACACCCTGGCGCGCAGCGCCGCCGAGAACACCCAGGCCCAGGAAGAGCGCGGCGTGCCCGCCTGCCTGCTGGTGCCCGACCTGATCCGGGCGCCGATGGCGCGCCTGCTGCGCCGTGCTGCCCCGCGCCTGAAGGTGCTGGGCCATAGCGAAATTCCCGAAACCCACACGATACGCATCGGTTCGATCATCGGAGGCACGGCATGAATGTGAAGCGCTTTACCGCCCGCACCTCCCGCGAGGCCATGGCCCTGGTGCGCCAGGCTTTCGGTGACGACGCCGTGGTGCTCTCCAACAAGCCCTGCGCCGAAGGCGTGGAGGTGCTGGCGATGGCCCCCGAGGGCATGTCGCAGATCGAGCGCGTGGCCGCCACGGCACCGCGCGTCAGCAGCCCCAGCCGCGTCGCCGCGCGCCCGGCCCAGGCCCAGCCCCAGGCCCCCGCCGAAGCCCCGCGCGGCCGGCTCGCCGCCCGCCTGGCCGAGCGCCACGAGCCCGGCTTCGGCAACGAGGTCAACGAGGACGTGAACACGCTGGCGATGAGCACCTTGTCCTTCCAGGACTATGTGCGCGAGCGCATGCTCAAGCGCCGCCAGGCCGAGCTGCAGGGGCAGCAGGATCCGATGCTGGCCGACCCGATGCTGGACGATCGCGCCGCCGACCCGGTGGAGGCCGAGGGCGTCAGCTCGCTGGCCGCGCTCCGCCAGCAGCGCGCCCAGGCCGCCATGCAGGCCATGAATGCCCGCCGCGTCGACAGCAGCAGCGCGCCGCAGGCCGCTGCACCGCGCGTGCCGCCGGTGCTGCGCGACGAGATCCGCGTGCCCGATGTGCGCCAGGCCCTCACCGAGATGCCCAGCCTGTCGGACATCCCGAGCGCCTCGCGCCGCGACCAGCAGGACATGATGAACGAGCTGCGCTCGATGAAGGGCATGATCGAGGAGCGCTTTGGCGCCCTGGCCTTCATGGAGAAGCTGCAGCGCCAGCCGGCCCAGGCGCGCCTGACCCAGCGTCTGCTGGAAGTGGGCTTCTCGCCCGCCCTGGTGCGCAAGCTGGTGGAAGGCTGCCCGGCCCATCTGGCCGAGGATAAGACCGGCTCGCCCGACGAGAACCAATGGGCCGCCAATGTGCTGGCGCGCAATCTGCTCACCGACGAGGCGATGCCGGCGCTGGAAGAGCAGGGCGGGGTGTTCGCCATGATCGGTTCCACCGGCGTGGGCAAGACCACCACCACCGCCAAGATCGCCGCCGCCTTTGCCACCCGCCATGGCGCCGGCCAGCTGGGCCTGATCACGCTGGACGCCTACCGGGTCGGCGCGCACGAACAGCTGCGCGCCTACGGCCGCATCCTCGGCGTGCCGGTGCATACCGCGCATGACCGCGCCTCGCTGGAAGACCTGCTGGAGCTGCTCAGCGCCAAGAAGATGGTGCTGATCGACACCGCGGGCATGGCCCAGCGCGACACCCGCACCCGCGAGCTGCTGGACATGCTGGCCCACGCCAGCGTGAAGAAGATCCTGGTGGTGAATGCGGCCCAGCAGGGCGAGACCATCGACGACGTGGTGGCCGCCTGGCGTGCCAGCGAATGCCAGGGCGTGGTGCTCTCCAAGATCGACGAGGCCGTCAAGCTCGGCCCGGCGCTGGACACCATGATCCGCCACAAGCTGCGCATCATCGGCGTGGCCAATGGCCAGCGCGTGCCGGAAGACTGGCACCGCCTGTCGGCCCAGGCGCTGGTGCAGCGCGCCATGCGCAGCCAGCCCACCGCCGCCTGGCGCATGGACAACGCCGACGTGAATCTGATTTTTGCAGGGGGCCCCGCGCTGGCCACCGGCATCCCGGCCGCCATGGGCGTCCACTGAACCCTAGACCAAGAAGTAACCCCAAGCAGGTGACTCTCATGCGCGACCACAGCACCCCCCCGCAAGACCAGGCCGACGGCCTGCGCAAGCTCTTTGCCAGCTCCCGCGTGCGCTTCGTGCCGGTGGTCAGCAACCCCCATGTGGTGGGCGGCGGCGCCTTGCTGGAGGGCCTGTGCGCGGCCTTCGCTGAGCTGGGCCTGCACACGCTGGTGATCGACGCCGGTGAGCAGGCGCCGCAGGCGGGCGAGCTGGCCGCGGTGGACCTGGCCTCCTGCGTGGAGCGCCTGTCCAAGCATGTCTCCTACCTGCCGGCGCGCGGCCTGCCGATGCGCTATATCAACGCCAACGGCTCGGCCGCCCAGTTCCTGGAGGTGGTGACCGACGCCGCGCCCTACGCCGATGTGGTGCTTTTGCACGCAAGTGCCGCCGAACTGGCCCGCGTGGTGGCTTCGCGTGAGGTGCGCCCGGTGCTCTTGGCGGATACTGACACCATGAGTGTCACCCACGCCTATGCCGGCATGAAATGGCTGGCGCAACGCGCCGGCCTGATGGTCTACAGCCTGCTGCTGGCCTGCTCGCCCCAGCTGCGCCTGGCCGACCGCATCGCTGCGCAGATCAGCAGCTGCGGCGACGGCTTCCTGGGTGCCGTGCTGCGCGACTGGGCCTGCCTGGACCCGCGCATGCCCGCCAGCAGCCCGATGAGCACCGAGCTGCGCCATCTGGCGCGTGAACTCCTGATTGCCGCACCGCCCGGCATGGTGGCCGAACCCGCCGCCGATGCCATGCCCCTGCGTCCGCGCGCCATGTGGCAGCGCCGTCCAGCCACCGTCCCGGCCCAAGGCCTGGTGATGGCCGCCAACTGATAAGCTGGAGCCGATGATGTATACCGCCAAAGGTCGCCTCGATAACTCCTCCCTGATCAAGCAGTACAGCCCGCTGGTGCGACGCCTGGCACATCAGATGATTGCCAAGCTGCCGGCCAATGTCGAGCTGGACGACCTGATCCAGGTCGGCCTGATCGGCCTCACCGACGCGCTCTCGCGCTTCGACGTGGGCCAGGGCGTGCAGTTCGAGACCTTTGCCACCCAGCGCATCCGTGGCGCCATGCTCGACGAGCTGCGCGGCGGCGACTGGATGAGCCGCGGCACGCGCCGTCAGCAGCGCACCATCGAGCAGGCGGTGCACAAGCTGGAGCAGAAGCTGGGCCGCGCGCCGCAGGAATCGGAAATCGCCGTCGAGATGGGCGTGAGCCTGACCGAGTACCAGGAATTGCTGGGCAAGGTGCGCGGCACCCAGCTCGTCTATCTGGAAGACATGAGCGGCGACGACGGCGACGAGGACTACCTCGACCGCCATGTGGCCGACGACAGCAACAACCCGATGGCCCTGCTGCAGGACCATCGCATGCGCCAGGCCCTGGTGGCCGCCATCAAGAACCTGCCGGAGCGCGAACAGTACGTGATGAGCATGTACTACGAGCACGACATGAACCTGAAGGAAATCGCCGCGGTGCTCAAGGTCACCGAGTCGCGCGTCTGCCAGCTGCACAGCCAGGCCATCGCGCGTTTGCGTGTCAAATTGCGCGAGTGGTGAGCGCCCGGCTGGCCGGGTAAGCTGCCCGTCAGCTCTGCGGCACGACCGGCCCCACAATGCCGGCGATCAGAACCATGAGGGACAGCAATGTTGCAGTGGAGTCGCCGCAAGGAATCGGTGCAAGCGCCTGAGCCTGCCTCTGCGCAGCCCGGGGCTGCGTCCTCTTCGCAATCGCTGGTGCAGCACCTCGCCCGCAGCATGTCCTCGCTCGGCAAGGACGCCGCCGAGGTGCGCGGCGCGCTCGAAGACACCCAGAAGGTCGTCACCGCCCAGGCCCAGGCCATGGCCGCCGTTTCCACCGAGCTGGGCCAGGTGCAGCAGTCGCAGCTGGCGATCGCCTCCGCCACCGACCTGACCCGCGCCGCCGTCACGCGTGCCCGCCAGGCCCTCGAGCAGGTGGGCAACGAGGTGGGCGGCATCGTGCAGACCCTGCACCAGGTGTCCGACGCCGCCTCCGAGATCACCAAGATCGCATTGCAGACCCGGCTGGTGGCCTTCAATGCCTCGGTCGAGGCCAAGCGTGCCGGCGAGGCCGGGCGCGGCTTCGGCGTGGTGGCCGATGCGGTGAAGGCGCTGGCGGCCCAGGTCGAGAGTTCCTCCAAGTCCATCATGGGCACGGTGGCGCAGCTGGATGCGCGCGTCGACAAGTTCAGCCAGGAGTTGCGCAGCGATGCGGCCGGTGGTGGTGGCAGTAGCATCCACCAGGCCTTTGCCGAGGTCGAACAGGATGTGGGCCGCATTGCCGGCTCGGCGCAGCAGAGCCAGCAGACCACCTTGCAGCTGGCGCAGCGCTCGGGTGAGCTGGAGCGCGAGGTGCAGCAGGCGATGCGCTATCTGGATGCCGCCTTTGCCTGCAGCGACCGCTTCCTGCGCCTGTCGGAGGAGCTGATCGAGCGCATCGCCGATTCGGGCGTGGAAGTGGAAGACGCGCTCTATATCCGCGGCGCCCAGGCGGCGGCGCGCGAGATCGCCGACCAGCTGGAGCAGGCCCTGGCCGCGCGCCAGATCAGCGAGGCTCAGCTGTTCGACGAGCGCTACAAGCCCATAGTCGGCACCAACCCGCCGCAGCATCTGACCGATTTCGTCGGCCTCGCCGACCGCCTCTTCCCGGCCGTGCAGGAGCGCCTGCTCAAGCTCAGCGACAAGGTGGTGTATTGCATCGCGGTGGACCGCAACGGCTATGTGGCCACGCACAACAAGAGTTATTGCCAGCCCCAGCGTGCCGGCGACGTGGTGTGGAACACCGCGCACAGCCGCTACCGCCGCATCTTCAATGACCGCACCGGCCTGGCCTCGGCGCGCAACCAGCGGCCCTTCCTGCTGCAGACCTACCGCCGCGACATGGGCGGCGGCAAGTTCGTGCTGCTCAAGGAGGCCTCGGCGCCCATCATGGTGAAGGGCCGGCATTGGGGCGGGCTGCGCCTCGCCTTCGGCTTCTAACGCGAGCCTAGTCGACGATGCAGGCGCGGTTTTTGCCGGTGCGCTTGGCCTCGTAAAGCCCCTCGTCGGCGCGGTCCAGCGCCTCTTCGAGTTTCTCGCCCAGGCGGTAGAGCGTGATGCCGGCCGAGAAGGTCACGAACACGTCCTTGCCCTCGTGCATGAAGAGCGCCGCGGAGAGCGAGCGCTGCAGGCGCGTCAGCACCTGCTGGGCCTCGTCCAGCGGGGTGCGCGGCAGCATCAGCACGAATTCCTCGCCGCCGTAGCGCGCCACCAGGTCGCCCGGGCGCAGCATCTGCGTCACGCGCGCGGCCAATGAGCTCAGCGCCACGTCGCCGGCCGCATGGCCCAGGGTGTCGTTGAGCTTCTTGAAGTTGTCCACGTCCAGCAGGGCCAGCGCGAGCACCGAGCCCTCGCGTTCCAGCTTGGCCTGCTCGGTGTTGAAGGCGGCCTCCAGGCCGCGGCGGTTGGCGATCTTGGTGAGCTGGTCGGTCTGCACCTCGCTGGAGAGCTTGCGCAGCTCGCCCTCCAGCTCGTCCACGCGCTTGGAGAGGCTGGAGGCGCGCTCATGCTCGCCGGTCAGGCGCGCCTGAGTGGCCTGCACCAGGCTTTGCACGCTGCGGCTTTCCTCCACCATCTCGCGCACCACGCCGGCCAGGCTTTCGATCGTGTCGGCGCGCTCGATCACCTCGGCATAGCGGCCCACGTTGTCGCTGAAGCGGTCGGTGTGCTGGCCCAGTTCGGCCAGCTCGGCCAGCATCTGGTGGATCAGGGTCTTGAGCGAATCGCGCGCCTTGCGGCGCTCCTCGCGCAGCGCGCGCTGGCGCCGGCGCGTGCCGCCCAGCATCTCGTCCACCATGCGCACCACGCGCGAGCTCACGCCCTGCTCGAGCGCCTCGTTCATCACCTCGCATTGGCCGCGCGCCCAGGAGTCGTCCTCGGCCAGCTCCACCAGGCTGGCGCTGAGCTCCTTGCACAGCGCGCCCAGCTGGCCGAACAGATGGTGGCGGTGGTCCAGCATGCGGCGCGCGCGCAGGCACAGCGCCTCCATGGTCTCGGCGCGCTGCGGCGTGGCGCCATGGGCGCGCACCTCGGCCAGGCAGGCCTCCAGCTCCAGCTTGAGCGCGTCGGCGCGCTCGTCCAGCGCCGGCAGGGCGTGCTGGATGGTCTGGTGCAGGCTCTGGCCCAGCTGCGGCCAGGCCTGCAGCCCATCAGTGGGCGGCGCGCTGGTGTCCAGCGCCTGTTCTTCCTCGCTGAAGAACTGGCTGGGCGTGCCACCGGGCTGTTCTTCATCCTGCACGGTATCGATGCTGGCGTCGCTGACGTCGCTGTCCCAGCTCGCCACCAGCTGGCGCAGCCGGTTCACGAGGCGCTGCGGATCGTTGCGGTTGCTTTCCAGCACGCGCGCCAGGCCGTCCTTCTTGCGCGCCAGCGTCCATTGGCGGCCGCCGCGCTCCAGGCCGCGCACCAGGCGTTCGGTGACGCTGGCCATGGCGTCGGCAATCACCGCCGGGCCGCTGCTCTGCTGGATGCGCTCCAGCACCTTGAGCGCCTCGTCCCAGCGGCCCGCGCGCAGCATCGCGTTGAGATCCTGGCGCGCCTGCAGCTCGCTCACGCCGATCGCCAGCAGCTTGGCCAGCACCGGCTGGCCGCGCTCGGGCCAGTTGTCGCTGGCGCCGGCCGGTGCCGTGTCGCCTGCCTCGGCGGCATAGGCGCGCGCGTAGTTTTCCGGCGTGGGCTCGAGCTTCTCCAGCATCAGCCGGCGCAGCGCACCCTTGGCCAGTTGCGCCGGCGGCTGCTGATTGCGTTTGGTGTCGTCCATCAGCGTTGGCCGCTGATGGGCCGCATCAGTTCGGTCGCGGCATCCTCCGCGCTGGCCTGTGCGATCCAGGGCGCCTTGCGCGGAAGCACGGTCTGGGCCAGCCAGCGTTCCAGGTCATCGGGCGCGAGCGGCTTGCTGAAGAGGAAGCCCTGCATCACGCTGCAACCCAGGCGGTGCAGCACCTCCATCTGGCGCAGCGTCTCCACGCCCTCGGCGATCACGCGCAGGCCCAGCGAGCGCGCCAGCGCGATGATGGCCGTGACCACCGCCGAGCTCTGCGGCGTGATGCCCAGGTCGCGCACGAAGCTGCGGTCGATCTTCACCTCGGAGATCGGCAGGGTGGTGAGGTAGGCCAGCGAGGAATAGCCGGTGCCGAAGTCGTCGATCGAGATCTCCACGCCCACCTCGTTGAGACGGTGCAGGGCCGGGATGACGTTCTGCAAATCCTTCATCAGGCCGGTCTCGGTGATCTCCAGCTGGATCGCACGGTGCGGCACGCCATAGGCGCTGACGCATTGGTGGATATGCTCGACCAGGTCGGAGCGCTCGAACAGGCGGTTCGGCAGGTTCACCGCGATCGAATCGCTGAAGCCGAAGTTGAGCTGCCAGACCTTGGCCTGGCGCGCCGCCTCGCGCAGCGCCCATTCCGAGAGCGGCACGATCAGGCCGGTTTCCTCGGCCAGCGGGATGAAGTCGCCCGGCGGCACCAGCTTGTCGCCGCGCTGCCAGCGCATCAGCGCCTCGGCGCCCACCATGCGGGCGCCGCGCACATCGATCTTGGGCTGGTAATGCAGCACGATCTCGTCGCGCTCGATGGCCTTGTGCAGGGCCGATTCCAGCTCCAGCTTTTCGCGCCCGCGGCCCGCCAGCATGGGGGTGTAGAGCGCCGAGGCATTGCGGCCCTGGCTCTTCACCGCGTACATGGCGACGTCGGAATTGCGCAGCAGGTCGGCCATGGTGAGGCCGTCGCGCGGGTAGATGGCGATGCCGACGCTGGCGGTGACGAAGCATTCCTGGCCGGCGATGAAGATGGGCTCGCGCATCGCGTCCAGCACGCGCTGGGCCACGCGCTCGGCATCGCGCTCGTCGGCCACCTCGGGCAGCAGGGCCACGAACTCGTCGCCGCCCAGCCGGCCCACCGCCTCGAGCGTGCGGTGCGAACGCCCGCCCACCGATTCCAGCATGCCTTCCATCACCTGGTCGGAATGGCGCACGCAGGCGCGCAGGCGTCGGCCCACTTCCATCAGCAACTCGTCGCCGGCGGCATGGCCCAGGGTGTCGTTGATGACCTTGAAGCGGTCCAGATCGATCAGCAGCAGGCCCACCTCGTGGCCCATGCGGCGCGCCTGTTCGATGGCACGCTCGGCGCGCCAGATCAGCTGGCGGCGGTTCGGCAGGCCGGTGAGGGCGTCGAAATTGGCGAGCTGGCGGATCTTGTCCTCGGCCATGCGGCGGTCCGTCACATCCTGCAGGATGCCGGTATAGCCGCTGGCGTTGCCATGCTCGTTGAACTCGGGCTCGGCCTCGATGTGGATGACGCGCGAGCGCCCATCCAGCAGCGTCACCGGCAGATCCGTCACCAACACCGAGTTGTGCGCGATCACGTCGCGCAGCAGGCGCATGAAGAGCATGCGCTCCTCGCGCGGCACCATGCGCATCACGCTGATGAAGTCCAGGTGCTCATGCGGCCCATGGCCGAACACGCGCAGCGCCTCGTTGGCGAGGGTGAAGTGGCCCACGCCGCGGTGCCACTCGAAGCTGCCCATGCGTGCCAGGTCTTGCGCGCGCGCCAGCCGCGCCTTGCTGCGCTCCAGTTCGATGCGGGTGCGCGAGCTGCGCAGCAGGTAGCGCAGGCGCCCGGCCAGCAGGCTCCACTGGGTGGACTTGACGAAGAAGTCGGTCGCGCCCACCTGGTAGGCGCGCGTGATGGAGGCATCGTCGTCCAGGCCGGTGAGCATCAGCACCGGGGTGGATTCGAAGCCGGGCATCTCGCGCAGGCGCTGGCAGGTCTCGAAGCCGTCCAGCTCGGGCATCATGGCGTCGAGCACGATCACGTCGGGCGACCATTCGCCAATCACCTTGAGGGCCTCGGCGCCGCCAGTGGCCTCGGTGATGTCGAAGCCGCGCTCGCGCAGGGCAATCGCCGTGAGCAGGAGGTTGACCTCGTCGTCATCGACCAGCAGCACCCGTGCCTGCTCGGGCAGGTCGGCGTCCAGGCTTTGATCTACTGCATTCATTGCGGACCCGTCAAAAGCTCGCTGAGAGCATGGCGCACACGTTCCACCTCGTCCTGCATGCCGTCGAGTAGGGAGTCTAGGCCCTCGGACTGGTTGTTGCGCACCATCGCCTCGATATCGGCGCAACGCCTTGACAGCTCCAGGGCACCCAGGCTGGCCGAGGAGGATTTTAGGGTGTGGGCCACATGCCGCACCGCGCCCAGCTCCAGCGTTGCGCCGGCGCGGGCCTGGGCCAGTTCGGGCAGCAGGCGTTCCAGCGACTTCAGAAAGGCCTGCACGACGCGCTGCAGCAGCTGGTTCTTGCCGCCGGGGTCGAGCTCGCGCAGACGCGCCAGCGCCTGGCTGTCCAGCAGGGCGGGCGCACCGGGCGTGGATTCTGGTGTGGAAGTCATGGTGCGTCCCTCAAGCGGGCTGCGGTCGGCATTGGCATCGGTGGGCGAGGCGGCATCGGGAATGCTGAGCGTGAGCATGTCGAGCAACTGGCTTTGTCGGACGGGTTTGGGCAGGTAGCCATCAAAGCCATGCTGTCGCAAGCGCTGTTCATCGCCGTCCAGGGCGTTGGCCGTGACCGCCACCACCTTGGTGCTGGGCGGGCACAGAAACTTGAACTGCTGCGTCGGCCCCTTGCGGAACCAGCTCAAGGCCTCCATCCCATCCATACCCGGCATGTGGATGTCCATCATCACCAGGTCGAACTGCTCCTCGCACAATGCCTGCAAGCCGCTCAGCGCGTCCGCACAAAGGCGGACACGGCAACCCAGCTGCAGCAGCATTTCTCGGATAACTTCTTGATTGGTCTCATTGTCTTCGACCACAAGAATGGAGCGTCCGGAAAAGGGCGTCAATCCGGATGTTCGCTGAGCCGACCCCGCCGCTGCCGGTATTTCCGCCGTCGGCGCCGCCAGCGGCAGGCTCACGGTGATGCAGGAGCCCAGCCCCGGCGTGCTGAGCGCCTCGATCTGCCCCCCCATCAGCTTGACCAGGCCCTGCGCAATGCTCAGGCCCAGGCCGCTGCCCTCATGCGGGCGCGCCAGGCTGGCATTGCCCTGGGTAAAGGCCGAGAACAGACGCGGCAGATCCTCGGCCGCCATGCCGACGCCGCTGTCCTGCACGCGGAAATGCAGCTGCTCGGCGCCGGCTTCGAGCCTGAGCCTGACCTCGCCGCGCGCGGTGAACTTGATGGCGTTGTCGAGCAGCTTGTCGAGCACCTGCGACAGGCGCAGTGCATCGGCCTGGATCTCCAGCGGCAGGCCGTCGCCGCATTCGAGCAGCAGCTGCAGGCCCTTGGCATGCGCGGCCGGCTGATGTTGTGCGAGCAGCGTTTCGGCCAGCAGGCGCGGCGAGCAGGCGTCCAGCGCCAGCGCCAGCTGGCCCGACTCGGCCTGGGCGAAGTCCAGCACGTTGTTGATCTGGCGCAGCAGGGTCTCGGCGCTGCGGTAGGCGGCCTGGGCGTAGCCGCGCTGCTCGTCCTGCAGCGGCGTGCCGAGCAGCAGCTGGGTCATGCCCATGATGCCGTTCATGGGAGTGCGCATCTCGTGGCTCATATTGGCCATGAAGGCGCTCTTGGCCTGGCTGGCGGCCTCGGCCAGATCGCGTGCGCGTTGCAGCTCGGCCTGGCGGGCCTGCTCGTCGCTGACATCGGCGAGGATGCCGTAGACCAGCGACTGGCCGTGGGCATGGGGCTGCAGCCGGGTGCGCAGCCGCACCCAGCGCAGGCCCTTGGCGGGGTGCAGGATGCGCAGCACCATGTCGCTCGGCTGGCCCTCGGCCTGGGCCTGCAGGCGGCGGGCGTACAGCGCACGGTCGTCGGGATGCACGCGCTGCTCGAACAGCTGCGGCCCCATGCGCAGCTCGCTGGGCGTCAGGCCCAGGGTGTCGAGCAGCAGCGGCGAGCTGAAATGCAGGCGGTCCCAGTTGGGGGTAGTGACGAACAGGCATTCGCGCACCGAGTCCGTGACCTCGCGGAAACGCGTGTCGCTTTCCTGCAGCGCCCGCTCGAGCTGGCGCTTGGCGCTGGCGTCCTGCAGGCTGATCAGGCCGACCGGGCGGCGCGCGCCGGCCCAGCTGACCAGGCTGCGCTGCACCTGCAGCCAGCGCAGCCCGAAGGCGGTCTGCAGGCGCAGGTCTTCGCGCCCGGCCTGGCGTGCGCCCTCCAGCTGGCGCCAGCGCGCCGGCTGGCACAGCTCGGCCAGCGCCGGGTCCAGGTGCTGGCTGGCCGCATGGCCCAGCACCTGGGCGCGGCGCAGCACCAGCAGGCGCTCGGCCTCGCGGTTCAGATGCAGGATGCGCGCCACGCTGGTCTCGATCACCAGCACGCCCAGCGGCAGCTGATCCGCGATCGCCTGGATTTCGGGCGAGGCACGCAGCAGCGCCGGCGCGTGGCCGGCGGGCTCCTCGTCGGGGCTCCATTCGATGGGCTCGGGTCTTGTCATTGCGTGTTCTATGCCTGTCCCTGTAGGTGGACCGGCGGGGTCAGGTCATGCGGGTCCACACGACGTGATCGGCATGCGGCGGGCGAACTTGAGTGGTCCTTACAATGGCTCACATGAATCGTCCCAGCGAAGCCGCCTCCGACCGCCGCCCCAGCAGGGGCAGCCCGCGGCTGCTGGCGATGTGGCTGGCGGGCCTGCTGCTGCTGAGCCTGGGCATCTACCTGGGCCATGAAGAGAGCGGCTCGGGGCTGCTGGTGATCGGCCTGGTCTGCGGCGTGGCGCTGCTGCTGGGCGCGGTGGCCACCACCTGGCATGTGGCGGTGCGCCTGACCCGCGCGCGCCTCACCGAGGCCTTGCGCGAGGCGCGCCAGCATGCGCAGCTGCTGGCGCAGCTGCAGCCGCACTGGCAATGGCAGACCGATGCCGAGCACCATCTGGTGCGCTGGCAGGCGCCGCAGGTGGCGCCCAGTTCCAGCTGGGTGGGCATGGCCGCCACGCAGTCGCTGTGGGAGCGCTTTGCCCTGGTGGACAGCGGGCCCGGCGCCTCGCTGCAGGAACGCCTGGACCAGCACCTGCCCCTGCACGATGTGCTGGTGCAGGCCTGCGCCAGCGAGGCGGGCGGCACGCCAGCGCGCTGGCTGCTGCGCGCCCAGGTCTGCCTGGATGCCAGCGGCCGCTTTGCGGGTTATCTCGGCACCGCGGCGTCACTATCCGACAAGCCCGGCGCCGAGCCCAGCGCCGCGCCCGCCGGCGTGCCCGTATCCGCGCCGGCGGCCACCCAGCCCTGGCTGCAAGCCATGCCCGGGCCCGCCTGGCTGCTCAGCACGCCCACCGATGGCCATGGCCATGGCGTCAAGCTGCTCGATCTGAACGACGTGGCGGCGCAGCTGATGGCGCGCCCGGCCGCGCAACTGCTGGGCCTGAACTGGGGCGCCTGCCAGGATGCGCTGCCGGCCGAGATCCGCGAGGCGCTGGCGCAGCCGGGCGCGCACAGCGGCGTGGCCTGCGGCCATTGGTGGCTGTGCACCAGCGCGCTGCACCTTGAGGGCACGGGCCCGGCGCAGCTGCTCAGCCTGTGGCCGCAGGGCGCGCCCGATTCGGTGCCGGCGGCGCTGGCGCTGGACGCGGCCGAGGTGGCGCGCGCCGACCAGGAATCCTTCAGCTACACGGTCTCGCACGATCTGCGCGCGCCGCTGCGCGTGGTGGAGGGCTTTGCGCGCATCCTGAAGGAGGACTATGGCCGCCTGCTGGACCGCATCGGCAACGACCATATCGACCGCGTGATGGGCGCGGCGACGCGCATGAACAGCATGATCGACGCGCTGCTCTCGCTCAGCCAGCTGTCCTCGCGGCCGCTGCAGCGCGAGGGCATCAACCTCAGCCAGATGGCCAACCTGGTGCTGGATGAGTTGAAGCGCGCCAATCCCGAGCGCGCCATCGAGTGCTATGTGCAGCCCGGCATGCAGGTGCAGGGCGACCCGACGCTGCTGCGCATGGTGCTGGAGAACCTGCTGGGCAATGCCTGGAAGTACAGCGGCAAGCGCGAGCTGGCGCAGATCCGCTTCGAGACCCGGCTGGAGCAGGGCGAGCGCATCTTCATGGTGGCCGACAACGGCGCCGGCTTTGACATGCGCTTTGCCGACCGCCTCTTCGAGGTGTTCCAGCGCCTGCACAGCGCCAGCGATTTCCAGGGCACCGGCGTGGGCCTGGCCTCGGTGCGTCGCATCGTGCGCCGCCATGGTGGCGACATCTGGGCCGAGTCCGAGGTGGGCGGCGGCGCGCGCTTCTTCTTTACGCTGAGCTGATCAGCTGTGGCCCGGCAGGGCCAGCAATTCCACCGCTTCGATCAGCCGCAGCGCCTGCTCCGGCAAGGGGCGCGTTTCGTGCGCAGCCAGCTTCTGCAGCCGTGCCAGCGCCTCGTCGCGCGAGAGCGAATAGCGGTGCATCAGGATGCCCACCGCCACCGGCACCACCTGGGCCAGGATCTCGCCGCTACCACCGGCTCCCGCTCCATGGCGCTCGGCCGCGGCACTGCGCTCGCCACGCTTGGCAAACGCGGCCTCCACGGCCGGCACGATCTGGTGGATGTCCAGCGGCTTGACCAGGTAGGCCACCGCGCCCAGCGCCTTCACCTTGGCGACGGTGTCCTCGTCGGCAAAGGCGGAGAGAAACATAAAGGGCAGCTGCAGGTACTCGCGCAGGTAGGCGGCCACGTCGAAGCCGCTCATGCCTTCCATGCGGATGTCCAGCAGGGCCAGGTCGGGGCGATGCTCGCGCGCCAGCAGGATGGCGTCGTCGCCGTTGTCGGCGTCGATCACCTCGTAGCCGGCCTGCGAGAGGCCATGCGTCAGCGTGGCCAACACCAGCCGGTCGTCATCGACCACGAGTATCTTGCCCTTCGTGCTCACAATCTCAGCCCCCTCGAATTGGCTTCATTGTCGCTGAATTAAAGAATTCGCTCAGAGCGGCGCCAGCAGGTTCACACTGGGCGGGTAGAGCTCCACCGTGCAGACCACCTGATCGCCCTGGTTCTCCATGCTGAGAATGGCCGAGCGGCGCGGCAGCAGGGCGCGCACCAGGCCCAGGCCCGAGACCCCGCCCGGCACGTTGGCGAGCTTGAAGCCCTCGGGCAGCTGGCCGGGGTTGCTGATCTCCACCGCCACATGGCCCTGCTCGCAGAGCAGGCGGCAGCTCACCTGGCCCTGCTCGCCGCTGTGCTTGATGGCGTTGGTGAGCAGCTCGTTGAGCGTCAGCGCGATCGGGATCGATTCGGCCTCGGGCAGGCCCCAGAGGTGGCTCTGCCCGGCCAGCTCGCCGCCGATCTCGGTGCGGATCTCGCGCCCGAACATGCGCTGCACCGAGCCGGTGATGGCCTCCACCACCTTGCGCACGCGCAGCGGCCCGGAGGCGCCGACCTGCAGGCCGTAGACCTGGGCGATCGCCTGCACCTGGCCGACCGCCTCGCTGATCACCGCCTTGACCTCGGGCCGGCGCGCCGCGATCTGCTGCAGCAGCCCGGCCACGCCCTGCAGATTGTTCTTGATGCGGTGGTGCACCTCGCGCACCAGCAGCTCGCGCTGCGAGATCGCCGCCTCCAGGCGCGCCTCTTCGGCGGCGCGGTGCTCGGTGACGTCGCTGGCCACCAGCAGCAATTGCTCGGGCTCGCTGCTGTCGCCCAGCTCGTTCATCTCGCTGAGGTGCAGCAGGCGCGCATCCCAGACGCTGGTCTGGCCCTCGCGCCCGAGCCGGTACTCGCGGTGCGTCACCGCGTCCACCAGCAGCGCGTCCTCCATGTCGCGGCGGATCTGCTCGCCCTGCTCGACGCCGAACAGTTCCTCGGGGCTGGCGCCCAGCAGCTCGGCCTCGCTGCGGCCGGCCAGGCGCGCCGCCACCTGGTTGATCTTCTCGACCTTGAGGGTCTTGGCATCGTGCAGGCTGATGGCCAGCGGCGCGGCCTCGATGATGCGGCGCAGCGAGGCCTGGGCGGCCAGGGTCTGGGCCTCGGCCTGGCGGCGCCGCTCGATGTCCAGCAGCGCGTAGGTGAGCTGACGGCCGGTCTCCTCCAGGCCGGTGACCACCGCATTGCCCACCACCCAGAACTCGCGCCCGTCGCGCGCCTTCAGCCGGCATTCGAAGGTCTCGGCCTGGCCCTCGGTGAGCTCGTCCAGGTAATGCGACTGGCGGAATGGATGGTCGGGGTCAGGTGTTGCCACGATGCTCATGGGCTGGCCCGCGAAGGCGCTCAGATCGCCGCCGAACATGCGGCGCGCCGAGCGGTTCATCCATTCGATGCCGCCGCGGCCCACCGTGACGATGCCCACCAGCACCGAATCCAGCACCGCGCGCTCGCGCTCGGTCTGCAGCATCAGCGACTGCTGGGCGCGCCAGCGGTCGTCCACATTCACATAGGTGGCGATCAGGCCGGCCTCGGGCTGGCCGCGGCGCATCGCGCGCTTGCTGACCTGCATCCACAGCGAGCTGCCGTCGCGCCGGCGCACGCGGCGCTCGCCGCGCCACAGGCCCGAGCGCGTCAGCGCGGCCTGCATGGCCGCCTGCTGGTGCTCGTACTCGGTGGCCGATTCGAACAGCTCCTGCAGCGGCAGGCCGGAGAGCTCGTGGATGCGGTAGCCGGTGAGGCTGGCGAGCGCGTCGTTGGCGCGCTCGATCTTGCCCTGGCGCAGGATCGCGATGCCCACGTCGGAAAGGCTGAACATCAGCTCGCGGTCCTGCACCAGGCTTTCCAGCTGGGCCTGCTGGGCCTTCAGCCGGCTGATGTCGCTGATCACGGCGATGGTCTCGGTCTCCGCCTGTGGCACTGCGGCGAGCACGCGGCGCAGGCTCAGCGAGAGCCAGCGCGCCGTGCCGGGCGCCTCGGTGCCCACCTGCACGAACTCGGCCTCGAAATGCTGTTGCGGCTCCAGCCCCGGCAGCGCCAGCTGGATCTGCTGGCACAGGTCGGGCAGGGCTGCGAACAGCTGGGCGATGCTGGCGCCGGCATGCAGGGCCTGCTCGAAGCCCAGCATGCGGCCGAAGCCGGGGTTGCAGCGCACCAGGTGCTCGCCGCGCAGATAGGCCAGGCCCAGGCTGGCGCCGTCCATGATGGTGGCCAGCTCGTGCAGCAGCTGCTCGCTGCGCGCCTGCGCCTGCTGCTGCGCCGTCATGTCCAGCGTCACCACCGAGGTGGTGCGCTGGCCGGAGGCGAGCTGGCCGGGCTCCACGCGCGTCAGCAGCCAGCGCCGCCCCAGCTCGGGATGGCGCACCGCGTAGCGCACCTCGACGCGCTCGCCGCGCTTGAGGGCGCGCTGCAGGCGCTCGAACTCGGCCATCGAATCGGGCTCGACGATGTCGCGCCCCACGCCCTGCAGGCCCTGCAAGGGATGGGCGGCGGCCGGCGCGCCGGGCGCACCCGCAGCGGCGGGCTTGGGCGTGCGCGGGCGCAGCCAGCCGGCGTCCTGGGCGAAGGTGGCCAGGCCGACGCCGGCGGTGTCCATCAGCGCATCGAGCTGCTGGTGCGCCAGGTCGCGCTCCTGTTCCAGGCTGCGGTCCTCCAGCACCGCCATATAGCGGCGCGCGCTTCCCGGCGCCTGCTGCATCGCGCGCAGCCGGCCCTGCAGCCAGCGCGTCTTGCCGGCCGGGTCCACCAGGGTGGCCTGGGTGAGATAGATCTGCGTGCTGTGCTTCAGCGCGTCGAGCAGGCTGCCCTCGCGCCAGGCCAGCAGCTGCTGCAGCGCGGGCGGGGCGTCGAACAGGCTGGTGGGCGCGTCGATGCTGAGGGCGGCAAAGGCGCTGTTGCACTTGAGCAGCAGGCCGCCTTCGTCGAACACCACCATGGGCAGCGGGTTGATGTCCAGCCACTGCTCCATCTCGCGCTGCGAGCGCTCGGCCTGCTCGCGCGCGGCCAGCTCGGCGGTGCAGTCCTGCAGCAGGCAGATGTAGAGCGGCGGCTGGCTCTCGTCACTGATGCGGTGCTGGCTGGCGCGCATCCAGCGCTCGCGGCCACTGGCGTCGAGCAGGCGGAACTCCGCCGCTGCCTGCACGCGCCGGGTGAGCGAGCGCGCCAGCGCGCGCTGCGGCCGCTGCGGGCGGTTCATGCGCTGGGCCGCGCGATCGGCGGGCGCCAGCCAGTCGACCAGATCGCGCCCCACCAGCTGCTCCAGCGGGCGGCCGAACAGCTCCAGAAAGGCATGGTTGGCCACCACCAGCTTGTACTGGGCATCCTGCACATAGGCCGGGAAGGGCGAGGACCAGAAGATCTTGATCAGCTCGCGCGCCCAGCCGGGCGAGGACAGCACGACCTGGTCCAGCAGATGGCCGGCGTTCGGCTCGGTGGCGGTGGTTGTGGTGGTTGTGGCGGGCGGCGCTTCGGCCAGCGCCTCCAGGCGCGCATGCAGGATCCAGCGCGCCGGGTCGGGCGTGTCGGCGTCCACCGACAGCAGCTGCAGCTGGGCGCGCGTGCCGTCGGCCAGCGCCAGGGTGGGGGCGGCGGGTACGCGCCGGCTCTCGCGCAGCGCATGCATGGCCAGGGTCAGCCAGTCCTGCAGCTTGGAGCCCTTGCTGGAGCGCAGCACCGGCAGCTGCGCGCCGGGCTTGACGCCCAGCCGCTGCTGCGCCGCCGGGTTGGCCTCCAGCACCTCGAGGCGCTCGTCCATCAGCACCACGGCGTCGCCCAGCCCGCTCATCAGGGCGCGCAGGGCGGCGAGGTCTTGGGAGAGCAGCGAGAGCTGGGAGGGCATGGACCCGCAGTTTAGGGTCTGTTCACGTGCTCACTCGAGCTGCGCCGCCTTGCTCAGCGCGCGCAGCAGCGCATGGTTGATTTCCTCGGCGCCCAGCATCAGCTTCTCGGCCGCGCTGCGGTAGTCGAACACCGATTCGCTCTCGATCGCGTGGATCAGCTCCAGATAGGGCTGGTAGGGGCCGGTCTTGTCCACCAGGGCCTGGCGCACGCGCTCGGGCATGGGGATGGACTGCAGCAGCTTGTCGAAGGGTTGCTTGAGCATGTGGTCCAAGAGCGAGAACAGGCCGCAGATGAACATCTCGTCGCGCAGCTCGGCGTCGCTCATGCCCTTGGCCAGGTCTTCCAGCAGCAGGCCGCGGCGCAGCGCGGCGTGCATCACCGGGCGCATATTGTGGTCCTTGCTGGCGGTCGTCAGCAGCAGGGCCAGCCAGCGCTTCAGGCGCGGATAGCCCAGCAGCATGATGGCGTGGCGGAAGGAGGTGACCTCCACCGGCAGGCCGAAGGCGGCCGAGTTCAGGTAGCGCAGCAGCTTGAAGGCCAGGCTTGGGTCGCGCTTGAGGGTCTGCTCCAGGCGCACGATGTCCTCGCCCTGGTCGACGCGCGACATCAGCTCGACGATCACCTGCAGATCGGCCTGGATCTCGGTCTTGGCGGACGGCGTGGCCGGGGCCTCGAACTCGCCATGGATGGGCCAGCCCAGCACCGACTGGGCGCCGCGCCGGAAGCATTCGTCAAAGTCCGCGGCGCTGTGCACGCCGGTGAACAGCAGCCGGCCGCCGGCCGGCAGCTGGTGCGTGCCGGCGGCGTTGGCGCGCTCCTCGTCCAGGTCCAGCACCACCTGCTTGAAGCCGGGCGGCATGGCGCCATGCGGGCGCCCCTTGAGGATCAGCCCCAGGCCTTCGGCGGCGCGCGCCGCCAGGCTTTCGGCCAGGCTGGCATCGCCGGCCATGAAGCTGGGCAGCTCAAGGCTGATGTTCTTGGGCAGCGGGCTGGCCAGCAGGTCCTTCAGCAGGCCCTCGTTGAGGATGTTGAGCACCACCGGCGCGCCACCGGCGGGCCAGACATCCTGTACCGCCGCGAGCAGTTCGGCGGCATCCAGCTTGGCGTCGGGGCGCAGCGGGAAGACGGTCAGGCGGCTGGCTTCGATGAGGCGTTGCTTGTCGACCATGGGCGTGTAGCCCAGGGCCAGGGATCCCAGGATGCTGTGGTGATTGCTCATTAGTTATTGATGTATTGGAACAGGGACATGCGTTGCACCATGGCATAGGTCTTGAGCGCCGCGTCGTAGCCGGTCTGCTGGTTCTGGAAATCGGAGATGCCTTGCACCATGTCCAGATCCTCGGCAGCCGAGCGTTCCTGCTGACTGTACTGCTTCAGCGCGGCCATGCGATTTTCGGAGCCGTCCAGATTGTTCATGCGTTCGCCCACCTGACTGCGAACATTTTGTAAGTTGCTCATCGCCGCATCCAGATCGCGGATCGCGACCAGATTGGCCTGGGTGATCTCGGCACCGCCGCGGTTGGTGGTGCGCAGATCGGTGACGGCCTGGTCCAGCACGGCGAACAGCTTCAGGTCGCTGCTGGCCGGCTTGATCTGGAACAGATCGCCATCGGCCGGCGCGCCGCCGATCTGTACCGCCATGCCCTCGAAGCTGAGGGTCTGGCCGGGCGAGAAGGCGCCGCTCTGCACCGCGCCGGTGTCGGTGTTGGTGAAGGTATAGGTGGCCGCGGGGGCGACGCCGCTGATGGCGATGTCGTAGTTGTTGCTGGTGAGCTGCTTGGGGTCGAGCACGCGGCCCGAGTCGATCCAGCCCTTGGCCGGCGAGCCGGTGATGCTGTTGGCCGCCGCGCCGGTCACGAAGCTGCCATTGCCGCTGCGGCCCTGCTCCCAGGCCAGGCGGCCGTCCACGGTGAGGGCGAAGCTGTCCAGGTTGCCGGTTTCCACCGAGCCGGGCAGGCCGGCGAATACCACGCCGCCGGGCGTGTCCAGGAAGGGCGGGTTGCTGGAGCCCTGGCCGGAGAACAGGAAGCCGCCCACGCCGTCGGGGCGGTTGGCGATCGAGAGCAGCTGGGCGCGCAGGCCGGAGATCTTGTTGGCCAGGCCGGCGCGCTCGGGGTCGCTGTAGCTGGCATTGCCGGCCGCCACCAGGGTCTCGCGGATCTGCTGCAGGATCTCGCCGGCATCGCCCAGCGCCGATTCGCTCAGCGTCATCGAATTGCGGCTGGCATCCAGCGCGCGTTGATTCGCCTCCACCTGGCCGATCGCGGCGAGCGCACGTTCCGCGCGGGCGGCGCCCGTGGGGTCGTCGCTGGCGCGTTCGATGCGCTTGCCCGAGGTGAGGCGCTGCTGCGAGTCCTGCATATGCTGCTGGCGCTTTTGCAGGGTGGCGATGCTGGCATCGAAGATATTGGCGGTAGACAAACGCATGATTCAGCCCTCGGCGATGCTTTTCTTCATCAACGCTGTGACAGCGACAGCAGTTCCTGGAAGATGGTCTGGGCGGTCTGCAGCACCTTGGCTGCGGCCTGGTAGCCCTGCTGGTACTGCATCAGCCGGGCCGCCTCCTCGTCCAGATTGACGCCGGCAAAACCGGCGCGTGTGGCCTCGGCATCGGCCGCCACGCTGGCCGAGACGTCCGACAGATAGCTCGCGCCCTGCACGCGCGCACCGATCTCCGACATCGAGGCCGCATAGGCATCGGTGATGGTGGCGCCGGCCGAGAGGCTGCCGTCGGGCAGCACGCTCTGGCCGATATAGGCTTCCTTCTGCAGGGCCAGGAAGGCCTTGGCATTGCCGTTGTTGTTGGCCGGGAACTTGGTCAGCGTGATGTCGATGGTGTCGCCAGGGAAGGCCACGCCATTGACGGTCTCGGGCACCTTGGGCACGCCGTTGATGTTGAGCTTGAAGCCCAGGTCCATCGGCGGCACCGCGTTCGGGTCCACACCGATGCTCTGGCCGGCATACCAGGTGCCGGTGTAGACCGTGCCATCGGCCAGGGTCAGCTGGTAGTCCAGCCCCTTGGGATCGAGGGCGTTGGTGTTGGTGAAGCTCAGCGAGGCCGGCACCTTGTCCAGCGCGGGGTTGCTCAGGTCGTAGAGCCCGTGCACGTTCGGGTTCACCGCGAACAGCGAGTCCACCGTGGCGGTGCCGCGGTTGCTGACCTTGGCGTTGGCGCTCAGCGGCGAGGCCGCGGCGATGCCCGAGGTGGAGTCGAGCACGCGCTTCATGTCGATGGCGCTGCTGGCGACCGGCTCGAGCACGAAGCTGTCGGTGGAGATCGGCGGGCCGGCCGGGAAGGTGATGGTGAAGCCATCCACCTGGTCGCCCGCGGAGACGCTGCGCGTCAGGCCGTCGGAGAGCCGCACCAGCTGGTACTTGCTCGGGTCGCTGGGGTCGGCCGTGAGCTTGTAGGAGCTGGCTTGCAACAGATTCGATTGCCCCGGCACCAGATCGAGCTTGACCGGCGTGGCATAGCTGCCATCGGGGTTCTTCGCATTGGTGGCGGCCGGCAGGGCACGCGGCTTGCCGATCGTGAAGATGGGCGCGCCGACGCCGGGCGGCTCGGACATGTTCCAGCCCAGCGCCTGCTGTTCGTTGACGCGCGTCGCCACCGCGGTGGCGAGCTGGCCGATCATGTTGCGCGCGTCCTGCAGGTCCTTGTTCTGGTAGTTCAGCAGCGCGGCGACCGAGCCGCCGGTGAGCACGCTCTCGTCCAGCGTGCGGGTGCGCTGACCCTCGGTGATGCTGACGGTGGCGCGGGTGTTGTCGTAGGGGTCGCGGCTGACCGAGAGCTGCAGCGCATCGGCGCCCAGCACCAGGCGCTGGCCGCCGCCGATGAAGACGCCCAGCGTGCCGTCGTCGGCCGGTAGGGTGGAGATCTGCATGTACTCGCTGAGCTGCGAGACCAGCTGGTCGCGCTGGTCGAGCAGGTCGTTGGGCGTGTGGCCGGTGCCGTTGGCGCGCGCGATCTGGTCGTTGGCGGTGGCGATCTGCTTGGCCAACTGGTTGACGATGGACACATTGGCCGACAGATCGCTCACCACGCCGGCCTGCAGATCGGTGAGCTGCTGGCCGGCGCCGGCGAAGCGCGAGGCCAGCTCGCGTGCGCGGCCCAGCACCACCTGGCGTGCCGAGGGGTCGGCCGGGTGGCTGGCCACGTCCATGAGCGAATTCAGCAACTGGTTGGCAGCAAAGCCCAGGCCCTGTTCGCCGGGCGGGAACAGCTTCTCGAGCTGCGCCAGCTGGTTGTTGGCGGTGCTGTCCATGGCCGCGATGGACCTGGAGTTGAAGGCTTCCTTGGTGAGGAACTCGTTGTGGCTGCGCGTCACGGTCTGCACCACCACGCCCTTGCCGAAGAAGCCGGCGCCGGTGACCTGGCCGGCCGGCGTGGTCAGCACCACCTGCTGGCGCGAGTAGCCCGGCGTGTTGGCGTTGGCGATGTTCTGGCCGATGGTCTGCAAGGCCGCCTGGTTGGCGAACATTGCGCGCATGCCCAGCGAGAGCAGTGCTCCGGTGCCCATGATCTGTCCTTAGGCCAGGGCGCGCTGCACGCGCACCGTGGTGTTGATGACGCGCGCCAACTTGTCGGCGTACTCGGGGTCGGTGGCATAGCCGGCCTTCTGCAGGCCGCGCGCAAAGCCTTCGGCCGTGCCAGCCTTGGCCACCACGTCGCGGTAGCGCTCGTTGCTACCGATCAGCCTGGCGTAGTCCTTGAAGGCCTCGTCGTAGCTGCCATAGGCGCGGAACTTGGCGGTGACCTTCTGGGCCTTGCCGTCGATGTATTCGGTGGTCTGCACCTCGGCCACCTTGCCGGTCCAGCCGGGCGTGGCCTTGATGCCGAAGACGTTGAAGGAGGGGCTGCCGTCCTTGTTGCTGATCTCGCGCTTGCCCCAGCCCGACTCATGCGCCGCCTGCGCCAGCATGAAGCTGGCGGGGATGCCGGTTTGCTCCTGGGCCGACTTGGCGGCCGCGTCATGCTTCTGGATGAAGCTCTGCACATGCGGGGCGATGCCCTTCTTGGCCAGCGCGGGCAGGGGCTGCAGGGTTTTGGTGGCGTCCTTGGCACCGCCGTCGGCGATGCCCATCTGGCGCTGCAGCTGGCGCTCAATGGCGGCGGAGAGGCCGCCCGGCAGGCCGGTCATCTTGCCGGCGAACTGCTGGTCCAGCATCTCGGTGCCCATCTGCGTGGCAGAGTTGTCGAGCAGGCCCGAGGACAGCGTGGAGGCGCGCATGCTCTTCATCACCTCCTGCATGAAGAGCGATTCGAACTGCTTGGCGGCCTCCTTGATGGAGGCCTTGGGGTCGCGCGCGGCCGAGGCCTTGAGGGCATCGATCGAGCGCGTGTCGGCGTTCAGCGCGTTGCCGCCGCTGTAGCTGCCGGTATTCAGGGGCAGGGGATTGAAGGCCATGTCAGATCACCTCAAGTTCCGCGGTGATGGCGCCGGCGCTCTTCATCGCTTGCAGGATGGCCAGCAGGTCCTGCGGGGTGGCGCCCAGCGCATTCAGCGCCTTCACCACATCGGCCAACTTGGCGGTGGTGGGCAGCTGGATCAGCGAGCCGGGTTCCTGCTTGATCGAGATATCGGTCTTCTCGGTGACGGTGGTCTGGCCGCCCGAGAAGGGGCCGGGCTGGCTGACCTGGGGCGTGGAGCTGATCGTCACCGACAGATTGCCATGCGCGATCGCGCAGGCACTCAGCGCCACCGCCTGGTTCATCACCACCGAGCCGGTGCGCGCATTGATGACCACGCGGGCGGCCGGGCTGCTGAGGTCCAGCGGCAGGTCTTCCAGATCGGCCAGGAAGCTGACGCGCTGGTCCGGATCGGCGGGCACGCGCACGCGCACGGTGCGGCCGTCCAGCGCCTGGGCCACGCCCTCGCCCTTGGCCTTGTTGATGGTCTTGGCGAGATTGCGGGCGGTGTTGAAATCGGCCGCGTTGAGGTCGAACTGGATGCTGTCGCCGCTTTGCAGCGCGGTGGGCACGGTGCGCTCCACCAGCGCGCCAGCGGGCACGCGGCCGGCGCTCAGGTGGTTGATCTGCACCTTGGAGCCGCCCGCCGAGGCGCCCGCGCCGCCGACGATCAGATTGCCCTGGGCCATCGCGTAGATCTGGCCGTCGGTGCCGCGCAGCGGCGTGGCGATCAGGGTGCCGCCGCGCAGGCTCTTGGCATTGCCGATCGAGGACACCACCACATCGAGCTGCTGGCCGGTCTGGGCGAAGGGCGGCAGCGAGGTGGTCACCATCACCGCGGCGATATTGCGCGGCTGCATGGTCACGCCCTGGGGCAGGATGACGCCGAACTGCTGCAGCATCGCCGTCAGGCTCTGGCCGGTGAAGGGGGTCTGGGTGGTCTGGTCGCCGGTGCCGTCGAGGCCGACGACGAGGCCGTAGCCCACCAGCGGGTTGCTGCGCACGCCCTGCACGCTGGCCACCTCCTTGATGCGGGCGGCCTGGGCCGTGGTGCTGACGAGGGCCATGCTCAGGAAAAACCACCCGAGAAGGCGCTGGAACTGCTGCGAGATTGGGGTGGTAGACATGGCGGCCGCACTTGAGACTAGTGCGACCGATTCTGGAGAAACTTAAACGGGCGAAAGGTTCAAAAAGAAGCGCGACAACCAGCCTATTCCATGGGCGTCGTTGACGACGCCACGGCCGCGCTGCTCGATGCGCACATTCGCCACCGAGGCCGAGGGCACGGTATTGCCCTGCAGGATGCTGCGCGGGTCCACCTGGCCCGAGAAACGCAGCACGTCGACGTTGTGGTTCACGCCGATCTGCTTCTCGGCGCTGATCATCAGGTGGCCGTTGGGCAGCACCGCGGTGACCACCGCGGTGATGGTGCCGCTGAACTCGTTGGTGTTCTGGTTGCTGCCCTTGCCGGTGGCCTTGTTGCTCGACGAGCCCGCCGCCGAGGCGCGCCCGAAGGAGTTGCTGGAGATGCCGGGCAGGGCGGTGACGCCGGCGCTCAGCGCGCCGCTCTTGTCGATCTCGCTGGTGGAGCTCTGGCTGGCGCTGACCTTTTCGACGATCTGTATCGTCAGGGTGTCGCCCACCAGGCGTGCGCGATGGTCCTCGAACAGCGGCCGGTAGCTGGCCGCCTGGTAGATGGACCCGTTGGCGGCCACCACCGTGGGCGCGGCCGGCAGCTGCACCACCGGCGCGTTCTGCATCTCGATATGCGGTTCGCGGTACATGGTGCTGCAAGCGCTCAGGCTGGCCAGGGCCAGCATCACAAAAGGCATGGTCTGCTTCATGATGGCGCGCCTCAGAGTTGAGCGAGCTTTTGCAGCATCTGGTCGGACGTTTGCACGGCCTTGGAGTTGAGCTCGTAGGCGCGCTGGGTCTGGATCATCTGCACCAGCTCTTCCACCACATTGACGTTGGAGGTCTCGACGAAACCCTGCTGCAGCGCGCCCAGGCCGTTGGCATTGGGGGCGCCGGCATTGGGCGTGCCGGAGGAGGCCGTCTCGGCAAAGAGGTTCTGCCCGCGCGGCTCCAGGCCCGAGGGGTTGACGAAATTGGCCACCTGGATCTGGCCCAGGGTCTGCGCCGCGGTATTGCCGGGCACCACCACGCTGACGGTGCCGTCCTGACCCACCGTGACGCTTTGTGCGTTCGCCGGGATGGTGATGCCGGGCAGCAGGGTGTAGCCGTTGTTGGTGACGATCTGGCCGGCCGAGTCGAGCTGGAAGGAACCGTCGCGCGTGTAGGCGGTGGTGCCGTCGGGCATCTGGATCTGGAAGAAACCGCTGCCCTTGATCGCCAGGTCCAGGTTGTTGGTGGTCTGCTGCAGATTGCCCTGGCTGAAATTGCGCGAGGTGGCGACGGTGCGCACGCCCAGGCCCAGTTGCAGGCCTGTGGGCAGCTGGGTCTGGTCGGTGGTGTTGGCGCCGCTCTGACGCAGGTTCTGGTAGATCAGGTCCTCGAACACCGCATGGCTGCGCTTGAAGCCGTTGGTGCCGACGTTGGCGAGGTTGTGCGAGATCGTGTCCAGCTGGGTCTGCTGGGCTTCCATGCCGGTCTTGGCGATGAAGAGGGAGCGAATCATGGTGAGCCTCTTTAGTTGCTGCCGAGCAGCTTGGCGGACGTCTGGCCCTGGGTCTGGGCGATTTGCAGCAGCTTCATCTGCTGCTCGAACTGGCGTGCCGCGGCGATCATGCCGACCATGGTCTCGACCGGGCTGACGTTGGAGCCCTCCAGCGCGCCGTCTTGCAGGCGCGCGGTCTGGTCGGCCGGCAGGTCGCCGTCGGCGGCGCGGAACAGGCCGTCGGGCCCGCGCGTCAGCGGCCCCTCGGGCGTCACCAGCTTGAGCCGGCCGATGGTGGTGGGCTTCTGGTTATTGGCCTTCGCGCTGACGGTGCCATCGCTGCCGATCTGCACCTCGGTATCGGGCGGCACGTTGATGGGGCCGCCGTCGCCCAGCACCTGCAGGCCGTTGCGCAGCACCAGCAGGCCTTCGTTGTTGACGTCCAGCGAGCCGGCGCGCGTGTAGGCCTCGGTGCCGTCCAGCCCCTGCACGGCCAGCCAGCTGTTGCCCTTCATGGCCACGTCGAGGTTGCGGCCGGTGGCCGAGATCACGCCGGGCTCGGCGTTGTAGCCGATGGTGGTCTCGAGCGCATAGGCGCGCGTGCTGGCGCCATCGCCGCGCACCGGCACGGCGCGGAAGGCGGCCATCTCGGCGCGGAAGCCGTTGGTCGAGACATTGGCCAGGTTGTTGGCGAGCACATCCTGGCGCTGCATCGAGGCCTTGGCGCCCGCCATGGAGAGGTAAATCATGCGGTCCATGGCGGTACTCCTTGGCGCTCAGAAACGGCGATCAGCGCAGGTTCACCAGGGTCTGCAGCACCTGGTCCAGCGTCTTGATCGACTGTGCATTGGCCTGGTAGACGCGCTGCGCCGTCACCATGTTCACCAGCTCGGCGGTCATGTCGACGTTGGACTCTTCCAGCGCACCGGACTGCAGCACCCCCATATTGCCGTCACCCGGCGTGCCCACCACCGCCTCGCCGGAGGCGAAGGTGCGCGACCAGGCGTTGCCGCCCACCGGCTGCAGGCCCTGCGGGTTGCGGAAGGTGGCGAACTCGACCTGGCCGGCCGGCTTGGACTGGCCGTTCGAGTAACGCGCCATGATCACGCCGCTGTCGTCGATCTGGATGCCCGAGAGCTGGCCGGGCGCGTAGCCGTCCTGCTTGACGTCGGTGACGGCAAAGCTGGTGCCGCCCTCGGTCGCCTTGGTCATGTCCAGCTTGATGCCGCTGATCGGCAGGGTCAGGGTGCCACGCGAATTGGCGGCCGCCGGGATGGCCATGTCCAGCGTGGTGGTGGGCGGCACCAGCTGGCCGATCTTGATCGGCGGGCTGACGCTGTTGTCCTCGTAGTTGGCGAACTTCAGCTGCGTGTAGGGCGCCGTGGGGTTGCCGTCGGCGTCCGCCGGCGTCGGATTGCCGGCCGAGTCGACCTCGACGGGCACGCCGTTGGCGGTGGCATAGACGTTCCAAGTCACGGTGGAGGTCGGGTCGGGCGGCGGGGGGCTCGGGTCCTGCTTCTGGAAGTAGAAGGTCAGGGCCACGTCCTGGCCCTTGGCGTCATAGACCGTCAGCGAGGTGGCGTTGTTGTAGGTCTTGGCATCGTCCAGCTTCATGGTCTGCGGGCCGGCCGGATCGGGGGCGGTGGTCTTGGCGCGCGAGTCCAGGTTGAACTCCATATTGATCTTCTGCGTCACGGCGGGCGTGATGCCGGCGGTGGGCAGCTGCAGCGGCTGGGCCAGGCCGGGCTGGATCTGGCCCGTGCCATCGGCTGGGTAGCCCAGCAGTTTCAGGCCGGCGTTGTTGACTACAAAGCCCTGGCGGTCGATCTTGAACTGGCCATTACGCGAGTACAGCGTGGGGTTGAGCCCGTCGCTGACCTGGAAGAAGCCGGCGCCGTTGATGGCCAGGTCCATCGGGTTTTCGGTGGTGGAGATATTGCCCTGCGTGAACTGCTGCGACACCGCGGCCAGCGAAGTGCCGATGCCGACCGGGCTCTGGCCCGCGCCATTCAGCGCACTGGCGTAGACGTCGGCGAACTCGGCGCGCGAAGACTTCGAGCCAAAGGTGTTGGCATTGGCGATGTTGTTGCCGATCACCTCGAGGTTCTTGCTCGCTGCGTTCAGTCCGGATAAGCCTTGTTGGAAGCCCATGATGTGTCGTCCTGTCTGGTCTGGTGTCAGTAAAGCGGGGTCAGTCGATCGTCTTCAGGCTGGTGTAGTCCACCGGGCCCAGGTTCTGCAGCTGCAGCTGCAGCTTGCCGCTGTTGTTGTTGACCGCCACCACGCGGTCCGAGGCATAGGTGGTGCTGGACAGCGCCGCGCTGCCGCTGCTGGCGCTGATGCGGAAGGAGAGCTTGCCGCTGGTGTCGAGCTGCTTGGGGTCCCAGCTGAAGCCGTGCAGGCCGCTGGTCTGGGCGCCCAGTTCCACCGTGTCCACCACCGCGCCGGAGGCATTCAGCACCTCCAGCTTGACGCGGTCGGCGGGGCTGGCGATCTCGAAGCTGCCCTCGCCCTTGCCGGTCTCGGCATTCATGGCGATGCGGTTGCCTGCCACCGAGACATCGCGGCCCACCAGGCCCGCGCCCTGCAGCACCTGCATCTGGCTGAACTGGCTGCCCAGGCTGCTGGACATGGCCTGCAGATTGCTGTTGAGGGTGCTGATGCCGCTGACGGTCTGGATCTGCGCCATCTGCGTCGTCACCTGGCCGTTGTCCATCGGATTCATCGGATCCTGGTTCTTCATCTGCGCCACCAGCAGCTTGAGAAAGCGGTCCTGCGTGTCGGCCGCGGTCTGCGCCGCATCCTTGGTGGCACCGGTCTTGGTGGTGGTGGTCGTGCCACTCGTGGTCGTGGGGGTGACAGTGCTGACAGCCATGGCGAGCTCCGGGCGGCGGGTCAGGATTGACCCATTTGCAAGGTCTTGAGCAACAGGCTCTTGGCTGTCGTCATGACCTCGATGTTGTTCTGGTAGGAGCGCGAGGCCGAGATCATGTTGACCATTTCCTCCACGCTGTTGACATTGCTGTAGGTCACATAGCCCTCGGCGTCGGCCTTGGGATGCTTGGGGTCGTGCACGCGGCGGCCGGGGGTCTGGTCCTCGGAGATCTCGCTCACGCGCACGCCGGCATTGCCCTGGTCCTGGCCCGCGCCCATCAACTGGGTCTGGAATACCACCTGGCGTGCTTTGTAGGCCTGGCCGTCGGGGCCGGCCACGGTGTCGGCGTTGGCCAGGTTGCTGGCCACCACATTGAGGCGCTGGCTCTGCGCGCTGACGGCGCTGCCGGCGACATGGAAGATCTGGAACATCGACATGGCGTGACTCCTTATGCGGCCTTATGCAGCCTTAAGCGGCATTCGGCGACTTCATCGCATCCAGCGTGGTGCGCACGCTGCTGTTGATGAAGCGCAGCGTGGCCTCGTACTTGACCGCGTTGTCGGCGAAGTTGGCGCGTTCGCGATCCATGTCCACCGTGTTGCTGTCCAGATTGGTCTGCGCCGCCAGGGCGTGCAGCTTCTGGCTGTCGCTGCGGGCGCCGGCGGCCGGGCTGATGTGGCCGGCCTGGGTGACCTGCATGGCGCCGGCGGTGGCGATCTGGCCGGTGGCTTCCTTGAGCGCGCGGGCAAAGTCGATGTCGCGGGCCTGGTAGCCCGGGGTGTCGGCATTGGCGATATTGCTGGCCAACAGACGCTGACGCTCAGAGCGCAAGGTCAGGGCCTCGGTCTGGAAGTTCAGCGCGTCAGTGAGTCGGTTGATCATGTGCTTCCCCTTGGAATCTGCGCGGCCCTCATGCAAGTCGCATGACGGCCATGGGGCAGGTGAAGCGATTGTGGACAGCAGCTCGGAAAACATGAGCGGGAATAGCAAGGACTTCAGGCCGCATTTCGACGCTCAAAGCGGCCGCGCCTGGGCCTACAGTCCGCCCATGCTTCAAATCGCCCTCAATCCCGCTGCCGCCCAGCACTTGCGCCTCGCCGGCGCGGGTCTGGCCCTGGCCCTGGGTGCGACGGCGCAGGTGTCGGCGAATGTGGCCGCGCCGCCGGCGGGGCCCCTGGATCCGGCCCTGATTGCCCATGTGCAGCAGCTGGCCCAGACCGCCGCCCGGGCCGCTGCGCCCGAGCGGGCGCGCGTGGAGGTCGAGGTGGGGCAGCTGGATGCACGCCTGCGGCTGGCGCCCTGCGCCCAGGTGGAACCCTATTTGCCGGCCGGCCAGAAGATCTGGGGCCGCAGCCGCATCGGCCTGCGCTGCGTGGATGGCCGGGCGCGCTGGAATGTGACGCTGCCGGTGCAGGTGCAGGTGCATGCCCGCGCCCTGGTGGCCGCCACCCCCCTGGCTGCGGGGACGGTGCTGGCTCAAGAGCATCTGCGCGAGGCCGAAATAGACATAGCGGCAGTTGCCGGGACGGTCACCACCGACCCGGGCCTCCTGTTGGGCCGCCCGCTGAGCCGACCCGTGTCGGCCGGTGAGGCGCTTGGCACGGGGGCGATCAAGCTGCGGCAGTGGTTTGCAGCCGGTGATACGGTGCGGGTCTGGGCGCAAGCGCCCGGTTTCGCGGTGGCCAGCGAGGGTCAGGCGCTCAGCGTCGGGCTCGACGGCCAGACCGTGCGGGTGCGTTTTGAGAATGGCCGGACCGTCACGGGTCGGGCCGTCGGTGATCGACGCGTGGAGGTGCTGCTATGAGCACGCCCTTGTTCGTGGGTCCGGCCTGCGGGTCGGAGCCTGGCTATTTTTTTTGCGCCGCGGGGCTAAAGTTCGCGGCTGGATGGTCGATACACCGAAAAACCTGGACAGGTTGGGGGCGAGCCCCTTCCTTTGGAGAACACCATGAAGATCGGTAACAGCCCTGAGATGCACGCACCGGCTCAGGTCGGCACAGAGCGCAGCGGCGCGGCCGACGCGGGGCGCGCCCAAGGCCATGCGGCCGGCGGCGCGAAGAAGGCGGGTGGCGCCGAGGCCAGCGCGCATGTCGCGCTGTCCAGCAATGCCAGCAGCCTGATTTCCGGCGTTTCGGACGAAGGCAGCTTCGACGCGGCCAAGGTGCAGCGTATTTCGCAGGCCATCGCCGAGGGCAAGTTCAGCGTCAATGCCGAGGCGATTGCCGACAAGCTGATCGCGAATGCCCAGGAAATGGTCAGCCGAATGTCGCCGCACTGAGGCCTTCGGCTCCCGCAGGGGAGCCGGCTTGAGTTCTTTGTGAGCCCTTGTTGAACGCCAACCCGGCGGGTCCGACCATGCACGCCTTGCCATCTTCAGAAACCAACGAATCGCTCTCCCAGGAGCTCGAATTGCCCCTGGTCGAGGTTGAAAGCTGCCTGAATCTGCTGGGCGAGGCGCTGCTGCGCCGCGACACCCAGGCGATCGAGTTGCACGCCGCCAGCCTGCACGTGGCGCTGGCCAGGGCGATCGAGCGCTTCTCGGCCGCGGCGCGTGCCGGCAATGTGCCGGCCGGCCTGCGCAACCGCCTGGTGCTGGCCGGTGGCCGTGTGGCCGCGCAGCGCGAGTCGCTGGCGCGCGCCACCGCGGCACTGGATCGCGCCATCGACGTGCTGATGCCGGCCGAAGCGACCGGCGTCTATTCCGCCTCCGGCAAGGCCGAGCGCAAATCCCTGGGCGGCTCGATCCAGGCCTGAGCCCGCAGGCCCGCCGCCCCGAAAGGCCACGCTATTGCGTGGCTTTTTTGCGTACGCAGTCCAGATAGGCGTGGCCATCCGGCGGCAGGCCGCTGCGCTGCGAGGCCCACACCATCTCACCCAGGCAGTCCATCGCCGCATGGTGGGCCTCGTGCAGCGAGTTGCGCCGGGCCGCCAGCAGCTCCACCGCCTGGCGGATGCCATGCGGCTGGTCGATGGACTGCTGCTCGGTGATGGTGAGGTGCATGGACAGATGCAGGAAGGGGTTGGTACGCCCCTCCTCGACGCTGTAGACGGCGGCCAGCGCCGCTTCCTCGTCCGCCAGTTCGGCGTGGTACTCCGGGTGCTGATCGATCCAGTCGGCGGCGATCGCCTCCATCGGTGAGAGCGGCTGGCGGTCGCGCAGCTTGCGGTAGGTGGCGCAGAAGAAGCGCCGCACCTCGAGTTGGGAAGGAGCGTACATGGGGCGATTGTCTCAAACGCCCTGGTCGTGCTCGGCGGCGGGCGGCCCCCAGGCCTGGGGCGGATGCCGGGCGGCGGCGGCGCGCTCCTGCGCCAGCATCTCCTCGAGTTGCTGGCGGCCCTGCTTGGCCATCGCCACCAGCGTGGCTTCATCCTTGTGGTGCGGCGCCATCAGTGCGAGTTGCTCGAGGTTGTGACGGCGGAAGCGCCAGGCCAGCTTGCGTGCCGCATGCGGCTGCAGGCCCAGCAGCTCCAGCACGCTGCGCGCGCTCATCAGCGCGGCATCAAAGGTCTCGCGCTCGATCAGGGTGACGCCCAGATCGCGCAGCTTGTAGTAATGCCGCACATTGCGCGCCCGCGCCACCACCTGCAGCTGCGGGAAATGGGTGCGCGCCAGCTCGGCGATCGCCAGGCTTTGCGCCACGTCGTCGACCGCCAGCACCAGCACGCGGGCGCTGGCGGCACCGGCGGTGCGCAGCAGATCCAGGCGCGAGGCATCGCCGTAGAAGACGCGCCAGCCGAACTTGCGCAGGCCCTCCACGGCCTCGGCATCATGCTCCAGCACGGTGGCGGTGTAGCCGTTGGCATAAAGCATGCGGCCGACGATCTGGCCGTAGCGGCCGAAGCCGGCAATGATGATGGGCGCCTGCTGCTGTTCCTTGATCGTTTCCAGCGGCGGCCTGCCCTTGGCGGCCAGGCGCGGCAGCAGCCAGCGGTCCGAGATCAGCAGCAGCGCGGGCGTGCAGGCCAGCGAGAGCGCCACCGCGGCCACCAGGGCCGAGCCCTGGCTGGCGCTGAGCAGGCCGGATTGCTGGCCCAGCTGGAACACCACGAAGCCGAATTCGCCGCCCTGGGCCAGCAGGATCACGAACACCGGCCGCTCCACCATGGGCAGGCGCATCAGCCTGGCCATGGCGCTCAGCAGCAGGCCCTTGCCGAGCAGCAGGGCGGCCAGCAGGCCGGCCACCAGGGCGGGCTGCTCGCGCAGCACGCGCAGGTCCAGCCCCATGCCCACGGCGATGAAGAACAGGCCCAGCAGCAGGCCCTTGAAGGGCTCGATGTCGGTTTCCAGCTCGCGCCGGTACTCGCTCTCGGCCAGCAGCACGCCGGCCAGAAACGCGCCCAGCGCCATCGACAGGCCCACCGCCTGCATCAGGGCCGCGGTGGCCAGCACCAGCAGCAGGGCGGCGGCGGTGAAGATCTCGGGCGTGTCGCTGGCGGCGATCCAGCGCAGCAGCGGGCGCAGCAGCAGGCGGCCGCCCAGCACGATGGTGAGCACCGCGCCGAGGGCCTTCAGCGCATGCCAGCCGCCCGTACTTTCGGCGGGGCCGGCCAGCGCCAGGATGGGCACCAGGGCCAGCACAGGGATGGCGGCAATGTCCTGCAACAGCGCCACGCTGAGCACGCTCTGGCCGGCGCTGGTCTGGCCCAGATTGCGCTCGGCCAGCACCGCCAGCGCGACCGCGGTGGACGACATCGCCAGCCCCAGGCTGGCCGCCAGCGCCGGCCGCCAGGGCAGGCCGAAGAACAGCGCCAGCCCCAGCAGCACGGCAGTGCAGCCCAGCAGCTGCAGCGAACCCCAGCCGAAGATCGGGTGCCGCATGGCCCAGAGCCGGCGTGGCTCCAGCTCCAGCCCGACCAGGAACATCATCAGCACCACGCCGAACTCGGCCACCTCCAGGATGGTGGCGGGCGCGCTCACCAAGCCCAGGGCGCCGGGGCCGATCAGCACCCCCGCCGCCAGATAGCCAAGAATGGAACCCAGCCTCAGCCAGCGCGCCAAGGGCACCGCCAGCACCGCGGCGGCCATGAACACCAGCGGGGTGTGCAACCAGTTGCCATGCTCCATCAAAACGTCTCCTGGGCGTCGGGGGCGGGGCGCTCGTCGCCCGGGACGCGGTCGGCCGCTGCCACCGGGCCGCCGGGGGCCTGGCCACACCAGTTCGGGTAGTTGAGCAATTGCTGGACGAAGCCGCTGGCATGCTGCTGCAGCTCGGCCTCGCTGGCGCGGTGCGCGCCATGCAGGAACAGCGGCGGCAAGAAGCGCAGGCCGCACAGCCGCGCGGTCTGCGTGTAGGGCAGCAGAAAGGCCTCGATCGGATGGCGGTTGTAGCCGTCTTCGCGATAGGCGCTGGCGGAGCCGCCGGTGGAGCTGACCAGCCACAGGTCCTTGCCGCACAAGGCATCGCCACCCGGCCCATAGGCCCAGCCGAAGCCGAACACCTCGTCCACCCAGAGCTTCAGCAGCGCCGGCATGCCGTACCAGTGCAGCGGGTGCAGCCACACCAGCAGGTCGGCCTCGCGCAGGGCCTGCTGTTCGGCGGCCACGTCGATCACATAGTCGGGATAGAGCGCATAGAGGTCGCGGCAGGCGATCTGCGTCGGCCCGGGCGGCAGCGCCGCGAGCTGCGCCAGCATCCGGCGGGTGACGCGCGAATGCGCCAGGTCCGGATGGGCGCAGAGGATCAGGATGCGGTTCATCGCCGCAGTATCGCTAACATGCTGCAGCACAGCGACAAGGAGCGAGCATGCCGGTGATCCTCGTGGCCAACCCCAAGGGTGGCGTAGGCAAAAGCACCCTGGCCAGCAATATCGCCGGCTACTACGCCCGTCAGGGGCATGCGGTGATGCTGGGGGATGTGGATGTGCAGCAGTCGGCGCGCCGCTGGCTGGGCCTGCGGCCACCGCAGCTGCCCGCGATCGCCAGCTGGGAGCTCGATGCCAAGAACATCGCCAGGCCGCCCAAGGGCGTCAGCCATGTGGTGCTGGACAGCCCGGCCGGCCTGCACGGCAAGAAGCTTGAAAACCTGCTGCGCCTGGCCGACAAGCTGCTGGTCCCGCTGCAACCCAGCCTGTTTGACATCCAGGCGACATACGACTTCATCCAAAGCCTGCAAGATGCGGGTTCAGCCCTGCCTCCTCATCAGCGGAAGCCGGCGCTGGCCTTGGTGGGCATGCGTGCCAAGGACGGCACGCTCTCGGTCCAGCAGTTGCAGGAGTTTCTGCAGGGGCTGCCGGTGCCCGTGCTGGGCCTGTTGCGCGATACCCAGAACTATGTGCAATTGGCGGCCCGGGGCCTGACGCTCTGGGATGTCGCGAGCAGCCGGGTGGAACGCGATCTGGCGCAGTGGCAGCCGCTCACGAAATGGTTGGATGCCTGATGCGTGTGTTCGAGAGTTTTGCCGAGTTGCAGCCCTTGGTCGGCCAGGAACTGGCGACGAGCGACTGGATCCTGATCGACCAGGCGCGCATCCAGCGCTTTGCCGACGCCACCGACGATCAGCAATGGATCCATACCGACCCGCCGCGCGCCGCCGCCGGGCCGTTCGGTACGCCCATCGCCCATGGCTTTCTGACCCTGAGCCTGCTGCCGATCTTCTTCGAGACCGGTTTCCGCATCGCACAGACCCGCATGGGCCTGAACTACGGGCTCAACAAGGTGCGCTTTCCGGCACCGGTGCCGGTGGGCAGCCGGCTGCGCGGCCGCTTCAAGTTGCTCGCCTTCGAGGCGCTGGAAGCCGGCGTGCAACTCACCGTGGAGGTGACGGTGGAGCGCGAGGGTCAGGCCAAGCCGGTCTGCGTGGCCGAATCGCTGACGCGCCAGTACGCCTAGCAATGCGCCTGGCAATACGCATGGCGAACAAGCATCCCAGCCTGTCCACCCAATAGGGGTGTGCCCAAAGCGCATGCGCCCGCCTATCATTCGGGCCCAAATGCAAAGCACATCGCCAGTAGAGGAGGGCCGCCCATGAGAGTGCTGCTCATCGATGACCACCCGCTGATCCTGTCGGCCCTGCAGACCGTGATCGAGGGCCTGGGCGATGCTGTCGAGGTGGTGGGGGCCGACAGTGCCGCGGCGGCACGCCAGACCCTGCAGTCGCGCCAGGACTTCGACCTGGTGCTGCTGGACCTGCATCTGGGCGATGCCAGCGGCTTTGACGTGCTGGACGAATTCCGCGCCGCCTACCCGGCCCTGCCGGTGGTGGTGATCTCGGCCTCCGACCGCGCCAGCGATGTGATCCGTGCCATCGACCAGGGCGCGATGGGTTTCATCCCCAAACGCACCAGCACCGAGATGCTGGCCCAGGCGCTCAAGCTGGTGATGTCGGGCGGCATCTATGTGCCGCCCATGAGCCTGGGCAACGAGGGGTCGCGCAATCTGGTGCCCGAGGATGCGCCCAACAAGCTGCGCCAGATCCAGGAGCTGGCCAGCGCCGCCAGCTTCCAGGGCAGCACCGGCCTGGAGGGCCTGTCGCTGACGCCCCGCCAGACCGATGTGCTGGCCCTGCTGCTGCAGGGCAAGCCCAACAAAATCATTGCGCGCGAGCTGGGCGTGTCGGTCGAGACCATCAAGGACCATGTGGCCGCGGTGCTCAAGGCCCTGGGCGTGAGCTCACGCACCCAGGCCGTGCTGGCGGTGAGTCAGATGGTGCAGCGCCAGCCCGACAGCCAGTTCACGACCTTCCGGCACGCCGCGGTCTAGTTGATTTCCGTGGGCGAATAGGCCAGGCGCACATAGATGGGCGCAAAGGCCTCGGCCTGGGTGATCTCCAGCAGGCGTTCGCGCGCTAGCTCCAGCATCGCAATGAAGGTCACCACCAGCACCTGCTGGCCGCGGCTGACATCGAACAATTCCTCGAACTCGACGAAGCGCCGCCCCTGCAGGCGGCGCAACACGATGCTCATGTGCTCGCGCACCGAGAGCTGCTCGCGGCTGATCTTGTGGTGCTGGACCAGCTTGGCGCGCTTGATCAGCTCGGCCCAGGCGGCACGCAGATCATCGGCCGCCACATCCGGAAAGCGCGGCGTGAGCGACTGCTCGACGAACACCTGGGCGCGCAGGAAGTCGCGCCCCAGCACCGGCACCTGGTCTAGCTTGGCGGCGGCGAGCTTGATGCGCTCGTACTCCAGCAGGCGCCGCACCAGCTCGGCGCGCGGGTCCTCGGGCTCGGCGCCGTCCTCGCTCTTCTTGGGCGGCAGCAGCATGCGAGATTTGATCTCGATCAGCATGGCCGCCATCAAGAGGTATTCGCTCGCCAGCTCCAGGTTGTGCTTGCGGATCTGGTCCACATAGCTGAGGTACTGGCGCGTCACGTCCGCCAGCGGGATGTCGAGGATGTTGAAGTTCTGGCGCCTGATCAGGTAGAGCAGCAGGTCCAGCGGGCCCTCGAAGGCCTCCAGAAAGACCTCCAGCGCATCCGGCGGGATGTAGAGGTCCTGCGGCATGGCGAACAGCGGCTCGCCGTACAGGCGCGCCACGGCCACGCCGTCAATCGTCTCCACCAGCACCGGCTCGGTCACGGCATCGGCCAGCGCCGGCAGTTCGGCCAATTCCGTCAACGGCGGCGACGGCGGCGTGCCGGCGACAGGATCGCTCAAGACCCGACCCCGCTGCGTCAGTGCTCTTTGGTCTGGTAGACGTAGGGCTGCTGCGCCACGCGCGCGGTGCGGAAATCGGCCTGGGCCTGACGGTCCACCTGCTTGTCCCACAGCAGGGCGCGGCCATCGCGCTGCTCCTGCTCGAGGCTGGGCTTCTTGGCCCGCAACTCGTCGATGAAGTTGGTCACATCGGACTTGTAGGGCTTCCAGAAGAACGGCATATCGGCTTGCTCGCGGTTGTCTATGGGTTGAATTTTACGGGTCGGCCCGGGCGCTCAGCGCACCCGCATGCCGGGCTGGGCGCCCGGGAAGGGCTCCAGCACGAAGATGCCCGGATGCGCCTTCTCGTCGGCGTGGCTGGCGGCCAGCACCATGCCCTCGCTGAGCCCGAACTTCATCTTGCGCGGCGCCAGATTGGCCACCATCACGGTGAGCTTGCCTTCCAGCTGCTCGGGCTGGTAGGCGCTTTTGATGCCGCTGAACACATTGCGGGTGCGACCTTCGCCGACGTCGAGCGTGAGGCGCAGCAGCTTGTCGGAGCCTTCCACATGCTCGGCCTTGAGGATCTTGGCGATGCGCAGATCCACCTTGCCGAAATCATCGATCTTGATCTCGGGGGCCAGGTCTTCACCGCCGGGCACGACCTTGGGCGCGGGCGGGGCTTCGAACAGGGCCTCGACCATCTTCAGGTCGACGCGCTGCATCAGGTGCTCGTAGTTGCCGATCTGATGCGCGCCGAGCGCGCGCGCGGCATCGGCGAACTGCATGGGCTCGACGCGCAGGAAGGCCTCGACCTTGGCCACGAGCGCCGGCAGCACCGGCTTGAGGTAGATGCTGAGCAGGCGGAAGGCCTCGATGCAGACGCTGCAGACATCGTGCAGCACCGCATCCTTGCCTTCCAGCTTGGCCAGTTCCCAGGGCTTGTTCTGGTCCACGTACTCGTTCACGCGGTCGGCCAGCAGCATGATCTCGCGCAGCGCCTTGCCGAACTCGCGCTCCTCGTAGAGCTCGGCAATCGCGCCGGCCTGGGCGCGCAGGCCGTCCAGCAGGGCACGCCCCTCCACGCCCAGATCGCCGGAGAGATGGCCACCGAAGCGCTTGCTCAGGAAGCCCGCGGCGCGCGAGGCGATGTTGATGTACTTGCCGACCAGGTCGCTGTTGACGCGCGCGACGAAGTCTTCGGGGTTGAAGTCGATGTCCTCGACCTTGGAGTTGAGCTTGGCGGCCAGGTAGTAGCGCAGCCACTCGGCGTTCAGGCCCAGCTTCAGGTATTTGAGCGGGTCCAGGCCGGTGCCGCGGCTCTTGCTCATCTTCTCGCCGTTGTTGACGGTCAGGAAGCCATGCACATAAACATGGTTGGGCGTCTTGCGGCCGCTGAAGTGCAGCATGGCCGGCCAGAACAGGGTGTGGAAATAGGTGATGTCCTTGCCAATGAAGTGCACCTGCTCCACGCTTGGGTCGGCCATATAAGCGTCGAAATCCTGACCCAGCTTGCCCAGGTAGTTCTTCAGCGAGGCCAGGTAGCCGATCGGCGCGTCCAGCCACACATAGAAGTACTTGCCGGGTGCATCCGGAATCTCGATGCCGAAATAGGGTGCGTCGCGGCTGATGTCCCAGTCGCCCAGGCCGCCCTTGCCCTCATCATCCTTTGTGAACCATTCCTTGATCTTGTTGAGCACCTCGGTCTGCAGGCGCCCGGGGGTCTGGGTCCACTGCTCGAGAAAGCTCACGCAGCGCGGGTCGCTGAGCTTGAAGAAATAGTGCTCGGAGCTCTTCATTACCGGCGTCGCGCCGGTCAGCACCGAGAAGGGGTTCTTCAGCTCGGTCGGGGTGTAGACGGCGCCGCAGACCTCGCAGGAGTCGCCGTACTGGTCCTTGGCGCCGCACTTGGGGCATTCGCCCTTGATGAAGCGATCGGGCAGGAACATCGCCTTCTCGGGGTCGAAGAACTGCTCGATGGTCTTCACCTCGATCAGCTCGTTGCGACGCAGGGCCAAATAGACTTCCCTGGACAGCTCGTGGTTCTCGGCGCCGTCGGTCGAGTGCCAGTTGTCGAAGCTGATGTGGAAGCCGTCCAGATAGGTCTTGCGGCCCGCGGCGATGTCTGCCACGAACTGCTGCGGCGTCTTGCCGGCCTTCTCGGCCGCAATCATGATGGGCGCGCCATGCGCATCGTCGGCGCACACAAAGTGCACCTGCTGACCCTGCATGCGCTGATAGCGCACCCAGATGTCAGCCTGCGTGTACTCCATGATGTGGCCAATATGGAAATTGGCGTTGGCATAGGGCAGGGCAGTGGTGACGAAGAGCTTGCGGGTCATGACTTTGCGGATGGAGCGAAGCATGGCAGAACACCATGCGGAGGCGGGATTTTAGTCGCACGCGGTCGGCCGCGCGGCTGCCCTGCGTGCGCGTGCCGGTCCTCAGCTCTCGCTGGGGTTGGCGGGGGCCGGGTCGGCGGGCGCGTCGGGCTCGCCGTCTTGTGCCGGTGCATCCGCACCGCCCTCGTCCTTGCCCTGCAATTTGCGCTGGCGCTTCTCTTCGGCCTTGCGCTTCTTGGCCAACTCGCGTTGGCGTTTCTCATAGCTGTAATTCGGTGTTGCCAAGGCGCTCGCTCCTGCGTCTGCCGGCCCAAGCGCCGGGGGTTACCAATGTACCTGCTTGCCACCGCAGGGCCGCAGGATTGTGAAGTTTCTTCGCTAAGTGATTGTGGTGGCTCAGTTTGCCCATTCATGCAATCTGTGGATAAGTTTGTGAGCAAAATGTTGTCCGGCGCGCTAAGTGCTTGATTCTGCGTGCCGCAAGCCGTCCGGGCCGGCTCGATGGAGGCGAAATTTAGCTTTCAAAATCAAAGGCTTAGGCCCGCTGTCTTGAAGCGGCGCGCGGCTTGTGCCGGCTCGCAGAGGCCTGTCATCGCAGCCTCACATATGGGGATAAGTCAAGCCCAAGAAGCGGCCTCGGTGGGCGTCGGCTGTTTCATTTCGACCCAGGCCGAAACATGCGCACGCAATATGGCCCGGCCGCACCGACGCAACGCTGTCCAGCGCGCCGACGGCCTGCCCGGATGACAGTTCAGTTACGCTCACAAGCTCATATTGGACTCAAGGAAGCTCGCTAAGCCATTGATTCTTATGTGTTCCAAAATCTATCCACCAGGTCTGTGGATAACTTTGTGGAGAAGCTGCGCAGGCCCGCGCTAAACCCTTGATTCATCGCCGCTGGGCTTGGCTTGCCACAAAAACATGCAGCGAGCCGATTTCTATACGAATCAATGACTTAGCGACGGGGTCGGGTTCCTCAGGGGAAACCTGTAGCTGCGCCGCAGCAAGGCGAAATGCATCAAGCCGCCTAACACCGATTGGGGATAAGTCAAGCGCCCGGCACCCTGAGGCCGGCCCGCGCGGTGCGCCGAAATGGGCCAACTGTCCACCGTGGATGTGGACAAGTCTGTGCGTGACATGCAGACAGCCGGGCTAAGTGCTTGATCGGCAAGGGTGGGGCTTGTATTGCCCGCAAAAGTGGCAAGCGCCGGCGCGGCTTGGGGCCAACGCCTAGGGAGGCGCGTGCGGCGCCCGCTAAAATCCGCCACTTTGCAAAGAGCGACAACGCATTCATGGGCCAAGCAGCCAGGCAAGAACCACGCAACCGCAGCACCGAGATCTTCGAGCTCAAGAGCGCCACGCTGACCGCCTTGTCGCTGGTCTTGCGCAGCAGCGATCTGCAGGCCCTGGCCGAGGCCTTGCAGGCCCGGCTCGGCGACACGCCCGAGGTGTTCAACCAGGACCCGCTGCTGATCGACCTGTCGCAGCTGCCGGCGGCCGCGCCGGCCGCACAGGTGGGCGACGACGGTCAGCTGAGCCTGGTGAGCGAGGCGGGCGCGGCTGCGCTCGACTTCGCTGCCTTGGTCGCGCTGCTCGAGCGCTATCGCCTGCAGCCGGTGGCGGTGAGCGGGGCCAGCCCCGAGCAACTGGCGGCGGCGCAGGCCTGTGGCCTGGCGGAAGCGGATGCCACGCCGGCGCTGCGCAACGAAGCGGCGGCAGCCGAGCCGGTGCGCGAGGTCATCAAGGAAGTCATCAAGGAAGTGGTGGTCGAGCAGGTGCGCGAAGTGCATGTGCCGGGCGAGGCCGCCAAGACCGTCATCATCGACAAGCCCCTGCGTTCGGGCCAGCAGGTCTATGCCAAGGGCGCCGATCTGATCGTGATGGCGCTGGTGAACCATGGCGCCGAGGTGATCGCCGACGGCAATATCCATGTCTACGCGCCCTTGCGTGGCAAGGCCATCGCCGGCGCGCGCGGCAATACCGAGGCGCGCATCTTTGCCGCCAGCCTGGAGGCCGAGCTGATTGCGATCGCCGGCATTTACCGGACGACCGAAAACCCCTTGCCCGAGCATGTGCTGGGCAAGCCCGCCCAGGTACGCCTGGACGGCGAGAAGCTGGTGATGGAAGCACTCAAACTCTGAGTTGGTCGCTCCGACCAAGCTCTATTGGAAAAAAGGAAAGTATTCGATGACCAAGATCGTCGTGGTGACCTCGGGCAAGGGCGGGGTCGGCAAGACCACCACCAGCGCGAGCTTTGCAACCGGCCTGGCCCTGCGCGGCTACAAGACCGTGGTGATCGACTTCGACGTCGGCCTGCGCAACCTCGACCTCATCATGGGCTGCGAGCGCCGTGTGGTCTATGACCTGATCAACGTCATCAACGACGAGATCAAGTTGACCCAGGCCCTCATCAAGGACAAGCAGGTCGAGAAGCTCTACATCCTGGCCGCCTCGCAGACGCGCGACAAGGATGCCCTCAACCAGGCCGGCGTGGAACGCGTGCTGGACGAGCTGAAGGCGATGGAGTTCGACTACATCGTGTGCGACTCGCCGGCCGGCATCGAGACCGGTGCGCTGATGGCCATGCACTATGCCGACGAGGCCCTGGTGGTGACCAATCCCGAGGTCTCCTCGGTGCGCGACTCCGACCGCATCCTGGGCATGCTCAACAGCAAGACCAAGCGCGCCATCGAGGGCAAGGAGCCCGTCAAGGAGCATCTGCTGATCACGCGCTACAACCCCAACCGGGTCGAGGGCGGGCAGATGCTGTCGCTGGAAGACATCCACGAGATCCTGCGCACCCAGTTGATCGGCGTGATCCCCGAGTCCGAGAGCGTGCTGCAGGCCTCCAACCAGGGCTTGCCGGCCATCCACATGAAGGGCACCGACGTGGCCGAGGCCTATGCCGACGTGGTGGCGCGCTTCCTCGGCGAGGACAAGCCGATGCGCTTCATCGAGGCGGTCAAGCCCGGCTTCTTCAAGCGCCTGTTCGGCGGCAAGTGAGGAAGGGACACAGCATGGGATTCCTGTCCTTTTTCCTCGGCGAGAAGAAAAGCACGGCCAGCGTGGCCAAGGAGCGCCTGCAGCTGATCCTCGCGCACGAGCGCGGCGGTCGCGGCGCCAGCCCCGACTATCTGCCCCAGCTGCAGCGCGAGCTGGTGGCGGTGATCTCCAAGTACGTCTCCATCAACCCGGACGACATCAAGGTGCACATGGAGCGCCAGGATGACCTCGAGGTGCTGGAGGTGAAGATCGAGCTGCCGGAGCCGGCACGGCGCTGAGGCTTGGCGATTCAAGAGCGGGAAAGGGCCAGGCAAGACCTGGCCCTTTGCACGTCTGGCCAGCCTCAATGCTTGGCGTCGAACTGCTGCTCGTTCTTGCCCTTGAAGGGGGCGTAGAACTGCTTGATCTTGGCCATGTCGGCCTCCACGTCGCCGCTGGGCGTGAACACCGGCCCCAGGCCGCTGAGCTTGCGCGGGTAGTCCATATAGGCCATCACGATGGGCACCTCGGCGGTCACGGCAATCCAGTAGAAGCCGGTCTTCCAGTAGCGCGTCTTGCTGCGCGTGCCCTCGGGCGGCACCACCAGCTGCAGCGGGCCGTCGGCCGCGCGCAGCGCCTGCGCCGAGGCCGCCACCAGATTGCTGGACTGCTCGCGGTTCACCGCGATGCCGCCCAGCCAGCGCATCAGGCCGCCAAAGGGGAAGCGGAAGATCTGCTGCTTGCCCATCCAGTAGATGTTCAGGCGCAGCGCAAAGGCCACCATCAGCGTGTAGGGCAGGTCCCAGTTGCTGGTGTGCGGGGCGGCGATGAGCACGCACCGCGCATGCGCCGCGGGCAGGCTGCCCTCGAGCTTCCAGCCGGCGAGCTTCAGAAAGGCGATGGAGGCTGCGCGCAGCAGGGTGTTGACCACGGGCGTGGTGAAGATGGTGCGATGCATGGGGATCTCGTGGGCAACCCCGGATTATCCGCGCGCCGGCCTCGCATGCTCCTGCCACATTCTGAGGCAGGGCAAGAAAGTGGCTTTCAAATCAAGCACTTGGCTGTCGCGCACCCAGGCTGTGCACGGACTTGTCCACAGTCGCTGTGGACGGCGGGGTCATGTCTTGCGCGCGGGCGCCAGCTCCAGGTCGCTGCGCGGCAGGGCCACGCAGGGCAGTATCCAGCCCTCGAGCTTCTCCTCACGGCTCAGGCCCGGCCATTCGATGCGGTAGGCAATCTCGCCGCTGAGCAGCCGGCACATGCAGGCGCGGCAGGTGCCGTTGCGGCAGGAGCTGGCGAGCCGGAAGCCGGCGCGCAGGGCCGCCTCCAGCACCGAGTGCTGTGCCTGCCCCTCGAACTCGATGGCGGGCTCGGCCTGCAGGCGGATGCGGAATGCGCGGTTTTCTGGCATGGCGCCATCATGCCCGCGGGGATTGGGGGCGGAAAGCCACGCTTGTTCGCGCATCGCCCCGCCGGCCCGCGGGCAGACTACCGGCCAGCAGGGCAGGCGCCCGACCGATTCCATTTCACGCAGGGCCCATGGCACTTGAACTCTCACTCGACGGCTTGGCGGCGCTATCGCTGTTCGTGGCGAACGTCGTGGTGGGCGTGGTTTCGATCGGCACCTACTGGCGCATGACGCGCTACGAGCAGAGCAACCATTTGCACATCGTCAATGCCCTGCGCGAAACCCGCGATGCCGGCCGCGAGGCCAAGATTGCCACGCGCGAGTTGCTGCGCATGGTCGAGCGCCAGGAGCAGGGGCGCGGCGCGGCCCTGCAAGCGTCCGACCTGGAGGCCCTGCGCGAACTGCCCCAGCTGCTGCGCCTGCTGCTAGAGGGGGGCGCGCGCGAGGGTGACGATGCCGCGCAGGAGCCGGCGCAGCGCCTGCGCTGGCCGGACACGGTGCAGGAGCTCAACCAGGAGAGCCTGGACCAGCTCAAGCGCAGCCATCGCAACGAGGTCGATCGCATGCTGGCGCAGCGCCGCCATCTGCAGATGGAACTGGCCGGGGCGCGCGAGCGGCTGGAGGAAAACGCGCGCGTGCTGAACTCCTTCCGTTCGCGCACCAGCCAGTCGCTGCAGAGCCAGGTCGAGCTCAGCGGCGCGCGCCAGCAACTGGAGCAGACGCGCGCCAATATGCTGCAGCTGCAGGACAAGCTGGCCCAGATGGAGACCCGCGCCGACAAGGCCGAGCGCAATGTGGCGCGCCTGCAGCGCGATCTGGAAGAGGCCGCGCTGCGGCCGGGCGAGGCCACGCCGGCGGCCCAGGCGCAGACCGAGCAGGCCTCGCGCGAAACCCTGCTGGGTCTGGAGCGTGAGGCCCAGGCCCAGCGCGACCAGCTGGCCGACGCCGAGCGCACCATCCAGAAGCTGCGCCGCGATCTGGAGATCCTGGCCGCCGACCCGCCCGAGCATGGCGGCGAATCGGCCGCCGAGCCGGGCCATGACCAGGCGCGCGCGCGCCTGGAGGCCGAGGTCGAGCAGCTCAAGGCGCGCGTGGACGATCTGCAGGACGCGCTGCGCCGCAATGTGGTGGAGAAGGAATTCATCGAGGAGCATTACCTCGCCGAGACGCGCAAGCGTCAGCCGCCGGCCGAGCCCTGAAGCCGCCCGGCGGGCCGGGGATTTGGCGCAGGCGCTATGCTTGCGCCCCCGTCGACCCATCCCATCGAGCCCCGCATGGACGCCATCCGCGCCTATTTCGACCAGCTGAACCAGGACTATCTCGCCGTCCACAAGACCAAGGAAGACCTGTTCTGGGCCACCTATATGGCCACCAGCGATGACCACGCCGGCTTTGCCCGCGCCGAGCAGCAGTACAAGGATTTCATCTCCGATGCCGGCCGGCTGAGCGAGACGCGCGCCCAGCTGGCGCGCCTGCAGGCGCAGCCCGCCAGCGCCGAGCGCCAGGCCCTGGCGCATGGCTTGCAAGGCTGGTTGGCGGTGTTCGAGGCCAACATCATCGACAACGCCGAGGGCCGCGCCCTGATGGCCGAGCTGATCGCCGCCGAGGCGGCGCTGTTTGCCAAGAAGCGCGAGCTGCAGCCCACGCAGCTCGCGGCGCCAGGGCGCAGCGAGGTGGCGACGCTGAGCATGCTGGCCACCAACCTGGCCACCAATCCCGATGAGGACTGCCGGCGCAGCTCGCTGGAGGCCTTCCGCGGCATCGAGCGTTGGGTGCTGGAGAACGGTTTCCTGGAGCTGGTGAAGCTGCGCAACCGCTTTGCGCGCGCGCTCGGCTTTCCCAACTACTTCGAGCTCAAGCTGCGCAAGAACGAGCGCATGACGCCGGCCCAGCTCGACGCCATCCTGGACGACTTCCTGGCCCGCACCGCCGCGGCCAATGCGCGCAGCCTGGCGCAGCTGGCGGCCGCGCAGGGCGAGTCGGCCCTGCGGCCCTGGAACCTGCGCTTTGCCAGCGCCGGCGATGTGGTGCGCCGCATGGACGCCTACATGCCCTTCGGGCCGGCCCTGCGCCGCTGGGTCGAGAGCTTCCGCCGCCTGGGCATCCAGTACCGCGGAGCGACCCTGCAGTTGGACCTGCTGGAGCGCAAGGGCAAGTACCAGAACGGTTTCTGCCACGGCCCCGTGCCGAGCTTTGTCGATGCGCGGGGCCAATGGGTGCCGGGTCAGATCAACTTCACCGCCGAGGCCAAGCCCGACCAGGTGGGCAGCGGCCTGCGCGCCATCAACACGCTCTTCCACGAGGGCGGCCATGCCGCGCACTTTGCCAATGTGGTGCAGAACTCGCCCTGCTTCTCGCAGGAATTCGCACCCACCTCGATGGCCTATGCCGAGACCCAGTCGATGTTCTGCGACAGCCTGCTGAACGACGCTGACTGGCTCAAGCGCTATGCGCGCAATGCCGCGGGCGAGGCCATTCCCGACGAGCTGATCCACGCCCGCATCGCCAGCAGCCAGCCCATGCGCGCCTTCGACGAGCGTTCCATCGCCGTGGTGCCCAAGTTCGAGGCGGCGCTCTACCAGATGAGCGATGAGGCACTCACGCCGGCGGCAGTGCTGGCGCTGGCGCGTGCCACCGAGATCCAGGTGCTGGGCGTGGAGAGCCCGCGCCCGATGCTGGCGATCCCGCATCTGCTCAACCAGGAATCGGCCGCGTCGTACCAGGGTTATCTGCTGGCCCATATGGCGGTGTTCCAGACGCGCGCCTTCTTCCTGCGCCAGCATGGCTATCTGACTGACAACCCGGCCATCGGCCCGGCCCTGGCCGAGCATTTCTGGCGCCCTGGCAACAGCATCGACCATGACGCCACCCTGCGCAGCCTGACGGGCGAAGGCTTCTCGGCCCAGTACCTGGCGGACGAGTGCAACAAGTCGGTGGACGACTGCTGGGCACAGGCCCAGCAGTCGATCGCGGCAGCCGCGGCCCGGCCGCAGGGGGAGGGCGTGGCGGCGCTGGAGGCCCATATCCGCGTGGTCCATGGCGCCGAGCTGCTGGCCGATTCCAGCGCCGGCGAGGCGGCCATGTGCGAGCGCTTCGAGGCCTGGGTGGGCGCGCACTATCCTTGATGGCATGGGCCCGCTGAAGTACCTGGCCGGCTATCCGGCCCATCTCGTCACCCAGGTGCAGACGCTGATAGCCAGCGGCCGCCTGGGCGAATACCTGGGCAGCCGCTATGCCCAGGGCCATGAGGTGCAGAGCGACCGCGCGCTGTTCGACTACACCCAGTCACTCAAGAGCCGCTTCCTGCGCAACGCCGAGCCCGTCAGCAAGGTCGCCTACGACGCCAAGCTCAAGGTGCTGCAGCATGCGCTGGGCACGCACACCCGGGCCTCGCGCGTGCAGGGCAGCAAGCTCAAGAGCAAGCGCGAGATCCGCATCGCCAGCCTGTTCCGCGAAGCGCCGGCCGAGTTCCTCAAGATGATCGTGGTGCACGAGCTCGCGCATCTGAAGGAGCTGGACCACAACAAGGCCTTCTACCAGCTGTGCTCGCACATGGAGCCCGCGTACGGGCAGCTGGAGTTCGATCTGCGCCTGTACCTGACGCATCGGGAGCTGCCGGCATGATCTTGTTGGCACCGATGGAAGGGCTGCTCGACCACATGCTGCGCGACGTGCTGACGCGCGTGGGTGGCATCGACCGCTGCGTCTCCGAGTTCATCCGCATCACCGACATGCTGCTGCCGAACCGCGTCTTCACCCGCATCGTGCCCGAGCTGCTCGCCGGTGGCCGCACGCCCGCGGGCGTGCCGGTGCGCGCGCAACTGCTGGGCTCCGACCCCGTCTGCATGGCCGAGAATGCCGCGCGCCTGGCCGAGCTGGGCCCCGAGGGCATCGACCTGAACTTCGGCTGCCCGGCCAAATGCGTGAACCTGCACCGCGGTGGCGCGGTCTTGCTCGACGAGCCCGAGCTGATCGCGCGCATCGTCGCGGCGGTGCGGCGCGCCGTGCCGGCCCATGTGCCGGTCTCGGCCAAGATGCGGCTGGGCTATCTGGACGATTCGCGCACGCTGGAATGCGCCCATGCGATGGTGGGCGCCGGAGCGGCCGAGCTGGTGATCCATGCCCGCACCAAGGCCGATGGCTACAAGCCGCCCGCCTACTGGGATCGCATCGCCGCGGTGCGCGAGGCGGTGGATGTGCCGGTGGTGGCGAATGGCGAGGTCTGGACCGCCGCCGATGCTCGGGCCTGCAAGGCCCAATCCGGCTGCGAGGCCCTGATGCTGGGGCGCGGCATGGTGGCCGACCCGGGCCTGGCCCTGGCGATCCGCTCACCCGACGCCGCACCGCTGGCCTGGGCCCAGCTGCTGCCCCTGATGCAGGATTTCTTCGCCATCGTGCGCACCCATATCGCCACCCGCCACCAGGCCGGCCGGCTCAAGCAATGGCTGCACTATCTGCGCCGCCGTTATCCCGAGGCCGAGGAGGCCTATCTGCGCGTGCGCACCATCAATGCGCCCGACGAACTGCAAGTGGCGCTGTTCGGTGCGCCCGCCCTGTCATGAAATCCAAGTCTTCGAGCGGTGGCCTGGTCTATTCCACCGAGGCTGGCCGCATGTGCCCGGCCTGCCGTCAGCCCATCGCCGCCTGTGTGTGCGGCAAGGGCAAGCTGGCGCCGCTGGGCGACGGCAAGGTGCGCGTCTCGCGCGAGACCAAGGGCCGCGCCGGCAAGGGCGTGACCCTGGTGAGGGGCCTGCCGCTGGACGAGGCGGCGCTCACCGCCCTGGGCAAGCAGCTCAAGGCCGCCTGCGGCAGCGGCGGCACGGTCAAGGACGGGGTCATCGAGATCCAGGGCGACCATTGCGACAAGGTGCTGCAGCAGCTGATCGCGGTGGGCTGGCCCGCCAAGCGATCCGGCGGCTAGGCGCACATGCCCAATCGCCGTCAGCCTCGGCGGGGATAATCCGTCGATGCACGCCTCTCCCGACAAGCTCGCCGCTCCCCGCGCATTCGCCCAACTGCCGCTCTCGGCCGCCATGCTGGCCAATCTGGCCCAGCTGGGTTATGCCGAGATGACGCCGATCCAGGCCGCCAGCCTGCCGCCCGCGCTGCAAGGCCGCGACCTGATCGCCCAGGCCCAGACCGGCAGCGGCAAGACCGCCGCCTTCGCCCTGGCCCTGCTCAGCAAGCTGGACAGCGCCGACAAGGGCCTGCAGGCTCTGGTGCTGTGCCCCACGCGCGAGCTGGCCGACCAGGTGACGCAGGAGATCCGCCGCCTGGCGCGCGCCGAGGAGAACGTCAAGGTGCTGACGCTGTGCGGCGGCTCGCCGATGCGGCCGCAGATCGAGAGCCTGCAGTTCGGCTGCCACATCGCGGTGGGCACGCCCGGCCGCCTCCTGGACCATCTGGAGCGCGACACCCTGGACCTCAGCGGCCTCAAGACCCTGGTGCTCGATGAAGCCGACCGCATGCTGGACATGGGCTTCTTCGACGACATCGCGGCGGTGGCCAAGCGCGCGCCCAAGCAGCGCCAGACCCTGCTGTTCTCGGCCACCTACCCGGAAGGCATTGCCAAGCTGGCGGCCCAGCTGCTGCGCGATCCGCTGGAAGTGAAGCTGAGCGCCGCGGCCACGCAGTCGCCCGCGCAGATACGGCAGATCGCCTTCGAAGTCACGGAAAACCAGCGTCTGCATGCGGTGGCCCAGCTGCTGCAGCATTACCGCCCGGCCAGCACCATCGCCTTCTGCAATACCAAGCAGCAATGCCGCGATCTGGTGGAGGTGCTGCAGGCCCAGGGCTTTGTGGCGATGGCCCTGCATGGCGATCTCGAGCAGCGCGATCGCGACCAGGTGCTGATCCAGTTTGCCAACCGCAGCTGCTCGGTGCTGGTGGCCACCGATGTGGCGGCGCGCGGCCTGGACATCGCCCAGCTGGAATGCGTCATCAATGTGGAGGTGACGCCCGACGCCGAGGTGCATGTGCACCGCATCGGCCGCACCGGGCGCGCCGGCGCCGAGGGCCTGGCGCTGAGCCTGGTGAGCATGGACGAGATGGGCCGCATCGGCCGCATCGAGCAACTCCAGGGCCAGGTCTTGCCCTGGCAGGGCCTGGACACGCTCACGGTAGCGCCCGGCGGCCCGCTGCTGCCGCCCATGGACACCTTGCAGATCCTGGGTGGCCGCAAGGACAAGATCCGCCCCGGCGATGTGCTGGGCGCGCTCACCGGCGAGGCCGGCTTCACCGCGGCCGAGATCGGCAAGATCAACGTCACCGACTTCCACACCTATGTGGCGGTGGCGCGCGGCATTGCAAGAGAGGCGGTCAAGCGCCTCAGCCTGGGCAAGCTCAAGGGCCGCAAGGTCAAGGTGCGGCGCCTGGCAGACTTGATCGCCGGCGAGGAGTGACGGGCAAGCGTGAATTAATGCTGTCAGCCCAATTCCTAGTCCACCGCCAGCAAACATCCGACGTTAAGTCGAGACCTATTCACATGGTCACCCCCCCATCCAAGGCCTAGTCTTGAGGCGTGGAGGCGTGAATCATCAAGACGTCGTTGGGAGAATCGAGATGAACAAGTCCGTTCCGAGCACCGCACAGGAGGGCCCCTCACCGGGCCAGTTCGAGCTGCGTTTCCAGTCGCTGTTCCACGCCGGCAAGGCGCTGGCCTTTCCCTGCGATGCGCGCGGTGACGTGCTGCTGGACACGCTGAGCGACAAGGCGCTGGAGAACTATCTGTTCGCGCGCGCCGTGGTGGGCCATGAATACGCCAACCCGGTGGTGCAGGCCTGCACCGCCTGAGTCGACGTTTTTTAATTCAATTCACTTGCCCCAGCCGTCGCGCAGGCCGGTGATCTTGTTGAACACCGGGCGCTCGGCGCGATGGTCGACGCGGTCGGCCACGAAGTAACCGTGGCGCTCGAACTGCACCTTGGTATCGGCTGACACCGCGGCCATCGACGGCTCCAGATAGGCCGTCACCACCTTCAGGCTGGCCGGGTTCAGCACTTCCAGGAAGTCGCGCCCGCCGGCATCCGGCTGGGCCTCGGTGAAGAGGCGGTCGTACAGCCGCACCTCGGCGGCCACGCCCTCGTGCACGCCCACCCAGGTGATCACGCCCTTGACCTTGATGGCGTCCGCGCCCGGCGTGCCGCTCTTGGTATCGGGCACGATGGCCGCCAGCACGGCCGTGATCTGGCCCTCAGCATCCTTCTCGCAACCCGTGCACTCCACCACATAGCCGGCCTTCAGGCGCGCCTTGTTGCCCGGGTAGAGGCGGTGGTAGCCCTTGGCCGGCTGCTCCATGAAGTCCTCGCGCTCGATCCAAAGCTCGGGGCCGAGGCTGAACTGGCGCTGGCCCAGCTCGGGCAGATGCGGATGCGCGGGCGCGCCGCTGGGCTCGCGGTGCTCAAGACTGCCGAAGATCTCGGCGTAGTTGCTGAGCTTGAGCTTGACCGGGTCCAGCACCGCCATCGCGCGCGCGGCCTTGCCTTCCAGGTCGGCGCGCAGGCAGCCGTCCAGCACACCATAGTCCAGCCAGGCGTTCTGCTTGGTGACGCCGGTGCCTTCCACCATGGTGCGGATGCTTTCGGGCGTGTAGCCGCGCCGGCGCATGCCGACCAGGGTGGGCATGCGCGGGTCGTCCCAGCCGTCCACATGGCCCTCGTCCACCAGCTGGCGCAGCTTGCGCTTGGAGGTCACCACATAGCTGAGGTTGAGGCGGCCGAATTCGTACTGGCGGGGCAGGGGCTTGGCGAGCAGGCCGCCCTCGGCCAGATGCTCCAGCAGCCAGTCGTAGAAGGGGCGCTGGTCTTCGAACTCCAGCGTGCAGATCGAATGGCTGATGCGTTCCAGCGCGTCCTCGATCGGGTGGGCGAAGGTGTACATCGGGTAGATGCACCACTGGTCGCCGGTGTTGTGGTGGGTGGCGCGGCGGATGCGGTAGAGCGCCGGATCGCGCAGATTGATATTGGGGCTGGCCATATCGATCTTGGCGCGCAAGACCATGGCGCCATCGGCATGCTTGCCATCGCGCATCTCGCGGAAGCGCTGCAGGTGGTGCGCCACGCCCAGATCGCGGAAGGGGCTGTTCACGCCCGGGGTGGTGAAGTCGCCGCGATGCGCGCGCATCTGCTCGGGCGTCTGCTCGTCCACATAGGCGTGGCCGGCCGAGATCAGGGTTTCGGCTGCGCGGTACATGAAGTCGAAGTAGTCGCTGGCGAAGAACAGGTGCGAGGTGCCGCCCTGGTTCCAGTCCCAGCCCAGCCAGGACACCATCTCCTTGATGGCGTCCACATACTCCTGCTCTTCCTTCTCGGGGTTGGTGTCGTCGAAGCGCAGATGGCAGATGCCGCCGTAATCGCGCGCCAGGCCGAAGTTCAGGCAGATGCTCTTGGCGTGGCCGATGTGCAGATAGCCGTTCGGCTCGGGCGGGAAGCGGGTGCGGATCCGGGCCGGGTCCAGCGGGCCGGCCGCATGGTGGGCCGCGTCGCCCGGGGTGCCGGCGAAATGACGCTCAGGCTGCCCGCCCTGCTGCTCCAGGTCGCGCTCGATGATGGCGCGCAGGAAGTTGTGCGGCTTGTGCGCTTCGTCGCTGGGGGCGTTGGGCTTGGCGTCGTGGGGAAGGGACATTGAGGGCGCTTCTGAAGAGAGAGAAAGGATCAGCCGCGATTTTAGAGGCCCTTGAACAGGTGGGCGTACATGCGGCTCACCGCCAGCCGGTCGGTGCTGCCATGCAGGTGCAGGCTGAGCTTGCCGGCCTCGTCGCGCACCGCCTTGGCGATCGCGTCGGCGCGCACCACCACGCTGCGGTGCACCTGCCAGAACAGGCCGGCATCCAGCTGCGGCAGCAGCTCGCGCAGCGAGATGCGCACCAGATGCTCCTTGCCGGCGGTGATGACGCGCACGTATTTGTCGGCCGCCTCGAAATACAGCACCTCGCTCACCGGCACCATCTGGATGGTGTTGCCCACGCTCACCTGCAGCAGGCGCAGCGGTGCCGCGGCGGCGGCGGGTGCACTCAGACCGGTTCCCAGCAAGGCACGCAGCTGCGCCACCGCGTTGTGCAGGGCAGGCGCGGTGTCCTCCGCCTGCGCTCGGCCACCCAGGGCCTGGCGCAGGCGCTGCACCGTCTGGGTCAGGCGCTCGCGCTGCACCGGCTTGAGCACATAGTCCACCGCCGCATGCTCGAAGGCCTGCAGCGCGTACTGGTCGTAGGCGGTGACGAACACCAGCAGCGGGAAGGGCGTGCCCTCGGGCCAGTCCTCCGCCATGGCGGCGGCGGCCTCCAGGCCGCTCAGGCCCGGCATGCGGATGTCGAGGAAGCAGACCTGCGGCCGTTTCGCCAGCGCGGCGTCCACCGCGGCCTGGCCATGGGCGGCCATCGCCACGATCTCCAGCTCGGGCCAGAGCGCGACCAGCTCGGCGCGCAGATGCTCGGCCAGCAGCGGCTCGTCTTCGGCGATTAGGGCGGTCGTGATGGTGCTCATGCCTATACAGATGTTGATTGGGCTTGCGCCTCTTGAAGTGGGATGCTGATCTCGACCCGGCAGCCACCGGCCTCCGGGGCGCTGATGCTCAGCCCGGCCTGCTGACCGTAGCGCGCCAGCAGGCGCTCGCGCACCTGCTGCAGGCCGAAGCGGGTGCCCGCGGTGGTGCCCTGGGCGTTCAGACCGGCCCCGTCGTCGCTGACGCTCAGTAGCAAGACCTGACCCTGCAGCGCTGCGGCAACGCGCAGATGGCCGCCCTCGATATGCGGCTCCAGCCCATGCTTGATGGCGTTCTCCACCAGTGGCTGCAGCAGCAGCGGCGGGATCTGCAGCGCCTGCAGCTCGGCCGGCAGGCTCAGCTCGGGCTGCAGCCGCGCGCCCATGCGCACCTGCATCAGCTGCAGGTAGTCGGCGAGGCGCGCGAACTCGTCCTTGAGGCTGTGGCTGCCGCTGCGCGAGGCGTTGAGGGTGGCGCGCAGGAAGGCGATCAGCTGGTCCAGCATGGCCTGGGCGCGCGCCGGGTCCAGGCCGATCAGCACGCGCAGATTGGCCAGGGTGTTGAACAGCATGTGCGGTTCGAGCTGGGTTTCCAGCAGCTTGAGCTGGGTCTCGGCGGCCACGCGGCGCGCCTGCTCGGCCTGGGCCTGGGCGGCCAGCAGCCGGCCGCGCGTGTAGAAGTAGCCGGTGGTGAGGCTGGCCATGGTGAGCGTGAACATGGCGGTGCTGGCGATGCTGCCCCAGCTGGCCTCCCACCAGTAGATCGAGCGCTGGCCCGTCAGCCAGTCGCCCAGCAGCACGCCCAGGGTGTAGCCCAGCGCCGCGCCCAGCAGCACGCAGAAGGCCATCCAGGCCCAGCCCGGCCAGCCATTGGCGCATTCGGCGTCATCCGGGTAGCGGCGGTGCAGCAGCTGGGCGATCAGGGCGCGGCCGCCGTCGATGTAGAGCCAGCATTGCATGCCGATGGCAAAGGAATAGCTCAGCTTGGCGCCGGTATGGCGCCAGCCGGACATCGCCGCCAGCAGCAGGCCGATGAGCAGGCAGAGGGCGGCGGCATGGGCGGCATGCCTGAGCAGCCGCTGGCAGACCGGGCCGCTGTGGGCATGACCGGCAAAGCGGGGCGGGGTGGTGTGCATGGGGCGGGATTGTGCGCGTGCGCGGAGGGGCTCAGGCTGCCAGTGTCGCGGCGGCACCGGCCTGGGCCGGGGCCCGGGCCAGGATGTTGCGGGCGCGGCCCATGAACACCGCGCTCAGCGCGCCGTAGGCGGCGCTGACCGCGATGGCGAAGTCCGCCGTCTGTGCCAGCTGGGGCTGCATCGACAGCGTCACGCCCACGGCGTACTTGAGCACGAAGATGGCCATCATCAGCGCCAGCGGCAGCCAGCTGCCGGGGACATGGAAGCCCTGCTGTGCCGGCACATAGCGTGCCGCGCCGGGCCAGCCGCTGCCACGCACCAGCCGGTAGCTCAGCACAAAGCTGCCCGCCCAGGCGAGGGCCACGCCGCTGTGCCAACCAAAGGCCGACAAGGTACCCCAGACACCCAAGCCGACAAAGGCCAGCGGCAGCAGGCGCAGGCGGCCTTCCGAAACCTGCTGCGTGCGGGTCTGGCTCAGGCCCAGCGCCAGCAGCGCGGCGAGCAGGCCCCAGACCCAGGCGGGCGTGTGCTGGACGATCATCATCAACATCTGTGCGTTCATGGCGGGCTCCTGGTTGGTATGGAGCGAACTGTGCCCACCAGGGAGCGAACGGCCGAGCGCGCTGCGACCAAGCGCAGCCGGCTGGCGCCAGCGGTTGCCTAGCGGCGCCGGTTGCTGCTGCCGCCCAGCAGGCTGCCGAGCACGCCGCGGATGATCTCGCGGCCCACCGCCGAGCCGATCGAGCGCATGGCCGAGCGCGCGGCCGATTCGGCCAGCCCTTCCTTGCGGCCGCCGCGCGGGCCGGTGCTGCCGAACAGCACGTCCTTCAGTGCGCCACCGAGGCCGCCGCCCTCGTCCGCAGGGGCGGGCGCCGGGGGCTGGCCGTGGTTCACCGCGCGCGTGGCCTCGTCGGCCAGGCTGCCGCCGGCCGGTGCCGGCGCCGCGGCGGCACCGGCCACGCGGCCGCTCAGCTTCTCGTAGGCCGACTCGCGGTCCACCGTCTTCTCGTACACGCCGGCCACCAGCGAGGCCTGCAGCAGGGCCTGGCGCTGCGCCGGGGTGATGGGGCCGATCTGGCTGCCGGGCGGCAGCACATAGACGCGCTCGGTGATGCTGGGCCGGCCCTTCTCGTCCAACAGGCTCACCAGGGCCTCGCCCACCGCCAGCTCGCCGATCGCCGTGGCGATGTCCAGCCCCGGCTTGGCGCGCATGGTGTCGGCCGCGGCCTTGACGGCCTTCTGGTCGCGCGGGGTGAAGGCGCGCAGCGCATGCTGCACCCGGTTGCCCAGCTGGCCCAGCACCGCGTCGGGGATGTCCAGCGGGTTCTGGGTCACGAAATAGACGCCCACGCCCTTGGAGCGCACCAGGCGCACCACCAGCTCGATGCGTTCCACCAGCGCCGCGGGCGCCTCCTTGAAGAGCAGGTGGGCCTCGTCGAAGAAGAACACCAGCTTGGGTTTGTCCAGGTCGCCGACCTCGGGCAGGGTCTCGAACAGCTCGGACAGCATCCACAGCAGGAAGCTCGCGTACAGGCGCGGCGCGGCCATCAGCTTGTCGGCGGCGAGGATGTTGACGACGCCCTGGCCGCCATCGGTCTGCATGAAGTCGGCGATGTTCAGCATCGGTTCGCCGAAGAACTGGTCGCCGCCCTGGGCCTCGATCTGCAGGAGGCCGCGCTGGATCGCGCCCACCGAGGCGGCGCTGACATTGCCGTACTGGGTGGTGTAGTCGCTCGCATGCTCGCCCACATGCTGCAGCATGGCGCGCAGGTCCTTCAGGTCCAGCAGGGCCAGGCCGTTGTCGTCGGCGATCTTGAAGACCATCTGCAGCACGCCCTGCTGGGTCTCGTTGAGCGCCAGCATGCGCGCCAGCAGCAGCGGGCCCATGTCGCAGACGGTGGCGCGCACCGGATGGCCCTGCTCGCCGAACACGTCCCACAAGGTGGTGGGGCAGGCCAGCGGGGCGGAGGGCTCGAGGCCGCGCTCCTTGAGGATGGCCAGCAGCTTGTCGCTGGGCTTGCCGGCCTGCGAGATGCCGGTGAGGTCGCCCTTCACGTCGGCCAGGAATACCGGCACGCCGATGCGGCTGAATTCCTCGGCCAGCTTCTGCAGGCTGATGGTCTTGCCGGTGCCGGTGGCGCCGGTGATGAGGCCGTGGCGATTGGCGAGCGCGGGCAGCAGCTGGCACTCGATCTGGTCGTGGCGTGCCAGCAGGATGGGGTCGGCCATGCGGTGGGTCTCCGGTGCAAAAAGGGCGCGCCCTGGGGCGGCGGCTAAAATCGCAGTCTATCCAACAAGATTGAATGCGGCGGACCGTTCGGCGGGCGCCCGCATTCGCCAGCACGCGCAGGAGCATCAAGGCAATGGCAGGGCATTCCAAATGGGCCAATATCCAGCATCGCAAGGGCCGTCAGGACGAAAAGCGCGGCAAGATCTGGACCCGCATCATCCGTGAGATCACGGTGGCGGCACGGGCCGGTGGCCCCGATCTGAGCGCAAACCCGCGCCTGCGCCTGGCGATCGAAAAGGCCAAGGCCGCCAATATGCCGGCCGACCGCATCAAGTACAACGTCGACAAGGCCTCGGGCAATCTCGACGGCGTGAGCTACGAGGAAATCCGCTACGAAGGCTACGGCATCGGCGGCGCGGCCATCATGATCGACACCATGACGGACAACAAGGTCCGCACCGTGGCCGAGGTGCGTCATGCCTTCAGCAAGTACGGCGGCAATATGGGCACCGACGGCTCGGTGTCCTTCCAGTTCAAGCATTGCGGCCTGTTCCTGTTCGCCCCCGGCACCTCGGAAGACAAGCTGATGGAAGTGGCGCTGGAAGCCGGCGCCGACGATGTGGTGAGCGGCGAAGACGGCTCGATCGAGGTGCTGAGCTCGCCCGCCGCCTACGAAGGCGTGAAGGCAGCGCTGGAAGCCGCCGGCCTGGTGCCCGAGCTGTCCGAGGTGACCATGCGCGCCGACAACACCATCGAGTTGACCGGTGAAGACGCCGTCCGCATGCAGAAGCTGCTGGACGTGCTGGAAGACCTGGATGACACGCAAGAGGTCTATCACAACGCCAGCCTGGGTGAATGAAAGTCAGCGAATGAAAGTATTGGTGCTTGGCAACGGCGGCCGTGAACATGCCCTGGCCTGGAAGCTGGCCCAGGGCGAGCGGGTCAGCCAGGTTTTCGTGGCCCCCGGCAATGGCGGCACGGCGCGCGACGCGCGCCTGAAGAACATCCCCATCACCGACGTGAAGGCGCTGGCGGACTTCGCCCAGGCCGAGAAGATCACGCTCACCGTGGTGGGCCCCGAGGCCTATCTGGCGGCTGGCGTGGTGGACGAGTTCCGCGCGCGCGGCCTGCGCATCTTCGGCCCCACCAAGGCGGCCGCGCAGCTGGAGTCGTCCAAGGCCTATGCCAAGGACTTCATGCAGCGCCACGGCATCCCCACCGCGGCCTACGAGACCTTCAGCGATGCCGCGGCGGCGCATGCCTATGTGGATGCCCAGGGTGCGCCCATCGTCATCAAGGCCGACGGCCTGGCCGCCGGCAAGGGCGTGGTGGTGGCGATGACGCTGGCCGAGGCGCATGAGGCGATCGACTGGATCCTGGCCGATAACAAACTCGGCGTGGTGCACAACGAAGGCGGCGCGCGCGTCGTCATCGAGCAGTTCCTGCAGGGCGAGGAAGCCAGCTTCATCGTGCTGTGCGACGGCAAGAACGTGGTCTCGCTGGCCACCAGCCAGGACCACAAGCGCCTGCTCGACAAGGACGAGGGCCCCAACACCGGCGGCATGGGCGCCTACTCACCCGCGCCGGTGGTAACGCCCAATGTGCATGCCAAGGCGATGCACGAGATCATCATGCCGACCATCCATGGCATGGCGCGCGATGGCCATCCCTTTACCGGCTTCCTCTACGCCGGCCTGATGATCGATGCTAGCGGCCAACCGCGCACGGTGGAGTTCAACACCCGCATGGGCGACCCCGAGACCCAGCCCATCATGATGCGGCTGAAGAGCGATCTGTTCGAGGTGCTGATGCACGCCACCGACGGCACGCTGGACCAGGTCGAGCTGCAGTGGGACCGCCGCGTGGCGCTGGGCGTGGTGATGGCCGCGGGCGGCTATCCGCTCAATCCGCGCAAGGGCGATGCCATCACCGGCCTGCCGGCGGATGCCGAGGACGCGATGGTGTTCCATGCCGGCACCATCGAGCAGGACGGTCAGCTGCTCACCAACGGCGGGCGCGTGCTCTGCGTCACCGCGCTGGGCGAGTCGGTGCGCAACGCCCAGCAGCTGGCCTACGACACCCTCACCAGCATCCAGTTCGAGGGCAAGCAGTACCGCCAGGACATCGGCTACCGGGCGGTGAAGCGTTGAGCCCTCGAGAGCCCATGAAGCTGCCTCCGCGTGTCCTGACCGGTGCCATGCCGGTGCAGGCGCGCGGCAGCAAGCTGGCGCGCGGCCTGCTGAAGCTGGCCGGCTGGGAGCTCGCCTTTGACGGCCTGCCGGGCAAGCAGGGCGTCATCATGGCCTACCCGCACACCTCCAACTGGGACTTCGTGCTGGGCCTGCTGGCCAAATGGGCCTTCGGCTTGAACGTCAAGTTCTGGGGCAAGGACAGCCTGTTCCGCGTGCCCCTGTTCGGCGCCTGGGTGCGCTGGCTGGGCGGCGTGCCGGTGAACCGCAGCAGCGCCTCCGGCCTGGTGGCCGACACGGTGGCGCGCGTCCGCGCGGCCCAGGCGGCCGACGAGGAGTTCTGGCTGGCGCTGGCGCCCGAGGGCACGCGCGCCTATGTGGATGGTTGGCGTTCCGGCGCCTACCATGTGGCGGTGCAGGCCGGCGTGCCGGTGGGCCTGGCCTATTTCGATTTCGGCCGCAAGCGCGTGGGCCTGACCTGCTTCGTGCAACTCAGCGGCGACCCGGCGCAAGACCTGGCCCTGTTTGCCGATTACCTGGCCAGCTGCCGCGGCAAGCGGCCCGAACTGGCCAGCCCGGTGAGGCTCAAGACATGAACACAGAACTCGTGCGCGACTACCTGCTGGGTCTGCAGCAGCGCATCATCAGCGGGCTGGAGCGCCTGGATGGCCAACCCTTCATCACCGACGGCTGGCAGCGCGAGCCGGGCGGCCGCCTGGAGGGCGATGGCCTGACGCGCCTGATCGAGATGGGCGGCCTGTTCGAGCGCGGCGGCTGCAATTTCTCGCACGTCAAGGGTCGGGTCTTGCCCCCCTCGGCCACCCAGCACCGGCCCGAGCTGGCCGGCGCGCCCTTCGAGGCGATGGGCGTCTCGCTGGTGCTGCATCCGCACAACCCCTTCGTGCCGACCGTGCACATGAACGTGCGCATGTTCGCGGCCCTGCCGGCCGATCGCGAGCCGGTGGTGTGGTTTGGCGGCGGCATGGACCTCACGCCCTACTACGGCTTCGAGCGCGATGCGCAGCATTTCCACCGCACCTGCCGCAGCGCGCTGGAGCCGCATGGCCCCGAGCTCTACCCGCGCTTCAAGAGCTGGTGCGACGAGTACTTCTTCCTGAAGCACCGCAACGAGCCGCGCGGCATCGGCGGGGTGTTCTTCGACGACTATGCAGAGGGCGGCTTCGACGCGGCCTTCGGCATGATGCAGTCGGTGGGCGATGCCTTCCTGCCGGCCTATGCCCCCATCGTCGAGCGCCGCCAGGGCCTGGCCTATGGCGAGCGCGAGCGCGACTTCCAGGCCTACCGGCGCGGGCGCTATGTCGAATTCAATCTGGTGTTCGACCGCGGCACGCTGTTCGGCCTGCAGTCGGGCGGGCGCACCGAGTCCATCCTGATGTCGATGCCGCCGTTGGTGAAGTGGCGCTATGACTGGAAGCCCGAGGAGGGCACACCCGAAGCCAGGCTGTACAGCGATTTTCTGCGCCCGCGCGACTGGGCCGACGAGACGGCCACCCATCTATGGCTTTGAGCGCCCGGCGCATCGGGCTGTTCGGCGGCAGCTTCGATCCCGTTCATCTGGCGCATCTGGCCCTGGCGCGCAGCGCGCTGCGGCAACTGGGCCTGGACGGGTTGCGCTGGGTGCCGGCGGGGCGGCCCTGGCAGAAGGCGCAGCGGCAGCTGAGCGCGGCCGAGCATCGCGCCGCCATGGTGGCGCTGCTCCTGGAGGGCGAGCCGCGTTTCGAGCTGGACCGCAGCGAGCTCGATCGCGACGGCCCCAGCTACACGATAGACACGGTGCGGGCCTGGTTGGCGAGCGAGCCGGGCATCACGCCGGTGCTGATCCTCGGCCAGGACCAGTATGCGAGATTGCCCACCTGGCACCAATGGCGCGAGCTGCTGGGCCTGGTGGAGTTGGCGGTGGCGGCGAGGGCGGGTCAAGAAATCCGTGCCGCGGCCGAAGTCGAGTTGGTGGCCCACCGCATGCAGCGGCTGGACATGCCGGCCATGGATATTTCATCCACCCTCGTGCGCGAGCAAGTCTTGCGTGGCGGGGATATCAAGCCCATGGTGGGCGAGAGGGTTGCGGGGTATATTGCCCAGCACCATCTTTACAGCGAGTACTGAATGGACATTCGTAAACTGCAACGTGCCATCGTCGATGGTCTGGAAGACGTCAAGGCCCAGAACATCGTGGTGTTCAACACCGAGCATATGTCGCCGCTGTTCGAGCGCGTCATCATCGCCTCGGGCACCAGCAACCGGCAGACCAAGGCGCTGGCTTCCAGCGTGCGGGAGACGGTCAAGGGCCGTGGCCTGCAGGTGATGCGCACGGAAGGCGAAGACAACGGCGAATGGATCATCGTGGACTGCGGCGCTGCCGTCGTGCATGTGATGCAGCCGGCCATCCGCGAGTACTACCACCTGGAAGAGATCTGGGGCGAGAAGCCCGTCAAGCTCAAGTTGGGCAGCAGCGAGACCAAGCTGGTGAAGGCGTCTGAGGACGAGGCCGCGCCGGCGAAGAAGGCCGCGGCCAAGAAGCCCGCGGCGAAGAAGGCGGCTGCGGTCAAGGCGCCTGCCAAGACTGCTAGCAAGACCGCTACCAAGGCGCCGGCCAAGCCCGCCGCCAAGGCAGCGGCCAAAACGCCTGCCAAGGCGCCGACCAAAGCGCCGGCCAAGAAGGTCGCCGCCAAGAAGGCCGTCAGCCGCACCGTGGGCGTGAAGGCCGTCACGGCGCCTGCCACCAAGACCATCAAGGTCGGCGTGAACGGCAAGAAGCCGGCCGCCAAGAAGGCCGCACCCAAGGTGAGCAGCGCCCGCCCTGCTGCCAAAGCAGCGCCCAAGCGACCCGCCGGCCGCAGCAAGGCCTAAGCAGGCATGCGCCTGTTGCTGGTGGCCGTGGGCCAGCGTCAGCCCGCCTGGGCGGACGCGGCCTACGAGGATTTCGCCAAGCGCTTCCCGCCCGAGATGCGGCTGGAGCTCAAGGCCGTGAAGGCCGAGCCGCGCGGCGGCAAGAGCGCCGAGCAGCTGATGGCGGCCGAGGCGCAGCGCCTCGAGGCGGCTCTGCCCAAGAGCGTGCGCCGCATCGTGCTGGACGAGCGCGGCGAGCGCCAGACCACCAAGCAACTGGCCGAACGCCTGGAGCGCTGGAAGGGCGATGGCCGAGATGTGGCCATCTTCATCGGCGGCCCCGATGGCCTGCACCCGGACCTCAAGGACAAGGCCGACGAGATGCTGCGCCTTTCCGACCTCACCCTGCCGCATGCCTTTGTGCGCGTGCTGCTGGCCGAGGCGCTGTACCGCGCCTGGTCGGTGATGGAAGGTCATCCCTACCATCGCGAATAGCGCGCCGGAGCGGGCCCTGGCCTGGGTTAGCATCGGCCGCATGGCCTTGATCTATCTCGCTTCCCAGAGCCCGCGCCGGCGTCAGCTGCTTGAGCAGCTGGGCATTGCCCACGAGACCCTGCTGCCGGGGCCCGACGAGGATGCCGAGGCGCTGGAAACGCAGGAGCCCGGCGAGCTGCCCGACGCCTATGTGCGGCGCGTCACCCACAACAAGCTGAAGGCTGCGCAGGCGCGCCTGGCGCGGCGCGGGCTGCGCGCCTTGCCGGTGCTGTGCTCCGACACCACCGTGGCCCTGGGCACGGCCATCCTGGGCAAGCCGGTGGATGCCGACGATGCCCTGCAGATCCTGCGCCGGCTGTCGGGTCACACGCACCGCGTGCTCACCGCGGTGAGCCTGAGCTGGGCGGGCCGCGAGGCGCAGTTGGTGAGCGTCTCGCATGTGCGCTTCGCCGCCATCCCCGAGGCCGCGCTGCGCGCCTATGTGGCCAGCGGCGAGCCGATGGGCAAGGCCGGGGCCTATGCGATCCAGAGCCAGATCGCCGGCTGGATCGAGCATATGGAGGGCAGTTACTCGGGCATCATGGGCCTGCCTCTTTACGAGACCGCGCAGCTGTTGCGCCAAGCCGGCATTGATTGCTAGACAGAGAGCCCATGGAAGACATTCTGATCAACTGGTCTCCGCAGGAGACGCGCGTGGCGGTGGTGGAGAACGGCGCGGTGCAGGAGCTGCATTGCGAACGCACGCTGGAGCGCGGCCTGGTGGGCAATATCTACTCGGGCCGGGTGGCGCGCGTGCTGCCGGGCATGCAATCGGCCTTCATCGACATCGGGCTGGAGCGTGCCGCCTTTCTGCATGTGGCCGATCTGCATGTGAACGGCGCCACGCCGCGCTCGCACCATGGCGACGCGCCCACGCCGCCTACGCCGATCGAGCGCCTGGTGTTCGAGGGTCAGGCCTTGACCGTGCAGGTCATCAAGGACCCGATCGGTACCAAGGGCGCGCGCCTGTCCACGCAGATCTCCATCGCTGGCCGCATGCTGGTGCATCTGCCGCAGGACGAGCACATCGGCATCTCGCAGAAGATCGGTTCGCCCGAGCTGCGCGAGCAGTTGCGCCAGCGCATGCAAACGCTGGTGGGCAAGCCGGAGGAGGGCGGTGGTGGCGGCTTCATCCTGCGCACGAACGCCGAAGACGCCTCGGATGAGGAGCTGGGCGCCGACATTGCCTACCTGAAGAAGACCTGGGCCACCATCAAGGAGCGCAGCTTCCGCTCGCCGCCCGGCACCCTGCTGCATCAAGACCTGAGCCTGGTGGAGCGCGTGCTGCGCGATCTGGTGAGCGAGCGCACCGGCTCGATCCGCATCGATTCCAAGATGCAGTTCGACGTGCTGCGTGGCTTTGGCGAGACCTATATGCCCGCGGCCACCGCCAAGCTGGAGCATTACCGCGGCGAGCGGCCGATCTTCGATCTGCACAACATCGACGCCGAGATCGACCGCGCGCTGGCGCGCCGAGTGGACCTGAAGTCGGGCGGCTACCTGATCATCGACCAGACCGAGGCCATGACCACGGTGGACGTCAACACCGGCGGCTTCGTCGGGGCGCGCAACTTCGACGACACCATTTTCAAGACCAATCTGGAGGCGGCCGGCGCGATTGCGCGCCAGCTGCGCCTGCGCAATCTGGGCGGCATCATCATCGTCGACTTCATCGACATGACGCGCGACGAGCATCGCAGCGCGGTGCTCTCGGAGTTCCGCAAACAGCTCGCCAAGGACCGCACCAAGGTCACGGTGGGCGGCTTCACCCAGCTCGGCCTGGTGGAGATGACCCGCAAGCGCACGCGCGAATCGCTCGCCCGCATGCTGTGCGAACCCTGCCCCACCTGCGAGGGCCGCGGCCAGATCAAGACCGCGCGCAGCGTCTGCTACGACATCATGCGCGAGATCCTGCGCGAGGCGCGCCAGTTCTCGCCCAAGGAGTTCCGCGTCGTCGCCGCCGCCAATGTGGTGGAGATGCTGCTCGACGAAGAGAGCCAGCATCTGGCCGGGCTCTCAGACTTCATCGGCAAGCCGATCTCGCTGACCGCCGAGCCGGCCAACCAGACCGAGCATTACGACATCGTGCTGCTCTAGGCACCCTCGCGCAGCCAGACCTTGACGTCCGGCAGCCCCATCAGCTTGAGGATGACGTAGTTGACGGCCGCGGCGCCCGGCTGGTCGCCCAGCAGCACGATCTCCGTGTAGCGCGGCAGGCCGGCCTTCTCCAGCAGGCGCCAGATCTCCTTGGCCGGCTTGGGGCTGGCGTCGGCGTTCAGGAACTGGGTGTAGGGCAGGTGCAGCATGGGGCCATCGGGCACCTGCGCCGGTGGCTGCGGGCCCGACGCCACGAACACGCGCGGGCCCTGGGCGCCGGCCAGGCGCGTCAGCAGCAGGCCGGGGCGCGTCTTGGCTGCAAAGGCGATGGCCGCGCCGGGCGCCGCGTTGGGGCTCGGCCGGGCCACGTCCTGGCCCTGCTCGGCCCAGCGCTCGATGCTGTCCAGCAGCAGCGACACCTTGGCCTGCCCCAGCCCGTCGAGCATCAGATAGGCCAGGGCCACGCTTTCGTTGAGCCCGCCCTCGGAGACCAGCACCACCTCATGCCCCGCATTGATGCCGGCGCGCCCCAGCAGGCCGGCGAGCTGTGCCGGACTGCGCAGCTGTTCAGCGAGTTGCGCGGCCGGCAGGTTCAGCGCCTGCGGCACATGGCCGAGCTTGAACTGGTCGGCCGCCCGCACATCGACGATGCTGGTCTTTGACAGACCGAAGGCCTTCAGCATCGGGCTGTTCCAGGCCTTCACCCAGGCGGCGTCGCGCAGCAGATGCGGGTCGGCATAGGTCCAGACCGGCAGTTCGCGCGGGTCCTGCAGCCAGCCCATCTGCGACTCCTGGAACAAGCTGACCTGCGGATAGTTCAGCATGAATTTGAGCGCGAAGAAGGGCACCGCGGCGGCACCGCCACCGCCGCAATAGGCGTGGATCTGCTGCTCCGGCCGCACGCCCAGATGCCTGAGCATGCGTTCCAGCTCCGGGGGCGACTTGAAGGTCTTGTCCGCATTGAAGAAGTCGCCGGCCGGCATCAGCGTGGCGTGCGGCACATGGCCGGCGCGATCGAAGAAGGCCGCGCCGCCGTAGTAGTAGCTGGGGTCCAGCGCCTCCAGCATGACATGGTGGGCGGGGTCGCCGGTGGCGGCGAGGAACTCGGGCAACCGCACGCGCACGTCTTGCCGTGGCGCGCCCAGACTGATGGTGCCGGCCGGCGGCGCGGGCGTCGCCTCCTGGGTGACGGTTTGGCCGAGGGCGCTCCATTTGGCCATGCCGCCGTCGAGGATGTAGAGCTGCTCGGCAGGCACGCCACGATGCAGCAAGTCCCAGAACAAGCGGGTGGCGGCCCAGGTGCCACCCTGGTCGTAGAGGATCAGCTGCTGGTCGGGCCGGATGCCCCAGGCGCGCAGGCGCTGTTCCAGCTGCGCGGGCGTCACCTCGGCCTGCGTGTAGGCGTACAGGTCGGCGTTGACGGCGCCCGGGATATGGCTCTTGCGGTGCAGTTGCGCGGGCGAGGCGTCCAGCACCAGCAGGTCCGGCCGCCCCAGCCGCTGTGCCAGCCAGCCCGCGCTGACCAGCCGGCCCTGCGGCCCCGCGTCGCTCGCCAGGGCCAGCGATGGCAGGCCGGGCAGGGCCAGCATCATCCACAACAGGCAGATCTTCAGCAGTCTCGGCATCATGCTCTCCCGGTGTCAGGGCTCGCGCAGCGTTGCCCCTGAACATACGCCGGCGCGCCGGCGCCGGCCGGCCGCTTGCGACGAACGGCGGCCTGGAGGGGTCAGGCTGCACGACAAGGTTTGCCTTTGTAAGCCGGCTTGGCCCGCCTTCATATTGGCGTTGCGGGCTCATGCACAATCACGCCTGCAAGACTCCGGCCTCAGGAGTCATTCGTCGAGAACATGACCGACCCGCATCGCAAGTCCGCATTGCACTCTTCCGCGCGCCGCCACTTCATGGCGGCCGGCGTTTCCACCCTCAGCCTGCCGGCCTGGGCCCAGTTCCGGGTCGAGATCGCCGGTGTGGGCGGCACCCAGCTGCCGATTGCCGTGCCCGAGTTCCGCGACGAGGCGCGCGCCGGCCAGCCGGTCTCGGCCATCGTCCGCGCCGATCTGGAGCGCAGCGGCCAGTTCCGCATCGTCGACGGGCCTACCGGCCTGTCCGAGCTGAGCCAGCCGAGCTTTGTCGACTGGCGCGCGCGCCAGGCCGATGCGCTGGCGGCGGGTTCGGTGACGCGCCTGGCCGATGGCCGCATGGATGTGCGCTACAAGCTCTGGGACGTGGTGAAAGGGGCCGACCAGGGCGGCGAAAGCCATGCCGTGGTGCCCGACGATCTGCGCCTGGCCGCGCACCGCATTGCCGATTCGATCTACCAGCGCCTCACCGGCGAGCGCGGCGTGTTCGCCACCCGCATGGCCTATGTCACCAAGGCCGGCGGCCGCTACAGCCTGCGCATCACCGACGCCGATGGCGAGGGTGGCCAGGTGGCGTTGGCCAGCCCCGAGCCCATCATCTCGCCGGCCTGGTCGCCGGACGGCAAGGAGCTGGCCTATGTGTCCTTCGAGACGCGCAAGGCGGTGGTGTGGGTGCAGGATCTCTCCAGCGGGCGGCGCCGCGTGCTGGCGGACTTCCGCGGCAGCAACAGCGCGCCGGCCTATTCGCCCGATGGGCAGCAGATCGCGCTGACGCTGTCGCGCGAGGGCGGCTCGCAGCTCTTCATCATGAACCGCAGCGGCGATGGCCTGCGGCGCCTCACGCAGACCCAGGCGATCGATACCGAACCGGTGTTCGCGCCCGATGGCCGCACGCTCTTCTTCGTGAGCGACCGCGGCGGCGGCCCGCAGATCTACCGCATGCCGGTGGCGGGCGGCAGCGCCGAGCGCGTTACCTTCAGCGGCGCCTACAACATCAGCCCCAGCATCAGCCCCGACGGCCGCAGCCTGGCCTACATCACGCGCATTGGCGGCGGGGCCTTCCGCGTCTGCGTGATGGAGCTGGCCAGCGGCAGCGTGCAACAGATCAGCGACACCAGCGATGACGAGAGCCCGAGCTTCTCGCCCAACGGCCGTCTGCTGGTCTACGCCACCCGTTCGGGCGGCCGCGACGTGCTGATGACCAGCACCCTGGACGGCAGGATCAAGGCCAAGCTGGTCTCGACCCTGGCGGACGTGCGCGAGCCGACCTGGGGACCCTTTGGTCGTTGATGGGCGCTGATCGTCGACAATGCTTTCCATGGCCGGCGCGAGTCGGCCCTTCTCACCCGATATTGCAAGAGAGTAGGAGCTCCACAATGCAAATGCACAAACTGATCCTGTCCGCACTGGCCGCTGCGTCCCTGGTGGCTTGCAGCTCCACCAAGCTGGATGAGCCGGCGCCGGTCGAGAACCGCACGCCCGTCGTCACCGCCCCGAGCAACGGCAGTGCCACCGGCGCCGCCACCGGCGAGACCAAGGTCGCCACCGTGGACCTGGGCACCCAGCTGACCGCCGCCGTGGCCAACCAGCGCGTCGTCTACTTCGACTTCGACAGCTATGTCGTGAAGGAAGAGTACCGTGGCCTGGTCGAGGCCCATGCCAAGCGTCTCAACAACGACCGCAAGGTCCGCCTGAACCTGGAAGGCCATACCGATGAGCGCGGTGGCCGCGAGTACAACCTGGCCCTGGGCCAGAAGCGCGCCGAGGCGGTGGCCAAGAGCCTGACCCTGATCGGCGTGCAGACCGCCCAGGTCGAGCCGGTGAGCTTTGGCAAGGAGCGTCCGGCCGTGCAGGGCAGCGACGAAGCCGCCTGGGCCAAGAACCGCCGCGTCGAGCTGAAGGACAAGTGAGATGAGGCTCACGCGAGTCCGTCTGGTCACGCTGCTGCTGGCGCTCGGCGCGGTGGCCGCGTCGCCGGCGCGCGCGGCCCTGTTCGAGGACGATGAGGCGCGCAAGGCGATCCTGGATCTGCGCGCCAAGTCGCAGCAGAACGAGGAGGCGCAGCGCGCCCGTTTCGAGCAGCTCAGCAAGCAGCTGCAGGAGCAGGTGCAGCCGCTCAGCCGCAGCCTGCTGGACCTGAACAGCCAGATCGATGCCTTGCGCGGCGAAATCGCCAAGCTGCGCGGCCAGAACGAGCAACTCGCACGCGAGCTCTCCGAGGTGCAGCGCAAGCTCAGCGACCAGGCCCAGGCGCTGGACTCGCGCCTGCGCCCGCTGGAGCCGCAGAAGGTGGCGCTGGACGGCCGCGAGTTCCAGGTCGAGCCCGAGGAAAAGCGCCAGTTCGACGCCGCCATGGGGCTGGTGCGGCGCGGCGATTTTGCCGAGGCCGGCAATGCGCTCGCCGGCTTTATGAAGCGCTTCCCGGCCAGCGGCTACAGCGATGCGGTGCGTTTCTGGCTGGGCAATACCCAGTACGGCAAGCGCGACTACAAGGACGCGATCGCGACCTTCAAGGCCTTCATCGCCAGCAACCCCGAGCACCCGCGTGCCGCGGAGGCCCTGCTGGCGCTGGCGAATTGCCAGATCGAGCTCAAGGACCTCAAGTCCGCGCGCCGCAGCCTAGAAGACCTGCTCAAGGCCTATCCGGGCACCGAGGCGGCGCAGGCCGGCAAGGAACGCCTGGCGGCGCTGAAGTAGTCAAGCCTCGCGCGCAAGACCTGGCCCCGGCTGCCCCGCGCACCCGGGGCCTTTGTCATTGAACCCTAGAATCCAACGATGCCCGAACTGACCGAACTCGATGTCGCCGCGCTGTACCGCCAGGTGCTGTGGGCGGGTTTTGCGCTGGCCTGCCTGTTCGGCGCCGTCGCGCAGCGCAGCCATTTCTGCACCATGGGCGCGCTCGCCGACATCGTCAACATGGGCGACTGGACGCGCATGCGCATGTGGGTGATGGCCATGGGCGTGGCCGTGCTGGGTTTCAACGGCATGGTCTGGCTGGGCTGGCTGGAGGCCGGCAAGAGCATTTATGCGGCGCCGCAGCTGCTGTGGGCCTCGAACCTGCTGGGCGGCCTGCTGTTCGGCGTCGGCATGGTGCTGGCCTCGGGTTGCGGCAGCAAGACCCTGGTGCGCCTGGGCGCCGGCAACCTGAAGTCCCTGGTGGTGTTCCTGGTGATGGGCCTGGCCGCCTTTGCCACCATGAAGGGCATCACCGCGGTGCTGCGCGTGGAGACGGTGGACCGCCTGATGCTGCCGCTCGGCGCGGGGCAGGATCTGCCCAGCCTGCTGGCCGCCCGGCTGGGGCTGGATGCGCGCCGGCTGGCCCTGGCCTGTGGGCTGCTGTTCGGTGCCGTGGCGCTGGTCTGGGCCTTGTGGCGCAGCGAGGCGCGTGAAGGCGGGGCCCTGCTGGGAGGGCTTGGCAGCGGTGCGCTGGTGCTGGCGTTCTGGTGGGTGAGCGGGCGCCTCGGTCATGTGGCCGAGGATCCCAGCACGTTGCAGGAGTTGTTCGTCGGCAGCAACGGCCAGCAGCGCATGGAGGGCATGAGCTTTGTCGCGCCGGTGGCCAATACCCTGGACTGGCTGCTGTTCTACAGCGACAAGAGCAAGCTGCTGAATCTCGGCATCGTCAGCACCCTGGGCGTGGCCTGCGGCTCCATGCTGACGGCCCTGGCCACGCGCAAGTTCCGCTGGGAAGGCTTTCGCAATGTCGACGACCTGGCCAACCACCTGGTGGGCGCGCTGCTGATGGGCGTGGGCGGCGTGGTGGCGCTGGGCTGCACCATCGGGCAGGGCCTCTCGGGCATCTCGACGCTGAGCCTGGGCAGCTTCCTGGCCCTGGCCGGCATCATGGCCGGCGCGGTGCTGGCGCTGCGCTGGCAGGCGGCTCGCCTGGAGCGTATGGCATGACGGCGCTGATGGACATGGAGGCTGGCATGGAGGCAGATAGCGAACGCCGTTTCGGCGGCCTGCGCCGTCTCTACGGCGAGCGCGACTACCTGCGTCTGCGCGCCGCGCGCTTCGCGGTGGTGGGCCTGGGCGGCGTGGGTTCCTGGGCGGCCGAAGCGCTGGCGCGCATGGGCGTGGCCGAGCTCACCCTGATCGATCTGGACCAGGTGGCCGAGTCCAATATCAACCGCCAGATCCAGGCGCTCAGCTCGACCCTGGGCATGGCCAAGGTGGAGGCCTTGCGGCAACGCTTTGCCGAGATCAATCCGGCCTGCCGCGTGCATCTGGTAGAGGAATTCGTCGACGAGCAAAACTGGCCGGGCCTGCTGGCGGGCCGCGCCATCGACGGCCTGGTCGATGCCTGCGACCAGGTGCGCGCCAAGGCGAAGCTGGCGGGCTGGGCGCGCGAGACCGGCACGGCCTTCGTCACCGTGGGTGCGGCGGGGGGCAAACGCCAGCCTCACCTGGTCGAGCTGCAGGATCTGGCCCTCACCACCCACGACCCGCTGCTGGCCAGCCTGCGCCAGCGCCTGCGCAAGCAGTATGGCGCCGCGCGGGTGGGCAAGATCGGGGTCAGCTGCGTCTATTCGCGCGAGCCGGTGCAACGCCCGGCCGAGTCCTGCGATCTGGACGGCAGCCTCAACTGCCACGGCTATGGATCCAGCGTGGCCGTCACCGCCGGTTTCGGCATGGCCGCGGCGGCTGAGTTGGTGAAAGAATTTTTGAAATAGTACTTGCAGGCCTCGTTTAAAAACTTCTATAATTTGAGGCTCTGCTGAACGGGGGTTGTTAGCTCAGTCGGTAGAGCAGCGGACTTTTAATCCGTTGGTCGCAGGTTCGAATCCTGCACAACCCACCAGTCATGTGGTTTCGTGGGTCCTTAGCTCAGTTGGTAGAGCAGCGGACTCTTAATCCGTTGGTCGAAGGTTCGAATCCTTCAGGGCCCACCACGAAACTTCAGGACGGACCAGAATTCGGGTCCTTAGCTCAGTTGGTAGAGCAGCGGACTCTTAATCCGTTGGTCGAAGGTTCGAATCCTTCAGGGCCCACCAAAATCCCGAATCGTCGAAAGGACCTGTCGCAAGACAGGTCCTTTTTTCGTTGGGCACTTTCCTGCCGGATTGCACGGTCCTGCTGGTAATCCCTCCCGAGTTGCGGGTGTTCTGTAAAGAAACGTTTCGATACCATTGCGGCTTTGTCGCGCAAGTCCCCGAAAAAGAGGGCGCAGGAGGGCGCGACGGACGGTCAAACCGTCCATCGAGATGAGCTGACGAGGGAACCCCCATGACTGTGTTCGGTGGCGCCACGGCGCCCGCGCCGGCGCGCGCAACAGCGCCCTGGCGCCTGCTCGGGCTGAGCCTTGACCTGGAGAGCCGCCGCGACATGGGCCGGCTCACGCTCGGCTTTCTCGCCTTCCATCTCCTGCTCTGGACCCTGCTGGCCACCATCAGCCACCGGGCGCCACCTTGGGACAACATCGAGCAGCTGGTCTGGATGCAGTCGCTCGAGTGGGGCTATTACAAGCACCCGCCGTTTCCCACCTGGTGGGTGCATTTCTGGACCCTGCTGCTGGGGCGCTCGATCTGGGTCACCTTCTTCGCCGCGCAGCTGAACGTGGTGATGATGCTCTGGTTCGTCTGGCGCATCGCGCTGCTGGTGGCCTCGCCGCTGCGCGCCTTCAGCGCGACGGTGATGACCAGCCTGCTGGTCTACCACGGCGTGCACGGCATCATGGCCAACCACAACACCCTGCAGCTGATGCCGGTGGGCCTGCTGCTGTGGTGCACGCTGCTGGCGGTGCGCGACGGACGCTGGTGGCGCTGGGCGCTGGCCGGCGCCGCGGCGGCGCTGTGCCTGCTGGCCAAGTACAGCGCGCTGATCTGGCTGGTGGTGCTGGCCGCCTGGCTGCTGGCCGAGCCGCGCATGCGTTCCTGGCGCGCCTGGGGCGGGCCGCTGATTGCCGTGGCGGTGATGGCGGTGCTGGTCGGCCCGCATGTCGAATGGTTGTTGCGCGAGGGCGCGCCTACGCTGGGTTATGTCGACAAGGCGGTGCATGGCGAGAACGACGCGGTCAACCTCGGCCATTGGGCCCGGCTGGGCAATTTCATCGTGATCCAGCTGTTGCGCGCGCTGCCCATGCTGCTGGGCCTCGGTGCGCTCTACCTGATGCTGCGCAAGGATGGCCGCGAGGCCGTGGCGCAGCGGCCGGCGCGGCCCGAGTGGCGCTTCGTCAGCTTCATGGCCGTCGGCCCCTTTGTGCTGACCTCGCTGTTGGGCGTGGCGGGCGTGCGCCTGGGCTCGGCCTGGGCCGCCACCTTTTTCATCCTGCTGGGCGTGTTCGCCTTGCGCTGGATTCCGCAGGTGAGCGCGCCGCGGCTGGCCAAGGCCACGCTGGCGGTGGGGCTGGCGATGGAGCTGCTGCTGGCCTCGGGCATGGCGATCGGCAGCGGCTGGCTGGTCGACCTGAGCGCCCGTCCGGCGCGTTCCAATTTCCCGGCCTTGCGGCTGGGGCGCGAGCTCGATGCCATCTGGGCCCAACGCATGCCGGGCCTGCCGCTGCGCGTGGTGGTGGGCGAGACCTGGCTGGCCGGCAATGTCTCGGTGCGCTCGCGCCACCAGCCCATGGTGTACATCGATGCCAACCCGGCCAAGTCACCCTGGATCCATGAGGCCATGCTGCGCGACTGCGGCGCCCTGCTGGTGGTGGACCGGCGCGACCTGGCCAACCCGCTGGACCCGCGCGTGAGCGATCTGCTGGCGCAGGCCGGCAGCAGCGGCGAGCTGCAAATCCCCTGGACGCGCCGCGAGACCGGGCCGCAGCTGGAGGTGGAGTGGGCGATTCTTGCCCCTCAGCGCGCCGGGGCCTGCCCGCCCTGAGTACCATGGCGCCATGTCGCTGAAGCTCTATCTGCTGTTTCTGGCCATGGCCACGGCCACCGTGTTCAGCCCTGGCCCCGGGGTGATGCTGACGCTCAACAACGCCATGCGCCTGGGCTGGCGGGCCAGCCTGCCGGGCATTCTGGGCATCGCCGCCGGCGCCCTGCTGGTGGCCAGCATCTCGGCCACCGGCCTGGGCCTGCTGCTGGCGAGTTCGGCGCTGGCCTTCAGCATCATCAAGCTGGTGGGCGCCGCCTACCTGGTGTACCTGGGCGTCAAGCTCTGGCGTAGCCCGGGCCTGGGCTGGCAGGATGCCGCGGCGGCCACGCCGCAGTCGGCGCGCCGCCGCTTTGCCGAAGGCCTGGCACTGCAGTTCACCAATCCCAAGGCGATCTTCTTCTTCATCTCGGTGCTGCCGCAATTCGTCGACGCCCGCGCCGCCCATGGGCCCCAGTTCGCCCTGCTGGTGTGCAGCTATGCGAGCCTGGTGGTGCTGATCCATACCGGCTATGCGATCACGGCCCAGCGTGCGCGTGGCTGGCTGCGCTCCGAGCGCACCGGCCGCGCGCTCAACCGCGCGGGCGCCATCACCTTCGTGGGCTTCGGCGTGGCCATGGCCGGCGCCAAGGCCTGAGGGCGCCCAGGGCCTTGGGCGCTGGGCTAGACTCCAGCGCCTCTATCCGCACAGCACAAGATGTCCACCCTCACCGAAGCCAGCCTGCTGCAGGCCCTGCAGACCGTCATCGACCCCAACACCCAGCAAGACCTGGTGAGCGGCAAGCAGATCAAGAACCTGCGCATCGCCGGCGCCGATGTGAGCTTCGAAGTGGAGCTGGGCTACCCGGCCGCCAGCCAGCATGCCGCCCTGCGCGAGGCCCTGGTGGCCGCGGCGCGAAGCCTGCCCGGCGTGGGCAAGGTGGAGGTGCAGGTCGGCAGCAAGATCATTGCCCATGCGGTGCAGCGCGGCGTGCAGCTGCTGCCGGGCGTGAAGAACATCGTCGCCGTGGCCTCGGGCAAGGGCGGGGTGGGCAAGAGCACCACCGCCGCCAACCTGGCGCTGGCGCTGGCCGCCGAGGGCGCCCGCGTGGGCCTGCTGGATGCCGACATCTATGGCCCCAGCCAGCCCACCATGATGGGCATCTCGGGCCGGCCCGAGAGCCTGGATGGCCAGAACATGGAACCCATGCTCAGCCATGGCCTGCAGCTGATGTCGATCGGCTTCCTGGTGGCCGAGGACCAGGCCATGATCTGGCGCGGCCCGATGGCCACCCAGGCGTTGGAGCAGCTGCTGCGCCAGACGCGCTGGCAGGAGCTGGACTATCTGATCATCGACATGCCGCCCGGCACCGGCGACATCCAGCTGACGCTGTCGCAGCGCGTGCCCGTCACCGGCGCGGTGATCGTCACCACGCCGCAGGACATCGCCCTGATCGACGCCAAGAAGGGCCTGAAGATGTTCGAGAAGGTCGGCGTGCCCATCCTGGGCATCGTCGAGAACATGGCGGTGCACATCTGCAGCCAGTGCGGCCACGCCGAGCACATCTTCGGCGCCGATGGTGGCAAGAAGATGGCGCAGCAGTACGACATCGACTACCTGGGGGCGTTGCCGCTGGCGCTGAGCATCCGTGAGCAGACCGACGCCGGCCGCCCCTCGGTGGTGGCCGAACCCGACGGCGAGATTGCGCGTCTCTACAAAGACCTCGCGCGCAAGGTGGCGGTCAAGATTGCCGCGCAGGCCAAGGACTACTCGGCCAAGTTCCCGACCATCAACATCTCCAAGAACAGTTAGGCTGACTTTTTATATGAGCGGGCCAAAAGACGCTCAAAACAATCGTTAAGTCTGCGCGCCGGCGTCCGATACTCGGTCCAGGCATGGTGCTGCGCCCATGGAGTCTCCTGGGCGTGCCCGTGACCATAACGGTATCAGGGAGCCCTACAGATGAAGACGATCAAGCAGCTGTTCGCGACAGCACTGCTCGCGACGGGCATTGTCATTGCCCTTTTGTTCATGGCGATCTGGCGTGTCGGGGCGGCCACCGACACGCTCACCCAGGCGCAGAGCGCGCGCTTTCTCTCCGCCAGCCTGGCGGATGAGCTGCGCCAGAGCTCCGACGATCTGACCCGGCTGGCGCGCACCTATGTGATGACGGGCGACGCGATGTGGGAGCAGCAGTACTTCGAGGTGCTGGACATCCGCAACGGCAAGCGCCCGCGGCCCGAGGGCTACGAGAAGATCTACTGGGATTTCCGCGCGGCCGGGGTGGATCCGGCCACGAGCGGTGGCCGCGGGCGCAGCCAGTCGCTGCTGGACACCATGAAGCAGGCCGGCTTCACCGAGGCCGAGTTCGGCAAGCTCAAGGAGGCCGCCGCCAACTCCGACGATCTGGTCAAGACCGAGACCGTGGCGATGAATCTGGTCAAGGGCCTGTACGAGGACGGCCAGGGCGGCTTCACCCGCAAGGGCGAGCCCGATCTGCCCAGGGCCCAGGCGATGATGCACGACAAGGCCTACCACGCCTACAAGGCCAAGATCATGAAGCCGGTGGACGAGTTCCTGCGCATGCTGGACCAGCGCACCGAGGGCGCGGTGCAGGCCGCGCAGACCGCCAAGGACCGCTGGTACGCGCTCACCGTGCTGCTCACGCTGCTGTTGCTGGCCACCGCGATGGGCTCGCTCTGGTATGCGCGAGGCTGGATCGCGCAGCGCCTGGGCGGCGAGCCGCATGAGGTGGTGGCGGTGGTGGAGGCCATCGCCGCCGGCAATCTGGTGCATCGCTTCGCCAACACCAGCCGCGACGCCGCCAGCGTGATGGGCGTGCTGGCGCGCATGGTGGAGCGCTTCTCCACCGCGGTGTCGCAGGTGCGCAGCGGCGCCGACGGCGTGGCCACCGCCAGCTCCGAGATCGCGCTAGGCAACAGCGACCTGAGCTCGCGCACCGAGCAGCAAGCGAGCGCCCTGCAGCAGACCGCCGCCTCGATGGAGCAGCTGGGCTCGACGGTGCGCCAGAACGCCGACAACGCGCACCAGGCCAACCAGCTGGCGCTCAACGCCAGCCAGGTGGCGGTGCATGGCGGCGAGGTGGTGAGCCAGGTGGTCGACACCATGAAGGGCATCAACGACAGCTCGCGCCGCATTGCCGACATCATCAGCGTGATCGACGGCATCGCCTTCCAGACCAATATCCTGGCGCTCAACGCGGCCGTGGAGGCGGCGCGCGCCGGCGAGCAGGGCCGCGGTTTCGCGGTGGTGGCCAGCGAGGTGCGTGGCCTGGCGCAGCGCAGCGCCGAGGCCGCCAAGGAGATCAAGAGCCTGATCAACGACAGCGTCGAGCGTGTCGAGCGCGGCAGCTCGCTGGTGGACCAGGCCGGCAGCACCATGCAGGACGTCGTCAGCGCGATCCGCCGCGTCACCGACATCATGGGCGAGATCAGCAGCGCCAGCAGCGAGCAGAGCGCCGGCGTGCACCAGGTGGGCGACGCGGTCAGCCAGATGGACAAGACCACGCAGCAGAATGCCGCCCTGGTGGAGCAGAGCGCCGCCGCGGCCGAGAGCTTGCAGCAGCAGGCTGCGCAGCTGGTGCAGGCGGTGGCGGTGTTCCGCCTGAGCTAGCCGGCCCGGGCAGATCGCGTAGCATCTGGCTCTCGCAGCGGCAGTCGGACTGACCGCTGCGCTTTCTTGAGCAGTACGAGGAATGATGAGTCTGGATGTGTGTGCGAAAGGGCGTGGCGGGCGCCGTGAGATGCTGGCTGGTGGGCTGGCGTACGGGCTGGCCGCGCTAAGCCCGGCCTTGGCCCGCAGCCAGCCCGCGGGCGCGCTGCTGCGCCCCTGGCCCAAGAGCCAGGCCACCCCCGGGCTGGCCTTGCCCGGCTTCGAGGGCCCCGGCTGGAGCCTGGCCGAGGCCAAGGGCCGGCCGGTGCTGCTGAATTTCTGGGCCAGCTGGTGCGAGCCCTGCCGCGCCGAGATGCCCTCGCTGGAATTGCTGGCGCAACGCCACGAGCGCGAGGGCCTGCTGGTGCTGGCCGTCAACCAGCGCGAGACCGATGCCGCGATACGCCGCTATCTGCAGCTGATGCCGATCAGCCTGCCGGTGCTGCGCGATCTGGATGGCAGCACCTCGCGTGCCTGGGGTGCGCGCGTGCTGCCCACCACCGTGGCGCTCGGGCGCGACGGCAAGGCCCTGTTCACCGTGATGGGCGAGCTCGACTGGACCGGGCCGCAGGCCCGCCAGTGGATCGCCCCGCTTTTTTCCTGATGAGGATTCCGTCATGACATGCACCCGCCGCCAACTGCTGATCCAATCCGGCGCCGCCCTCGCTGCCCTGCCCATGCTCGCGCCAGCGGCGCTGGCCGCCGAGGCCGCGCGCCGCTTCGAACCCCAGGTGGGCCCCTGGCGCACGTTCGAGCTGACGCTCTCGGTGCAGGTGGCCGACCCGCAGGGGGGCGTCAAGCTCTGGCTGCCCCTGCCCGATCTGGAGACCGACTACCAGCGTACGCTGGACCAGAGCTGGAGCGGCAATGCGGCCGAGGCCAGGCTGGTGGCGGATGCGGCGCGCGGCACGCGCATGCTGTACGCGGCGTTCCCGGCCGGCGTGAAGGAGCCAACGCTGCAGCTCAGCAGCCGCGTGCAGACGCGCAGCCGCGCGGTGGACTGGGCCAAGCCCGGCCGCGCCAGCGAGGATCCGGCCCTGCTGCGTGCCTGCCTGGCGCCCACCGAGCTGCTGCCCACCGACGGCATCGTGCGCCAGACCGCGCAGCGGATCACCCGCGGCGCCGGCAGCGATGTGGACAAGGTGCGCGCGCTCTACCAATGGGTGCTGGTGAACGCGCACCGCGAACCCAAGGTGCGCGGCTGCGGCAATGGTGATATCAAGACCATGCTGGAGACCGGCAACCTGAGCGGCAAATGCGCCGACCTGAACGCGCTGTTCGTCGGCATGTGCCGCTCGGTGGGCGTGCCGGCGCGCGATGTCTACGGCCTGCGCGTGGCGCCCTCGGCCTTCGGCTACCGCGAGCTGGGCGCCAACCCGGCCAGCCTCAAGGGCGCGCAGCATTGCCGCGCCGAGGTTTTCCTGCGCCAGTACGGCTGGGTGGCGATGGACCCGGCCGATGTGCTCAAGGTGATGCGCCAGGAGACGCCGGAATGGATCAAGGACGTGCAGCATCCGCTGGCCGCGCCGGTGGCCAAGGGCCTGTTCGGGGGCTGGGAGGGCAACTGGGTGGGCTACAACACCGCGCACGATCTGCAGCTGCCCGGCAGCGCCGGCAAGGCCAGCCTGCCCTTCCTGATGTATCCGCAGGGCGAAAACGCCAGCGGCCGCTTCGACGAGCTGGCGCCCGACAGCTTCAAGTACACGATCAGCGCGCGCGAGCTGCTCGCCTGAGGCCGGCATGAACGCGCCGCTGGCTCCGCAAGACCTGGCCCTGCAAGCCCTGCTGGGCCGCTATTCCGTCGGTCCCAAGCACCTGGTCGAACCCGGGCCCAGCGATGCCGAGCTGCGGCTGATGGTGCAGGCCGCGCTGCGCGCGCCCGACCATGGCGAGCTGCTGCCCTTCCGCTTCAAGCTGGTGCGGGGGGCCGCGCGCCAGCGCATGGCCGAGCTGTTCGCGGCGGCGGCGCGCGCCGCCGGCAAGGACGAGGCCGGCGCCGCGCTGGACGCCGAGCGCGCGCTCAGGCCACCGCTCACCGTGGCGGTGCTGGCGCGCATCGACCTGGGCCACCCCCAGGTGCCGGCGCATGAGCAATGGGCCGCCGTGGGCGGTGCGCTCGCGCAGTTTCTCACGGCCGCGCATCTGTTGGGTTATGGTGGCAAGATGCTCAGCGGTGCCAAGGTGCGCAATGCCGACATCGCCGCCGCCTTCTGCGCCCCCGGCGAGACCCTGCTGGGCTGGATCGCCCTGGGCACGCCCGCCAAGCGGGCCAGCGGCCCCTCGCGCAAGGCGGGCGTGGACGTGGCCTTGCAGGACTGGCAGGGCGGGCAGGGCTGAACGCGATGAAACGACTCCTAAACGCCCTGATGGTCCTGGCCCTGTGCTGCTGCGGGTCGGCCTGCACCGCCGAGGCGCCCGTCGCCTCCACCGCCCAGCCCAATGTCAGCGTGCTCGCGCCGCTGGCCATGCCCGGCCTGGGGCGCGAGCGCCTGGTGCGCCTCTACCTGCCGCCCAGCTATGCCAGCGCGCCCAGCCGGCGCTACCCGGTCATCTACATGCACGATGGCCAGAACCTGTTCGATGCCGCCACCGCCTACGCCGGCGAATGGGGGGTGGACGAGACCCTCAACGAGCTGGCGCGCAGCGAGGGCTTCGAGGCCATCGTGGTGGGCATAGACAACGGCGGCGAGCGCCGCATGAACGAGCTCGCCCCCTACGCGCACCCGCGCATCGGCGCGGCCGAGGGGGCACAGTACCTGAGTTTTGTGGTCGATGTGCTCAAGCCCCTGATCGACGGGCGCTACCGCAGCCTGCCCGGGCGCGAGCACACCGCCATCATGGGCAGCTCGATGGGCGGGCTGATCTCGCATTACGCGATCCAGCGCTACCCGGACGTGTTCTCCAAGGCGGGGCTGTTCTCACCCTCGTACTGGGTGGCGCCGGCGCTGTTTGATGACGTGGCCGCCCGTGCGCTGACGCCGGACGCGCGCCTGTACCTGTATGTGGGCGGGCGCGAGGGCGACATGGTCGCGGACGCGCGCCGCATGCACGAGACCCTGCTGCGACGCAACCCGCCGCAAGCCCTGACCCTGCACGTCGCCCCCGAGGCCGAGCACAACGAGGCGGCCTGGCGCGCCGAGTTCGCGCGTGCGCTGCGCTGGCTGTTCCGCCCCGCCGGCGCCGCGCCAAACCCCTGAGATGCTGGGCTTTGCAGAATCCGCTGGGCATGCTTTACTAGCCATGGGCCGCCGCCACATGGCGCGTTAGACGCTGGCTGCTGCCCGATCAGCCCTTCCCCGGGGGCTTCAGGGTAGGAGAGGTGTGTCATGCCAAATCGCTTGCAAGCCCGGGCCGGAGCCTTGCTGCGGCGCGCGACGCTCAAGTTCAAGCTGGCCCTGTTCGGCATCCTGCTGTCGGCGCTGGGCGTGGGTGCGCTGTCGCTGTATGTGGTGAAGGGCCTGCGCCAGGACTTCCAGACCCTGGCCGCCAAGGGGCAGAGCACCACCGCGCTGTTCGTGGCCCGCACGCTGGACGAGCAGTTGCAGCTCAGGGTCCAGGCGCTCAGGGCGCTGGCACCGCAGGTGCTGACGCTGCTGCAGAGCCAGCCGGCCGCGCTGCCGGCCTTTCTGGCCGACAAGCCCGTGGCCGCCACCATCTTCAGCCGCGACATCTACCTGATCTCGCGCGCGGGCCTGCGCATTGCCGAGGCGCCGGCGCGCGGCTTCATCGGCACCAGCTACGCCGATTCCAGCTACTTCCAGCAGGCGCTGAGCAGCGGCGAGCCGGTGATACAGCCGCGCATGGGGCGCTTTGCCAAGCAGCCGGTGCTGATCGTGGCACTGCCGCTGAAGGACGCCGCGGGCAGGGTGGTGGCGGTGCTGTGCGGCTCCGAGCTGCTGGCGCCGGGCAGTGCCTTCCACTTTGCCGGCGAGGTGCGCAATGGCGAGACGGGCGGCTTCCATGTGGTGTCGCTGCGCGACAAGCTCTACGTCACCAGCACCGATCCCAAGCGCGCCATGAACGCCCTGCCCGCGGCGGGCGAGGGCAGCGTGCTGCAGCGCCGGCTGCAGGGCGAGCTGGGGCCGCTGCTGGGGCCGGACTCGCGCGGCATCGAAACCCTGGGTGCCGCGGCGCGCCTGAAGCAGGCCGAATGGATCGTGGTGGCCTATCTACCAACCCAGGAGGTGTTCGCGCCCGTGCATGCGCTGGAGCAGCGCATCTATGGCGGTGCGCTGCTGATCGCGCTGCTGATGGGGGGCCTGATCTGGTGGCTGGTGCAGCGCGAGCTGGCGCCGCTGGCCGCGGCCACGCAGCGCATCGGCGCGCTGGCCCAGCAGGGCGAGCTCGATGCCGGCCTGCCGGTCTCGGGCAGCCGCGAGATCCGCCAGCTGCTCGGCAATTTCAACCATATGCAGGCGCGCCTGCGGGCCCAGCACCAGCTGATACGGCGCGAGCGCGACCAGCTCGAACTCACCGTGGCCGAGCGCACCGCCGAGCTGCAGACCAGCAATGCCGAGCTGCGCCGCAAGCAGCGCTTCATCCATGCCGTCACCGACGCCATGCCCGGCATGCTCAGCTACTGGGACGCCGATCAGACCTGCCGCTTTGCCAACCGCGCCTATCTGGAGTGGTACGGGCGCGCGCCCGAGGACATGCTGGGCATGCCGATGGCCGAGCTGCTGGGCCCCGAGCTGTTCGCGCGCACCGAGCCCCATGTGCAGGCGGTGCTGCGCGGCGAGCGGCAGCGCTTCGCGCGCAGCATGGTGAAGGCCGATGGCAGCGAGGGCTTTGCCTGGGCCGAGTACATGCCCGATGTGGTGGCGGGCCAGGTGCTGGGCTTCTACGCGATGGTGACCGACGTCACCGCGCTCAAGCAGGCCGAGCGGCGCCTGGAGGAGTTGAACGCCGAACTGGCGCAGCGCGCCAGCCAGGCCGAGACGGCCACCCATGCCAAGTCGGAGTTCCTCGCCAATATGAGCCATGAAATCCGCACCCCGCTCAACGGCATCCTGGGCATGGCCCATCTGATGCGGCGCGCCAGCCTGCCGCCCGCGCAGGCCGAGCGCCTGGACAAGATCCTGCGCTCGGGCCAGCACCTGCTGCGCCTCATCAACGACATCCTCGACCTCTCCAAGATCGAGGCCGGCCAGCTGCAGCTCGAGGAGCGCGACTTCCTGCTCGACGAGGCGGTGGCGGCGGCGGTCGACGTGGTCGGCAACGCCATCCAGGCCAAGGGCCTGAGGCTGGAGCTGCAGCTGGAGGGCCTGCCCAATGCCTTGCGCGGCGATGCCACGCGACTCTCGCAGGCGCTGCTGAACTACCTGGGCAATGCGCTCAAGTTCACCGAGACGGGCGGCATCACGCTGCGCGGCCAGCTGCTGGAGCAGGGCGCGCAGGACTGCCTGCTGCGCTTCGAGGTGCAGGACACCGGCATCGGCCTGCGCCCCGAGCAGCAGGCGCGGCTGTTCCGCGCCTTCAGCCAGGCCGAGCAGTCCACCGCGCGGCGCTATGGAGGCACCGGCCTGGGCCTGGCCATCACCCAGCGCATCGCCGCGCTGATGGGCGGCGAGGTGGGCCTGCGCAGCACGCCGGGGCAGGGCAGCTGCTTCTGGATGACGGCCAGGCTGGCGCTCGCCGAGCACACCGTGCCGGGGCTGCTGCCCGCCGAGCCCGGCGTGCAAGCCGAGCAGCGCCTGGCCCAGCGCCACGGCGGCCGGCGCGTGCTGGTGGTCGACGACGACCCGGTGAACCAGCTGGTGGCCCAGGGCCTGCTGCAGGAGGTGGGCCTGGTGGTGGATGTGGCGGAGACCGGCCTGGAGGCGCTGACCCTGCTGGCCAGCCAGCCCTATGCCCTTGTGCTGATGGACATGCAGCTGCCCGGCATGGATGGCCTGCAGGCGACGCGCGCGCTGCGCAAGCTGCCGGGCTGCGCGCAGCTGCCGGTGCTGGCGATGACGGCCAATGCCTTTGCCGAGGACCGCGAGCAATGCCTGCAGGCCGGCATGGACGATTTCATCAGCAAGCCGGTGGACCCGGAGCGGCTGTTCGCCACCCTGCTGCAATGGCTCGATCAGGCGGACGGCACGCAGCGCGCCGGCCGGGCGCTGCACAGCGCTGCCTGAGCCCTCGCGCCGCCGCTCAGGTCTGGATCGCCATCGCGACCAGCTCGCTGTAGAGGCAGACGCTGCCGGGGCCGCGCCGCTTGCCTTCGTAGAGCGCCAGGTCGGCCTGGCCCAGCAGCACATCCGGCAGGCCGGCATCGTCGGGAAAGATCGCCACGCCGGCGCAGGCCGAGATGCGCACGCTGGGCTGCCCGTGCAGCTCGATGGGCTGGCGCAGCAGGGCGATCACGCGCTGCAGCGCGGCCACCGCCTCGCCCACCTGCTCGAGCTGGTTCATGAGAATGACGAACTCATCGCCACCCAGCCGGGCCACCGTGTCGTTGCCGCGCATGCATTGCGCCAGGCGCTGGGCCACCACGCGCAGCACCTGGTCGCCGGCGGCATGGCCGTGGCGGTCGTTGACCGGCTTGAAGCCGTCCAGGTCCAGATAGCACAGCGCCAGCAGCCGCCCCTGCCGCTCGGCCAGCGCCAGCGCCTGCGGCAGCCGGTCCATCAGCAGCAGGCGGTTGGGCAGGCCGGTGAGGGCATCGTGGTAGGCGTAGTGCTCCATCTCAGCATGGGTCTGCTTGAGCGCGGTGATGTCCTGCACGGTGCCATGTAGGCGCCGCACCCGGCCCCTGGCGTCGCGGGCCGCCTCGCCGCAGATATGCACCCAGCGCCGCGCGCCATCCTCGCGCTGCAGCTCGGCATCGCATTGGTAGGGCTTGCCGTCCTGCAGGCAGCGTTCCACGCAGGCGGCCAGCGCGGTCCAGCTGTGCGGCGAGAAGTAGCGCTGCACCTCGGGGTAGACGGCCGGCCCGGCCTGCGGCGCGCGGCCATAGAGCCGGTAGATCTGCGGCGACCAGTAATGCTCGCCGGACTGGCAGTCCCAGGTCCAGTTGCCCATGCCGGCGAGGTGCTGGACCTTGCGCAGCTCGGCCTCGCGCGCCGCCAAGAGGGCGGTGCGGCGGTACAGCAGGCCGGCCGACAGGGCCGTGACCAGCAGGGCCAGCAAGGCCAGGCCGGCCAGCGTCAGGGCCTCGGTCCGCCAGGCGGCCTGGTCGGCGGAGGTGGCCAGGCCCACCAGCACATAGAAGGGGTAATGCTCGAGGCGCTGGTAGGCGTTGCTGCGCTCGATGCCGTCGATGGCGGTGCTGGCCAGGTAGACGCCCGCCGCCGGCGCGCGGTGCACGGCCTCGCGCAGCTGCGCCGACACCTCCTTGCTGCCCACCGCGCCATGGGTGTCGGGATGGCGGTGCACCAGGGCCAGCTCGGCGTTGCGCAGGGTGGCGGCGCCGGCCGGCCCGAGCTCGGCGCTCGCCAGCACCGGGCCCAGGCTGCTGGTGGCGACATTCGCGTAGAGCACGCCGGCAAAGCTGCCATCGGCCGCGTTGAGGCGGCGCGCCAGCACGATCACCCAGGTCTTGCCATCGTCGGCCCGCAGCGGGCCGTCCACCCACAGCGCCGCTGCAGCCTGGTCGCGCGCGCTGCCGAAGAACTGGCGCTCGGCCACCTGCGGGGCCGGCAGCGCCAGGGCGCGGCTGCTCCATTGCACCTGGCCGCCAGCGTCGGCGAGCTGCAGGCTCAGCAGTTCCGGATGCAGGCGCTGGTGCTGCCTGAGCAGGCCCGGCAGCAGCGCCGCCGGGCTAGTGCCCGCCTTCAGCGTCTCGGCATGGGCGCTGGAGAGCAGCTGCAGGCTCAGGTCCAGCTTGTCGAAACGGTCGCCGAGGCGCTGTGCATAAAGCCGCGCCAGGTTCTGCGTCGCCAGGCCGGCACGCTCGCGATAGCCGGCCCGGGCCTGCCAGATGGCCAGGCCGGCCAGGCCAAGGATCAGCAGGCCGACCAGGCAGACCGTCAGCGCATAGAGCGCCGGGCGCTGTCCCTGCCCGGCCCTGGGGCTTGCGGCCCGGGCCTTGTTCGCCTTGCTGTCATGCATACGCTGGTCCGCGTCGGGCGGCCAGTCCCTGTACTGTTCTTGGTCTTTGCTGTCACTCTAGGCCCGGGCTTCGGTGCGCGGCTTGCTTTTGGTCAAGAGTGGCCTCAAACGCTCTTGATCCAGTCGCGTACCAGGGCCTGCAGGGCCGGCGTGCCGGCACGCAGGTCGGCGGCATCGGCATAGAGCAGCTGCGCGCGGTCCTGGCCCAGCCAGCGCAGCCGCCCGGTCGGGTCCTCGAGCTGCGGGCCGGGGCTGCTGCGCACCTTGGCGCCCCGATGCAGGATCAGACCCAGCCCCAGCTTGGCGCGCAGATGGGTGGTGGCAAACCATTCCCGCGTGCGGAAGCTCGGCGCATTCCACTTGATGCCCTCGCTGATGCTGGCGTCGGCCGCCAGCATGGCCTGGCGCAGCGCCTCGATGGCCGGCTTGTGCGCATGCTCGAGGGCGGCCATGAAGGCATCCACCGCGGCGCGTTCGTGCTGGGCGGCTGGCATGTTTGCGTGCTCAGGGTGCGGTGGCGTAGGGCGGCGCCAGCCGCAGATCGGCCAGCACCAGGGCGATGGCCGACTGTACCTGGGGCAGGCTGCGCGCCCAGGCTTCCAGGGCGGCGGCGCGCGCGGCCTCGGGCACGCAACCTTCCAGGTAGACCACCCGGCCCTGCACCGTGACCCAGAGGCTGCTGCCGCTCAGCAAGTCGGCCTGTTGCGGCAGGGCGGCACGCAGCGCGGCGGCGATGTCCTGGTCATAAGAATAGAAGTTGGCGCGCTCGCAGCGCCCGGCCAGCCAGCAGCTCGTGCCCTTTTCGGCGCGGTGATGGGCTTGCACGCGCCGCTCGGCCTCGGTGATGAAGGGGCCCCGCGGCACCGGGCAGGCCGGCAGCGCAGCGGCGATCTGGAAGAAGGGGTCGTCGAACCAGTTGCGGCGCTGCGGCGCGTCGTCGGCCCGCGCCGGCCCGGCCAGGCCGAAGCACAGACCAAGCCACAGCGCGGCAAGGCCAACATGGCCGCAACGCGCGCGCATCGGCTTACTGAATGAGGCCCAGTTGCAGGTTCAGCTGCAGCGCCTGCTTGGACTTGTTGCTCCACATCCAGCAGTAGTCCTGCGCGCTCTCGACCGCCAGGCTGCCCTGCTCCTGGGCGGACTGCTCGACGCGCGCCGGGTAGCGCACCTCCTTGCCGAGGTGGTAATGGATGTTGAAGTTCAGCGGCGCGTCCGAATGGTAGGCCCAGTCGACCCTCTGGCCGGCCTTCAGGGGGCCGCAGACCTCGGCGAACTTGCCGGGCGCCACGCTCAGCTTGCGCTCGAAGCGGCCGGCATCGCTCCAGCCCAGCTCGATCAGCTCGGCCCGCGCCGAGCTCGCCAGCAGCAATGCGCCCAGCAGCGTACCCAACAGCGTACTCGAGCGCACTCGGCCGGCCCTCATGGCGCCACCTCCAGCTCGGTCACCACCATGCCGGTGGCGGCGTTCTCGGCGGCGAAGCGGACCTTGCTGCCGACCTTGAGCTTGTCCAGCCAGGCCGGGTCCTTGAGCTGGAACACCATGGTCATGGGCGGCATGTCGAGGTTCTTGATCTCCGCATGCTTGAGCGTGATCTTCTTGTTTTCCTTGTCGATCTTGCGCACCTCGCCCTCGGTCAGGGTGGGGGCGGCGCCCGCGTTCGCCAGGCCCAGGGCCAGCATCAGCAGCAGGGATTTCATCGTCGGTCGCTCCTCAGGCATAGCGTTGATAGACACGGCTGCCGCCGTCGTGGCCCAGCAGCAGCACCTGGTAGGGGTCCTTGCGGCCGCCGTATTCGGGGCCGTCCATGCCCGGCGAACCCACCGGCATGCCGGGCACTGCCAGGCCGATCGCCCGCGGGCGCTCGCGCAGCAGGCGCAGGATCTCGCGCGCCGGCACATGGCCCTCGATGGCGTAGCCGCCCACCTGGGCGGTGTGGCAGGAGCCATAGTCGAGCGCCACGCCCAGGCGGGCGCGCGCGTCGGTATTGCCGCTGTCGAAGCTGCGCACCGTGAAGCCGTTGGCCTCCAGGTGCTTGATCCAGTCCTTGCAGCAGCCGCAGGCCGGGCCTTTCCAGACCTCCACCACCGGCAGGGCGGGTTTGGCGGCGCGGGCCGGGATGGCCGGCAGGGCGGCCGCGACCAGGCTGGCCAGCAGCAGCCGGCGTCTATCGCGCGATCTTGTCATCGCTGTTTCTCCTTGACGATGATCTTGCCCACCATGCCGGCCTGGTAATGGCCGGCGATCAGGCAGGCGAAATCGAATTCGCCGGCGCGGTTGAAGGTCCAGACGATCTGGGCCTGCTGGCCCGCCGGCACATGGGCCATATAGGGCTCGTCATGCTCCATGTTCGGGAATTTGAGCATCAGCGCGGCATGCTCGTCGAGCTCCGCCTTGGTGCCCAGCACGAACTCATGCAGCATTGCGCCCTCGTTCTTCACCACGATGCGCAGGGTCTCGCCGCGCCGCACCTCCAGGCGGTCGGGCGTGAAGCGCATGTCGTCGCTCATCACGAAGCGCACCGTGCGCCCGGCGGCCCTGGGCTCGGCGGCGATGCCCCAGGCCTTCTGCTCCTTGCGCAGCGGGCCGGCATGCTTTTCGCCGCCATGGGCTTGCGCGCTGCCGAGCGCGCCCAGGCTCAGCAACGCTGCCAGTAGCCAGCGCCTATTTTCAATGCCCATGGTGTGCTCCCGTCGGCTTGCGTATGTTCACCTCGACCGCCGGCGTGCCGGCACTGGCGGCCGGCCGTGCCGGCTCGGCCAGCGGCCCCTGCCATTCATGCGCCAGGGTGCCGGGCGGATGCTTGAACCAGCCGGGGTCGCTGTAGTCGCCCGCCTTCTGATCCTTGCGCACCTTCAGCATGCTGAACATGCCGCCCATGCCCACCGGGCCGAAGGGGCCGTGGCCGGTCATCATCGCGGCGGTATTGTCGGGCAGGGGCATTTCCATCTCGGTCATGTCGTGCATGCCGCGCTCGCCCATCACCATGTAGTCGGGTACCAGCTGCGTGATCTTGCGCGCCAGCTGGCGGTGGTCCACGCCGATCATGGTGGGCACGTTGTGGCCCATCGCGTTCATGGTGTGGTGGCTCTTGTGGCAGTGGAAGGCCCAGTCGCCTTCCTCGTCGGCAATGAAGTCCAGCTGCCGCATCTGGCCCACCGCCACATCGGTAGTGACCTCGGGCCAGCGCGCGCTCCTGGGCACCGGGCCGCCATCGGTGCCGGTGACCATGAACTCATGGCCGTGCAGATGGATGGGATGGTTGGTCATGGTGAGGTTGCCGACGCGGATGCGCACCTTCTCGCCCTGGCGCGCCACCAGGGGCGCGATGCCCGGGAACACGCGGCTGTTCCAGGTCCAGAGGTTGAAGTCCAGCATCGTCATGATCTTGGGCGTGGCGCTGCCGGGCTCGATGTCGTAGGCGTTCAGCAGGAACACATAGTCGCGGTCCACCGGGTCGATGAGCGGATGTTTGCCCTTGGGATGGGTGATCCACAAGCCCATCATGCCCATCGCCATCTGCACCATCTCGTCGGCATGCGGGTGGTACATGAAGGTGCCCGGGCGGCGCGCCACGAACTCGTACACATAGGTCTTGCCGGGCGCGATCGGCGCCTGGGTCAGGCCGGTGACGCCGTCCATGCCGCAAGGCAGGCGCTGGCCATGCCAGTGCATGCTGGTGACCTCGGGCAGCTTGTTGGTGACGAAGATGCGCACGCGGTCGCCCTCCACCACCTCGATGGTGGGGCCGGGACTCTGGCCGTTATAGCCCCACAGGTGGGCCTTGAAGCCGGGCGTCATCTCGCGCACCACCGGCTCGGCCACCAGATGGAACTCCTTCACCCCGCCGTTCATGCGCCAGGGCAGGGTCCAGCCGTTCAGCGTCACCACCGGGTTGTAGGGGCGGCCGCTGGCGGGCTGCAGCGGCGGCTGGGTGTCGGGCGAGGTCTGGATGACGGGTTCGGGCAGGGCGGCCATCGCCACCTTGCTGACCGTGCCGGCCGCAAGCGCCGCGCCGCCGAGAAAGTTTCTGCGGGAAACCATGGGCTTCTTTCAGTGGCCACCGCTGTCGGCGGCGGCGGGTGTGGCGGTGATTGCGCCGGCCTGGGCGAGGCCGGGCTTGCCCAGCAGGGCCTGGTCCAGATCGGCCTTGGCGAGCCAGAAATCGCGCTGCGCGTCGATCGCTGAAGCCACGCTGGCGATCTGCGCGCGCGTGTCGGCCAGCAGCTCGAACACGCCGATCAGCATGCCGTTGTAGCGCAGCAGGTTTTCCTCGGCGATGCGCTGGCGCAGCGGCACGATCTCTTGCAGATGGTGTTGGGCGATGGCATGGGCGGAGCGGTAATTGCCATAGGCCTCGCGCAGCTCCGAGCGGGCGTTGATGGCGGTCTCGGCGACGCGCTCCAGCGCCTGCAGATACTGGCTCTCGGCGCGCTGCACGCGCGCCTGGCCCCAGTCGAACAGCGGCAGCTCCAGGCTCAGCTCCCAGCCGCGCTGCGTGGGCGCCTGGTTCGAGCTGTTGCGCACCAGCCCCAGCTCCAGCACGTTCACCAGGCGCGTCACGCGGCTCAGGCCCAGCTGCCGCGCGAGCGCCTCGCTGGCCAGCCTGGCGCCCTGCACATCCAGGCGCCGGGCCATGCCGATGCGCTCGATCTCGGGCAGCTCGTCGGCCTGGGCGGGCAACTCGGGCAGGCGCTCGGGCAGGGCCAAGCGCGTCGCCTGCTCGCCCCACAGGCCCAGCAGGCGGGTGAGGCGCTCGCGCCGGGCGCGCTGCTGCTGCTCGGCGCGCGCCAGCCCGAGCGCGGCATCGGCATAAAAGCCCTGCTCACGGGCGCGCTGCAGTGCGTTGAAGTTGCCCACCTGGGCCATGCGGCGCGCCAGCTCGGCGCCGGCCTCGGCGGCCTCCATCACCTGGCCGGCATAGCGCCGCGCTTGCTCCGCGGCGACCGCCTCGATCCAGGCCTTGCGGGTCTCGGCCGCGAGGCTCAGCACCTCCAGGGCGACGCGCTGCTTGCTTTGCTCGAAGCGCCGCGCCTCGAGCTGGCCGGCCCAGGGCAGGGCCAGCAGCCGGGCCAGATTGAGGTGCAGGCCGCGCTCGAGCTCATGCTCGTCGCCGCGCTGCAGGCTGGCCAGGCTGAGGCCCGGATTGGGCAGCCGGCCGGCCTGCACGAAGTCCGCCTCGCTGATGCCCAGCTCGTGGAAGCTGGCCTGCAGGCCGCGGTTGTTGAGCAGGGCCAGCTGCACCGCGGCCTCGGCGTCCAGCGGCCGCGTCAGCAGTTCGGCCACGCGCTGCTGGATCGCCGCGCGCTCGGCGTCGCTGCGCGCCCAGCGCAGCTCCTTGTCCAGATGGGTGCGGGCGCTCAGCTGCACCGGGCCGAAGCCGCCATCGGCGCTGAAGCCGGCGCAGCCGCCCAGCAGGGCCAGGCTCAGAAACGCGAGCAGGCGCCTCATGGCGAATCGGCTCCGCGCGGCGCTGAGGCCGTTGACGCCGCTGAGGCCGCTGAGGCTGCGCTGGCCGGTGCAGCGGGCTGGGCCGCCTCGCGCGCATAGGCACGCCAGCCGCCGCTGCGCAGCACCTGCTCATTGGCCTCGCGCCAGGGCGTGGCGGGGGCCTCGTCGAGGCGGCGGTAGGCGCCCAGCGCCTTGGGCACCTCGGCCCTGGGCACGCGGGCCTGCGCGTCCGCCGGGTCGCCGGGCTGCGCCAGCGCCTGCAGGGTGCAGCCCAGCAGCGCCATCCATCCGAGTCGTTTCAACAACATGACCTCACTCTAAGTGAAGCCGTGCATGTTCGGGCTTGCCATGGGGGCAAGGTCAAGCCCGGCGGGGGGCCCTGCGTCGGGCCCGGCCTCAGTGCTTGCGGCGCAGCAGCAGGCCCACGGTGGCCAGGCCCGCCAGCAGCAGGGCCCCGCTGGCGGGCTCGGGCACGGCGGGCGTCACCAGCAGCGGCTCCCAGGTGTAGGAGATGGTGTTGTTGAGGTTGTCGCTGACGCGGCCGGGCAGGTTGTAGCCGGGCCAGCCGAAGGCGTCGTACTCGGTGTAGGGCGCCTCCTCATGGTTGGAACTGGCCATGTGCTCGACGGTGTCGGAGCCGCCGTCGAAACGGTATTCGCCCAGCGCGTAGACGATGCCGTTGAGGTTGGCCATGCCGTGGTGGAAGGCGCCCACCGCCCGGTTGCCCGAGAAGAACAGCTCGAAGTCGCTCAGCTCGTAACCGTACAGATAGCCGTCGCCGTCCAGGTCTTCGCCGCTGAAGTGGCCGGTGATGCGGGCGCCATCGGCGAAGCCGCCCTGGCTGAAGTTGTAGCTGGCGGCCTGGACGCTGCTGCCGATGCACAGGCCGGCGGCGGCCAGGGCCAGGGTGGTGACGAGCGGGTAGAGGTGACGGAGTTTCATGATTGTTTCCCTGAGCGATGAAGTGACGCCAGTGTCGGGATTGCGCCCTCTGCGCGCATCGCCTGAACGGGCCACGGCGCATGGCCGGGGCCACCCATGCCGAAAGCGATGCCAAGGGTCTGTGCCGTGGCCCGTTCGGGCCACAGTTCGCCACAATCGAGCGCTGCGAATCACGCGACCCTGGCCGCACATGCGAACATTCAGCTCCCCTGGCTGGCTGCAGGCCTGCAGCGCCGCACTGCTGCGCGGCACCCTGCAGGCCCTGCTCAAGCCGGTGTTCTCGCCGCGCTTTTCCATCCCCTTCCAGCGCCGCTGGCTGCGCGGGCTGGCGCACAGCACGCTGCCGGCGCGCGGCGTGCGGCGCGAGGCCGCGCAACTGGGCGGCCGGCCCGGCGAGTGGCTGCGGGCGCGCAGCGCGGCGCCCGATGCGCCCATCGCGCCCGGCGCCGTGCTCTATCTGCATGGCGGCGCCTATTGCGTGGGCGCGCCGGCCACGCACCGCGCGCTGACCGGCCGGCTGGCGCTGGCCACCGGCCTGCCGGTGTTCGCGCTGGACTACCGGCTGGCGCCCGAGCATCCCTTTCCGGCCGGCCTGGACGACGCGCTGGCGGCCTACCGGGCGCTGCGCGCCCAGGGGCCGGTGGTGCTGGCGGGCGATTCGGCCGGCGGCGGCCTGGCGCTGGCCTGCGCGCTGGCGCTGCGGGAGGCCGGCGATGCCGCGCCCGCCGCGCTCTACCTGATCTCGCCCTGGGCCGATATGCGCGCCGAGGCCGCGCCCGCGCGGCCGGTGCCGGGCGAGGCCATGCTCAGCCAGGCCTGGGTGCTGGATTGCGCGGCCAAGTACCTGGGCAAGACCGCGCCCGAGCACCCCTGGTGCTCGCCGCTGCTGGCCGATCTGCGCGGCCTGCCGCCCACGCTGATACAGGCCGGCACCGACGAGATGCTGCACGGCCAGGCGCTGGCGCTGGAGGCCGCGCTGCGGGCCGCCGGCGTGGCGGTGCGCTGCGAGGTGGACCAGGCGCGCTGGCATGTGTTCCAGCTGCATGGCGGCGCGCTGGCGAGCGCCGACGCGGCGCTGGCGCGCGCCGCGGCCTTCATCGCCCCGCAGATGGCGGCCGCGCGCGCGCCGGTGCAGGCCACGCACGAGGTCGTCATCATGGGCGCCGGCATGTCGGGCCTGTGCATGGCGATCCAGCTCAAGCGGGCCGGCATGCACGACTTCGTGCTGCTGGAGAAGCAGACCGGCCTGGGCGGCACCTGGTGGGACAACCGCTATCCCGGCGCCCATGTGGACGTGCCGGCGCCCGCCTATGCCTTCAGCTTCGCGGCCAACCCGCGCTGGACGCGCCGCTTTGCCTCCGCGCCCGAGATCCACCGCTATATGCAAGACCTGGCGCTGCGCCATGGGCTGCTGCCGCATCTGCGCCTGGGCACGGCGGTGCAGGAGGCCGGCTTCGATGCGGCCAGCGGCCAGTGGGCGCTGCGCACCGACCGTGGCGACCATTACCGCGCGCGCCATTTCGTCTGCAGCACCGGGCCGCTGAACCAGCCGCGCTGGCCCGACATCCCCGGCCTGGCCGAGTTCCAGGGCGAGCGCCTGCATTCGGCGCGCTGGGATGCCACGGTGCCGCTGCAGGGCCGGCGCGTGGCGGTGATAGGCACGGGCTCCACCGCCTCGCAGCTGGTGGCGCCGATCGCCGCGCAGGCGGGGCAGCTGCATGTGTTCCAGCGCACCGCCAACTGGGTGCTGCCGCGGCTGGACCGCCGCTACTTCGGCATCGACCGCCTGCTGGCGCGCCTGCCGCCCTACAGCGCCGCGGTGCGCTGGGCCTGGGTGCAGGCGCTGGAATGGGGGCGGCGCGGCTTCGACGAGGGCACGCTGGCGCGCCGCGGCATGCTGGCCACGGCGGCCGCGCACCGCCAGCGTCAGGTGGCCGACCCGGCGCTGCGCGCCAGGCTCACGCCCAGCTACCCGCTGGGCTGCAAGCGCATCATTTATTCCAACGACTACTACCCGGCGCTCGGCCGCCCCAATACCGAGCTGGTGACCGAGGCGATCGCGCGCATCAGCGCGCGCGGCATCGTCACCGCCGACGGGCGCGAGCGGCCGCTGGATGTGCTGGTCTGCGCCACCGGCTTCGACACCCAGCAATTGCTCGCCTCGCTGCAGATCCGCGGCCAGCAGGGGCAGTTGCTCGGTGAGGTCTGGCGCGCCAGCCCCGAGGCCTATCTGGGCTGCACGGTGGCGGGTTTTCCGAATCTCTACCTGATGCTGGGCCCGAATACCGCCACCGGCCACACCTCGACCCTGCTCTATATCGAGCCCCAGGTGCAGCATGCGCTGGCCTGCATGCGCGAGCTGCGCCAGCGCGGCCAGCAATGGATCGCCGTGCGGCCCGAGGCGCAGCGCGCCTACAACGAGGGCCTGCAGGCGCGCCTGCGCGGCTCGGTCTGGACGCAATGCCACAGCTGGTACCAGGGCGCGGACGGCCGCGTCGCGGCGATCTTCCCGGGCTTCACGGCCGAGTACCAGCGGCGCGTGCGGCGGCCCGATTTCTCGGCCTATCAGTTCGGCTAGAGAATGCCCAGCGCCTCTTCCAGCTCGCGCGGCGCGTAGGGCAGGGGGCGCTCGGGCCAGGCCCGCACCAGCTCGCACATGCGCTGGTTCAGCGGTGCGCGGCGGCCGAGCTGGTGGGCCAGGCGCACCACCTCACCGCACAGCGCGTCGATCTCGGTGGCGCGGCCCAGCGCCAGATCGTCGGCCATGCTGGAGCGCGCCTTGGCATCGATGCGCAGCATGCGCGTGGCGAGCAGGCGGAACAGCGGCGAGGGCAGGCGCAGCAGCGCCGGCAGGCGCGCCGGTGCCACCGCCGCCACCTTGGCGGGCGCCAGGCCGGCGGCGCGCAGCAGGCCCAGCGCCTCGTCCTGCAGGGCGGCCAGGCAGCGGCGGTAGCCGCGCTCCAGCAGCTGTGCCTTGAGCGGGCGGCCCGAGAGCGCGTTGACCGGGTTGTTCAGGTTCAGCAAGAGCTTGCCCCATTGCAGCGGGCGCAGATCGGCATGCAGCTGCAGCGTCAGCCCCTGGCTGGCGAAGGCCCCGACCAGGGGCGGCAGGGCGTCGTCGCGCGCGGCCGCCAGGGCGCCGGCGCTGCCGCGGTGGTAATGGCCGGGTGCCAGCGCCGCCACATTGAAGGGCACCATGCCGGCGCGCAGGCGCAGCGCGGGCGCGGCCTCCTGGGCGCGCTCGGCATTGCCCAGGCCGTTCTGCATCGAGAGCACCGGGCTGTCGGCGGGCAGGGCCGACTGCAGCGCCTGGGCCGCCGCCACGGTGCCGCCGGTCTTCACGCAGAGCAGGGTCAGGCGGGGGCGCAGGCCGGGCGGGATGCTGCTGGCCAGCTGCAGCTCGGCTGCCGGGATGCGCGCGTCGCGGCCGTCCAGGTCGCTGAGGCGCAGGCCATGCGTGGCCAGCTCGTCCAGCACGCGCGGCCGGCCCACATAGAGCACCGGCCAGCCGGCGCGCTGCAGGCTGCCGCCCAGAAAGCAGCCGATCGCGCCGGCGCCCATCACGAGCACCGGGGCTTGCGCGGGGTCGGCCACCTCAGGCGACGGGGTGGGTCAGGTCGCGGATGATGGTGGGGCCGACGCGCTGCTCGATCTCGCGCAGCAAGGCCTGACCCCAGCCGAGCGCGAACATCGCCTCGGCCACCACGAACATCGGGCCCACCAGCAGGCCCACCAGGTCGTCCACGAAGGCGGGCTTCTTGCCCTCGTAGTAATGGCCGACGAACTGGATGATCCAGCCCAGCACAAAGCTGCCCACGCCCCAGCCCAGCCAGCTGGCGCTGCTGCCCGCGGCGAGCGGCTCGGCCAGCGCCATCAGGAGGGCGTTGACGGCGCTCACCGCCAGGCCCAGCGGCAGATTACCGCGCGTCAGGTACCAGATGGTGCTGGCGCCCCACAGCAGCCAGGCGGCGCTGAGGGCGTGGCCGGCGATACCGAACTGGGCGCGCGCCAGCAGGATGCCGATCGCGAACACGATCAGCGGGATGCCGACGAAATGGGTGGCGATATTGCGGCGGTCGCGGTGGTAGGCCGCGTACTGGGCCATCAGGTCGGTGGCGGAGCGGAAGGGGCTGGCTGCCATGATGATGTCTCCATTGCTGTCGATGGCCCCATGGTAGGACGATGGCGGCCTTGATGACTGTCAAAATGCCGACAATCGCGGCGCGCGCAAACCCTGAGTCAGCCCATGTCCGCCTTTCGTTTGAATCCCAGCGAACTGGCCCTCCTGCAGGCCAACCCCTGGTTTCGCGCCTGCACCGCTGCGCTGCAGCAGCAGCTGTGCGAGGCGGGGCGGCGCGTGCACCTGGCCGCCGGCCAGACCCTGTTCGCGCGCGGCGCCCAACCCGAGGGCCTGTGCTTTGTGCTGGCCGGCGCGCTGCGCGTCGGTTCGCTGGGCCGCGATGGCAGCGAGCGGCCGCTGACCTATCTGGAGCCGGGCCAGTGGTTCGGCGAGATCTCGCTGCTGGACGACCTGCCGCGCACCCACGACGCGGTGGCGGACGGCCCGGCGAGCGTCTGGCTGCTGCCGCAGCGCGAGCTGCAGGACTGGCTCAACACCCACCCGGCCTGCTGGCGCGACCTGGCGCGCCTGGCCTGCGCCAAGCTGCGCGCCAGCTTCGAGGTGCTGGAAGACATTGCCCACCTGCCGCTGGAGCAGCGCCTGGCCAAGCGTCTGGCCCTGGTGGCGCGCGGCTTCGACAGCGCCGCCATGCAGTTGCCCAAGTCGCGCCTGCGCCTGCCGCAGGAGCAGCTGGCGCTGATGCTGGGCGTGAGCCGGCAGACCGTCAACAAGGCGCTCAAGAGCCTGGCCGAGCGCGGCCTGCTGGCCCTGCACTATGCCGAGATCGAGCTGCTGGACCTGGCGGGCCTGGACGCGCTGGCCGCCGAGGGCCGGCCGTGAGGGGCGCGCTGGCGCTGCTGCTCGTGTTTGTGCTTGCCGCCTGCGCGCGTGTGCCCGGCCCGGTGGTCGAGCCGCCAGCCCAGGCTGTCGTGGCGGCGCCGCCGGGCCTGTGGTCGGTGGATGCCAGCGCCTCGCAGCTGCGCATCCTGGTGCTGCGCGGCGGCCGCCTGGCGGCCCTGGGCCACAACCATGTGCTGGGCCTGCCGCCGCTGCGGGGCGGGGTGCAAATGCCCGCTGCGCTGCTGGAGCTGAGCTTTCGCCTGGACGAGCTGGAATTCGACCGACCGGCCTGGCGCGCCGCGCTGGGGCCGGACTTCGCCTCGGTGCCGGATGCCGACAGCATCGCCGCCACGCGCCGGAACATGCTGATCGCGCTGGAGGCCGAGCGCTTTCCGCTGGTGCGGCTGCAGGCCCGGGGCCTGGACGGCGAAACCCTGCGGCTGGACCTGACGCTGCACGGCCAGACGCGCTCCATCAGCGTGCCGCTGCAGCTGGACCTGCGGGCGCACAGCTTGCGCGCCCGCACGCGCTTTGCCATCAAGCAAAGCGATTTCGGCATCCAGCCCTTCAGTGTGCTGGGCGGGCTGCTGGCGGTGCAGGACGAGCTGCGCATCGAGGCGGATCTCTGGCTGAGGCCCTAAGTCGCGAAGCGCGCTGACACCAGCCGCAGCGGCGGTGGCTCGGCCGCTTCGGCGGGCCGCTGCAGCACGCGCCCGAGAATCGCCGCCTCATGGCGCGCAAACGCCGGCGCGCCATGCTGGCGTGGCCGGGGCAGCTCGATGCGGCGATCCAGTGCCACGCCGCGGTCCTCGATCAAGAGCACGCGCCCGGCCACCGCCACCGCCTCGGCGACGTCGTGGGTGACCAGCAGGGCGGTGAAGCCGTGGCGCTGCCACAGCGACTCGAGCAGGCGGTGCATCTCGATGCGGGTGAGCGCATCCAGCGCGCCCAGGGGCTCGTCCAGCAGCAGCAGGCGCGGCGCATGCACGAGGGCGCGCGCCAGCGCCACGCGCTGGCGCTGGCCGCCCGAGAGCCGGGCCGGCCAGTCCTGCGCGCGCTCGGCCAGGCCCACCTGGGCCAGCGCTTCGCGGGCGCGCTCGCGGGCGTCCGGGCCGGCCAGGCCCAGCGCGATGTTGTCCAGCACCGTCTTCCAGGGCAGCAGGCGCGCCTCCTGGAACATGATGCGGATGTCCTCGCGGTGCCGCGCCAGCGGCTGGCCGTCGTCGCTGGCGAGCGCGCCGCCGTCGGCGCTCTCCAGCTGGGCCAGCAGGCGCAGCAGCGTGCTCTTGCCGCAACCGCTGCGGCCGACGACGGCGACGAACTCGCCCGGCGCGATCTCCAGGTCCACGCCCTGCAGGACCTGGCGCGCGCCATAGGACTTGGCGATGCCTTGCAGGCGCAGGCCCAGGCCCGCCTGCTGGCGCGGGCCGCGCTGGGCGCAGTCACGCGCCGGCGGCGCCAGCCAGGCGCCGGCTTCGAATTCAAGGCTGAGCGGATGCATGATGGGATTCTCCTAACGCGTCAGATGCCTGTGCCATGGCTGGGGTGCCAGCGCAGCCACCAGCGTTCCAGGCCCTTGGCCAGCAGATCGGCCAGCTTGCCCAGGGCCGCATAGAGCAGGATGCCCAGTAGCACCACATCGGTCTGCAGGAACTCGCGCGCATTCATGGTCATGTAGCCGATGCCGGCCTGGGCCGAGATGGTCTCGGCCACGATCAGGATCACCCACATCAGGCCGAGGCTGAAGCGCAGGCCCACCAGGATGCCGGGCAGGGCGCCGGGCAGCACCACATGGCGGTAGAGCGGCCAGCCCGCGAGGCCGTAGCTGCGCGCCATCTCCACCAGCCCCGGGTCCACCGAGCGGATGCCGTGGAAGGTGTTGAGGTAGATCGGGAAGAATACCCCCAGCGCGACCAGAAAGAGCTTGGCGCTTTCGTCGATGCCGAACCACAGGATCACCAGCGGGATCAGCGCCAGCGGCGGGATGTTGCGCAGCATCTGCAGGCTGGAGTCCAGCAAGGTCTCGGCGCCGCGGAAGCTGCCGGTCAAGAGGCCCAGCAGCAGGCCCAGGCCGCCGCCGATGGCAAAGCCCAGCGCGGCGCGGCGCGTGCTCACCGCCACATGGGTCCAGAGCTCGCCGCTGTCGGCCAGGTTCACGAGGGCCCGCAGCACCGCCAGGGGCTCGGGCAGCACGCGGCTGGAGAGCCAGCCCTGGCTGGCGGCGAGCTCCCAGCCCAGCAGGATCAGCAGCGGCAGCAGCCAGGGCGTGAGGCGGGCGCGCCAGTTGGAGAGCAAGAGCAGTTGCATGGCGGCCTCAGCTGGCGGCGGTCTGCCTGGGCGCATAGCTGTTGGCGACGATCTCGCCGAACGGGCCGGTGAGCTGCGGCTGGCTGAGCTTCTCGCGCAGCGCCAGCGGCAGCAGCGGGAACACCAGCTCAGCAAAGCGGTAGGACTCCTCCAGATGCGGATAGCCGGAGAGCACGAAGTACTCCAGGCCCAGCGCCGCATATTCCTGGATGCGATCGGCCACCTGCTGGGGGTTGCCCACCAGGGCGGTGCCGGCGCCGCCGCGCACCAGGCCCACGCCGGCCCACAGATTCGGCGCCACCTCGAGGCCCTTGCGCACATCGCTGGGGTCGTAGCGGCCGCCGTGCAGCTCGGCCATGCGGCGCTGGCCCACGCTGTCCATCTGCGCGAACTTGCGCTGTGCCGCGGCCACGGTCTCGGGCTCGAGATGCTGGATCAGCTCGGCCGCGGCGGCCCAGGCGGCCTGCTCGGTTTCGCGCACGATCACATGCAGGCGGATGCCGAACTTGAGCGTGCGGCCATGGGCGGCGGCACGGCTGCGGATGTCGGCCAGCTTGGCGGCCACCGCGGGCAGCGGCTCGCCCCAGCTGAGGTAGGTGTCGAGCTGCTGCGCGGCCAGCTCATGCGCGGCCGGCGAGGAGCCGCCGAAGAACAGCGGCGGATAGGGCCGCTGCAGCGGCGGGTAGAGCAGCTTGGCGCCCTTCACCCGGAGGTGCTTGCCCACATAGTCGAGGGCCTCGCCGCGGTGGCTGCGTGCCAGCGTCTCGCGCCAGATGTCGAGGAACTCGGCGGAGAGTTCATAGCGCTCGGCATGGGGCAGGAACAGGCCGTCGCCCTCCAGCTCGTCGGCGTCGCCGCCGGTCACCAGGTTCACCAGCAGGCGGCCGCCCGAGAGGCGGTCGAAGGTGGCGGCAATGCGCGCCGATTGCACCGGCGTCACCAGCCCCGGCCGCAGCGCCACCAGGAACTTGAGATGTCGGGTCGCGTCGATCAGGCTGGTGGCCACCGTCCAGGGGTCTTCGCAGCTGCGGCCGGTGGGGATCAGCACGCCCTCATAACCCAATGAGTCGGCGGCCACGGCCACCTGCTTGAAGTAGTTGAAGTCGGCCTGGCGGCCGCCCTTGGCGGTGCCCAGATAGCGGCTGTCGCCGTGGGTGGGGATGAACCAGAAGATCTTCAGTGACATGGGGCCTCCGGCTTACTTGGCAGCGGTGTGCAGGGGCGCGCCGGGCAGGGCGTCGGCGATGCGGATGGGCTTGGGGATGAGCTTGAGCTCGAGGAAGGCGTCGGCAATCTTCTGCTGCTCGGCGGCCACCGCGGCGGTGAGGGGCTGCACGCCGAACTGGTAGCGCTGCAGGGCGAGTTCCACCACCTCCACCGGCAGGCCCTGCAGCGGCGCGATCAGGCCGGCGGCCTGCTTCAGATGGGCCTTCAGCCACTGGTCCTGCTCGACGCTGTCATCGAACAGCGCCTTGATCACCAGCGGCTTCTTCTGCGCGTAGCCGCGCTCGGCCAGGTAGTAGGCGAAGTTGTGCACCACGCCCCGGCCATCGGCCAGGATGCGCGCGCCGGTCTGCTTCTCCACCGCGGCGAGGAAGGGGTCCCAGATCACCCAGGCGTCCACGGCACCGCGCTCGAAGGCGGCGCGCGCATCGGCGGGCGGCAGGAATACCGGCTGGATCTCGCTGTACTTCACGCCGGCCTTTTCCAGCGCGCGCACCAGCAGGTAGTGCACATTGCTGCCCTTGTTGAGGGCGACCTTCCGGCCCTTCAGATCGGCCACGCTCTTGATGGGCGAATCCTTGGGGACGACGATGGCCTCGGCCTCGGGCGCGGCCGGGTCGTTGCCGATGTAGACGAAGTTGGCGCCCGCGGCCTGGGCAAAGATGGGCGGCGCCTCGCCGACGAAGCCCACGTCCACCGCGCCCACGTTCAGGCCCTCCAGTAGCTGCGGGCCGGCCGGGAACTCCACCCATTTCACGCTCACGCCCTGGCCGCCGAGCTTCTTTTCCAGCGTGCCCTGGGCCTTCTGCAGGGCCAGCAGGCTGGCGGACTTCTGGTAGCCGATGCGGAGCTGATCGCCGCCCTGGGCCTGCGCCAGCGGCATGGCGCAGGCCAGCGCCAGGGCGCCCAGCCGTTGAGTGAGAGAGCGGAGCAATGCGTGAGTCTTCATGATGATGGGGGGCTCGGGTTGAAGGGACTGCCCGCACGATAGGCAAGCACGCGGCCGCTGCGAACGAAGCAAAGCGGGTTTGCTTATGCGCTGGCCGTTGCCCTGGCCGGGCCGGGCAGCGGTGCCGCCGGCGCGCGTGGGCGCAGCGTGCGCAGCAATGCGACCGCCTGCGCGGCGGCCTCGCCGATGCGGGCCTGCAGGGCGGCGCTGGCCAGGCCGGCCTCGCTCAGATCGGTGGGCGAGGCATAGACCGCCGAGGGCACGCTGAGGGCGCGAAAGAAGGCGAACAGCGGGCGCAGCTGGTGATCCAGCACCAGGGCGTGGCGATCGCTGCCGCCGGTGGCGGCCAGCAGCACCGGCCGCCCCACCAGGGCCTCGGGGTCCAGCAGGTCGAAGAGATGCTTGAACAGGCCCGTGTACGAGCCCTTGTAGACCGGCGTGGCGGCAATCACCAGGTCGGCCTGTGCGAGCGCCTGCAGGGCCGCCTGCGCCGGCGGCGCCAGCGCGCGCGCCTCGCCGCCGGCCAGCAGCTGCGGCGCCAGCGTGGCCAGCTCGATGAGTTGCACGCGCACCGGCAGGGCGGCGGCCACGGCGTCGGCCAGGGCCTGGGCCAGCAGCTTGGTACGCGAGGCGGGGCTGGGGCTGCCGACGACGACGGCAAGGCGGTAGGGGCTCATGGGCAGGTCCGGCAATGGAGGTGGCCGGACTCTAGGCGGCCGCTGCCCCGGCCCCAAATGCGCAATGCGCAGACGCTTATGCGTCCGGCGAGGCAGGGCTTAGACCAGCCCCTCGAAGGGCAGCACGTCCACCTCATCGCCCGCCGCCACCTCGCCCTGCCGGTGGCCCAGCACCACCAGGCCGTTGGCGCGGCTCATGCTGGAGAGGATGCCCGAGCCCTGGTCGCCGGTGATCTCCACCTGCCAGCGCCCGTCGGGCCCGCGGCTGACGATGCCGCGCTGGTATTCGGTGCGGCCCGGGCGCTTGCGCAGCGCGCGCGTGCTGGCGGCGCGCAGCAGGGGCAGGGGGGCAGGTCTTGCCCCACCCATCACCAGCAAGGCCTCGCGCACGAAGGCGTAGAAGGCCACCATCACCGCCACCGGGTTGCCGGGCAAGCCGAACAGCAGGGGGGCGTCGGGGCTCTTGCCGAGCCGGCCGATCGCCATCGGGCGGCCCGGGCGGATCGCCAGGCGCCAGAACAGCACCTCGCCCTGTTCGCTCATGATGCGCTTGGTGTGGTCGGCCTCGCCCACGCCCACGCCGCCCGAGGTGATGACGGCGTCGGCGCAGGCGGCGGCCTGGGCGAACACGCTGCGCAGCGCTTGCGGATCGTCGGGCACCACGCCCAGGTCCAGCGCGTCCACGCCCAGGCGCTGCAGCATGGCCCAGAGGGTGTAGCGGTTGCTGTCGTAGACGCAGCCGGGCGGCAGCGGCTCGCCCAGCGAGCGCAACTCGTTGCCGGTGGAGAAGAAGGCCACGCGCAGGCGGCGGAACACCGGCACCTCGGCCAGGCCCAGCGAGGCCAGCAGGCCCAGATCGGCGGGCTGCAGGATGCGGCCGGCGGGCAGGGCCACGCTGCCCAGGGCCAGGTCCTCGCCGGCGCGGCGGCGGTTGGCGCCGGGCTGCAGGCTGCCGGCCGCGATCACGATCTCATCACCGTCGCGTGCGCTCAGCTCCTGCGGCACCACCGTATCCAGTCCCGCGGGCATCAGGGCCCCGGTCATGATGCGCTGGCAGCAGCCGGGGGGCAGGTCTTGCGCCTGGCCGGCGCCGGCCAGGCTGGTGCCGGCCACGCGCAGGCGGGTCGGGCCGGCGGCGTTCAGCTCGCTGCCGCGCAGGGCGTAGCCGTCCATCGCCGAGTTGTCATGCGCGGGCACGGCGATCGGCGAGATCTGGTCGGCCGCCAGCACGCGACCGAGCGCGCTGCGCAGCGATAGCTTCTCCACCGCCTGCACGCGCGGCAGCAGGCGGGCGATGAAGGCCTGGGCCAGGCCCACTTCGAGGTCATTGGGTTCGTAGCCGGGCAGGCCGCTGGCGATGTCTTGGAGGCTGAGTGTCATGAGGTGCGTCATGGCTTGCGTAGCGGGCAGACCATCAAGGCCTTGTCGATGTAGCGGCCGTCGGGCAGGCGGATGGCGCGCGGCAGCAGGCCGTAGCGCGTGAAACCCGCGCCTTCGTAAAGGCGCAGCGCCGCCACATTGCCGGCGCTGACGCTGAGCGTCACCAGCTCCAGCTCGGGCTCGCTGCGCAGCAGGCTCAGGGCCTGGGCCAGCAGACGCCGGCCGAGGCCCTGGCCCTGGCTCGCGTCGGCCACCATCATGCCCACCAGATGCGCCACATGGCGCACCTTCTGGCGCGGCTCGCGCTCGCAGGTGAGCGCCGCCACCATGCGGCCGCCCTGCCAGGCCACCAGGGTGAAGAGGGCGCTGCCGCCCACGCTGGCGTGCAGGCGCGGCTGGTAGCTGGCGGCGGGGCGGGTGGCCTCGGTGGCGGCGTCGGAGGTGAAGGCGTCCTCGTGGCGTAGCAGCATGGCATCGCGCAGCGCCTTGTAGTCCGCCAGGTCGGCGGCTTGCATGAGGCGCAGCTGCGCTTGCTCAGTCTGCGGCAAGGCGCTGGAGTTCATCGAGGCTGTTGGCATTGAAGAAGGCGGCGGCATCGCCGTCGCGGTCGAAGGGAACCAGCACATGCGGCTGGGCACGCAGGCAGGCCTCGACGCGGTGGCCGCCGCCCGCCAGGTAGGCGCTTAAGCCCGGGGCCAGGTCTTGCCTGAGCAGGCAGAACACCGGCTGGACGCGCTCGGTGACGGGCAGGGCGACGGCCGCGCCTTCGCGCTCGGCGGCGCGCAGCAGCCGCGCCGCCAGGTCCAGCGGCAGGCGTGGCGCGTCGCAGGGCACGGCCAGCAGCCAGCGCGTGCGGCAGGCCTGCAGGCCGGCCAGCAGCCCGGCCAGCGGGCCGGCATAGTCGGCGGAGGCGTCGGCCAGCACCGCATGGCCGTAGGCGCCATAGCGCGCCAGGTTGCGGTTGGCATTGATCAGCAGCGTGCCCACTTGGGGGCCCAGGCGTTCCAGCACATGCTCGACCAGCGGCCGCCCTTGCAGGGGCTGCAAGCCCTTGTCGACCCCGCCCATGCGGCTGCCACGGCCGCCGCAGAGCAGCAGGCCGGTGATGTCAGCGGCGCTGCTGCTGTTCATCGTCGCGCGGGCTGGGTCGGTGGCTGCCGGGCGGGAAGGCGTCGCCCAGATGGGTGGGCCCCTTCATCACCGCGGTAACCCAGGCCCCCACCAGCCAGGTCAGCACCATGCTGAGGCCGAACAGGGCGGTGCCGATCGCGATGTAGTCGATCAGCAGGGCCGCGCGGGCGGCGTCGTTGTGCAGGCCGGGCTGCACGAACTGCTTGGCAAACTCGCTGCCGGCCCAGGGCAGGGCCAGGCAAGCCGCCAGCGCCCAGGCCAGGCGGCGGCGCAGGCGCGCGGTGAACCAGGCGGTGAAGGGCTCGGAGGGCAGGGGCGGCAGCGCCGGGCTCATGCTCAGCCTCCGATGTAATGCATTTCGATGCGGCGCTCGCCGCGCGCCTCGCCGGCGGCATCACCCGCGTTGGCACCGCGCAGCTGCGAATAGCGGTCGCTGCGGCCGGCCCACACGCCCGCCAGCGCGCCGGCGATCTCGGCATCGCTGCGGCCCTGCTCGCGCAGCAGCGCGCGCAGGTCGTGGCCGCGGTGCGCGAACAAGCAGGTGTAGAGCTTGCCCTCGGTGGACAGGCGCGCGCGGTTGCAGTCGCCGCAGAAGGCCTGGGTGACGCTGGAGATCAGGCCGATCTCGCCCGCCCCGTCGGCATAGGCCCAGCGCTCGGCGGTCTCGCCCGGCGCGCTGGCCGAGAGCGGCTGCAGCGTGAACTCGGCCTGCAAGCGCGCCAGCAACTCGGCCGAGGGCAGCACCTCGTCCATGCGCCAGCCGTTGCTGGCGCCCACGTCCATGTATTCGATGAAGCGCAGCACCACGCCGGTGCCGCGGAAATGCCGCGCCATGGCGAGGATCTGGTCGTCGTTGCTGCCGCGCTTGACCACCATATTGACCTTGATGGGCGTGAGGCCCGCGGCCTGCGCCGCCTCGATGCCGCGCAGCACCTCGGCGACCGGGAAGCCAACGTCGTTCATGCGCTGGAACACCGCGTCGTCCAGCGCGTCCAGGCTCACGGTGACGCGTTGCAGCCCGGCATCCTTCAGGGCACGCGCCTTCTTGGCCAGCAGCGAGCCATTGGTGGTGAGGGTCAGGTCCAGCGGCGCGCCCTCGACGGTGCGCAGGCCGGCCAGCATTTCGATCAGGCGTTCGAGGTGGCGGCGCAACAGGGGCTCGCCGCCGGTGAGGCGCAGCTTCTGCACCCCCTGGGCCACGAAGATGCGCGCCAGCCGGGTGATCTCCTCGAAGCTCAGCAGCTCGGCATGCGGCAGGAACTCGTGGTAGTGATCGAACACCTCCTTGGGCATGCAGTAGCTGCAGCGGAAGTTGCAGCGGTCGGTGACCGAGATGCGCAGATCGCGCAGCGGCCGGCCCAGCGCATCGGCCAGCAGGCCGGTGGCGGCGGGCAGCTCGCGCGGCACGGCCGGCACCAGCGCCACCAGGCGCTGGTCGATCAGGGGAATCACACCGTCTGTCATGCGGCGGATTGTGCCCTCTGCGCTCGTCCCTGGCGGGCCTGGGGTTGGTCGGTTTTGCCCTAGATCAAGTGCGGGGCCACCTTAGAGGGGCTTGCGGTCGAGGCCGGCAGCGGGTCGAATGCGGGCATGACAGTGATTACCTCGGTCCTGCACCCGGACCTTCCCAGCTTCGTCTCCTTCGGCGAAGCACTCACCGACCTGATACGAACCGGCCCCGACACCTGGCGCTCGGTCTGCGGGGGCGCCCCGTGGAACGTGGCCGCGGCGATGTCGCGCCTGGGCGAGCTGAGCGCCTTTGCCGGCGGCATCAGCAACGATGTGTTCGGCCAGGAGCTCTGGCAGGCCAGCACCGATGCCAACCTGGACCCCCGCTTCATCCAGCAATTCGCCAAGTCGCCGCTGCTGGCGGTGGTGTACGAGACGGAGCCGCCGCAATATTTCTTCATCGGCGACGACAGCGCCGACCTGCATTTCCAGCCCGACGGCCTGCCCTCGGGCTGGCGCAGAGCCTTGCGCTGGGCGCATTTCGGCGGCATCAGCCTGGTGCGCGAGCCGCTCGCGCGGCGCCTGCTGGAACTGGCCGAAAAGCTCAAGAGCCAGGGCAAGCACATCAGCTTCGACCCGAACTACCGCAGCCTGATGGATTCCAGCTATGACGAGACGCTGGAGCGCATGTGCCGCATTGCCGACGTCATCAAGGTGTCGGACGAGGACTTGTGCGGCCTGTTCCGCAGCCCGGACTACCACACCGGCCTGGCCCAGATCAGCGCCTGGAACCCGCTCGCCACCGTGATGCTGACGCGCGGCGCCGAGGGGGCCAGCCTGTTCCACGCGCGCGGCGACTTCCATGCCCAGCCGCCCGCGGTGGCGGTGGTGGACACGGTGGGCGCGGGCGATGCCTCGATGGCCGGCCTGCTCTACAGCCTGATGCACCATGCCGAGGCCGCGCCCGAGCAGCATCTGCGCTGGGCGGTGGCGGCCGGCGCCGCGGCCTGCACCGCGGCCGGTGCCGCGCCGCCCAGCCTGACTCAGCTGGAACAGCTGGCGCCGCAGGTCAAGGTCTGGGCCGCCTGAGCCAGCTGCCAGAGCGCAAAACCGCCCAGGATGGCGGCGCTGAGCCGGTTTACACGCCGCTGCCAGCGCGCGTCGAAGCGGCCGCGCAGCCGGCCCACGCCGCTGCTGAGCAGCAGCCACCAGAGCGCCGAGCCGATAAACACGCCCGCCACCATCGCCGCCGGGCTGGCCGTCGCGCCGCTGCCGGCGAGCGCGCCGAAGATGGCGATGAAGGAGAAGATGGTGGCGGGGTTGGCCAGGGTCAGCAACAGGGTGCTGCCGAAATGGCGCCAGGCCGATGCCGGCTTGCCGGCCTGGGCCGCCGCGCTGCCGACCGGCGCGCGCAGCAGCTGTAGCGCCATCCACAGCAGGTAGGCGCCGCCGCCCAGGGCCAGCGGCAGGCGCGCGGCGGTCAGCGCCTGGATCAGCGCGTGCACGCCGTAGGCGCCCACCGCGCCATAGAGGGCATCGGCCACTGCCGCCCCCAGGCCGGTGGCCAGGCCGGCGCGCGGGCCCAGTTGCAGGCTGCGCTGGATCGTCAGCAGGCCGATCGGCCCCACCGGGGCGGCGATCGAGACGCCGATCAGCATGGCCTTGAGAAAGCTGATGAGTACAGGCGCGCCATCCATGGCCGCAATGTAAGGCTTGCGACCCGGCTCAGGCGCTCTCGCCGCGCTTGCTGGCCACCAGGGTCTGCGGCCCGCGCACCTGCAGGCGGGCGCGGCCGGGCTCGGGCGCGGCCAGGGGGCTGACCTCCTGCAGCGTGGCCCGGCAGCGCAGGGTCAGGTCTTGATAGGTCTGCGTGCCTTCCAGCTTCCAGCGCATCTCGTCCTCGCTGAGCGGGCGCATGACCTTGGCCGGCAGGCCGGCGATGAGCGACTTCTCGGGCAGCTTGAGCCCGGCGCGCACAAAGGCGCAGGCGGCCACGATGCTGTAGGCGCCCACCTCGGCCTCGTCCATCACCACCGCGTTCATGCCCACCAGGGCGTCGTGGCGCACCACGCAACCATGCAGCACCGCACCGTGGCCGATATGGCCGTTGCGCTCGACCAGGGTCTCCGAGTCCGGGAAGCCGTGGATCACGCAGCTGTCCTGCACGTTCACGCCCTCGTGCAGCACGATGCGGCCGAAGTCGGCGCGCAGCGACGCCAGCGGGCCGATATAGCAGCCCGGCCCCACATGCACGTCGCCAATCAGCACGGCCGTGGGATGGACGAAGGCGTCGGGATGGACGACGGGGATCACGCCGTCGATCGAGTAGCAGGGCATGGCTTCGCTCTCCTGATATGCGTCAAGGGTTTACCCCGACGTGAATAGGTCTTGTGTTGAATCAAGCTGGACCTTACGATCTACCGACCGGTCGGTCAAGAGTGTTTGTGACTGATCAAAGCATCTCCCTGTTCTTCGTGTTTGAGGTTTGTGCCCATGACGCTAGAAAACGCCGAGTCGCCGTTGCTGATCACCCAGGATGACGCGGTGCGCACCCTGACGCTGAACCGGCCGGCCGCCCTGAATGCCTTCACGACGCAGCTGCTCTCGATGCTGCGCACGGCGCTGGACGAGGCGGCGCGCGACGACAGCGTGCGTGCGGTGGTGATCACCGGCGCCGGCCGGGCGTTCAGCGCCGGCCAGGATCTCTCCGACGCGATGATCAAGCCGGAGTTCGAGCCCGGCGGCAAGCCCAAGGACATCGGCACCCTGTTGGACCATTACTACATCCCGCTGGCCCTGCGCGTGCGCTCCATGCCGGTGCCGGTGGTGTGTGCGGTGAACGGCGTGGCGGCCGGGGCGGGCGCCAATTTCGCGCTGGGCTGCGACCTCGTGATCGCGGCCCAGTCGGCCAACTTCATCCAGGCCTTTGCCAAGATCGGCCTGATCCCGGATTGCGGCGGCACCTGGCTGCTGCCGCGCCTGGTGGGCCGCGCCCGCGCCCTGCAGCTGGCCCTCATGGGCGAGAAGCTCAGCGCCACCGAGGCGGTGCAGATGGGCCTGATCGCCCGCTGCGTGCCCGACGCCGACCTGGCCGCCACCGCGCAGGCCGTGGCGCTGAAGCTGGCCGCCTTGCCGACGCGCGCCCTGGTGGAGACGCGCCGCGCCTTCGACGAGGCAATGAGCCTGGATTACGAAGACGCCATGAAGCTCGAGGCGGTGATGCAGAGCCATCTGGGCTTTGCCGCCGACTACCAGGAAGGCGTGCAGGCCTTCATGGAAAAACGCGCCCCGCAGTTCACCGACCGCTGAATCCCATGACGCCTCAACAAATCGCCGAAGCGGTGCGCGACGGCATGTTCGCCAATGACCGTGCCTCCAAGGGCATGGGCATGGAAATCACCGCGGTGGCGCCGGGCGCCGCCACGCTCACCATGAGGGTGCGCGAAGACATGCTGAATGGCTTCGACATCTGCCATGGCGGCTTCATCACCACCCTGGCCGACTCGGCCTTTGCCTTCGCCTGCAACTCGTACAACGAGCTGACGGTGGCCTCGGGTTTCGCGATCGACATCGTCGCGCCGGCCCGCTTGAACGACACGCTGACCGCGGTGGCGAGCGAGATTTCGCTCGCCGGCCGCACCGGCGTCTATGACATCACCATTCGCAACCAGCAGCAGCAGCTGGTGGCCGTGTTCCGCGGCAAGTCCTATCGCATCAAGGGGAAGCCCGTGGTGCCAGGTCTTGCCACGGGCGCTCAGGAGTAAGCCCCCATGTCCGTCAAGTCCCCCGCCCCCGGCGATCTGGAAGCCATCGAAACCGCCAGCCGCGACGAGCTGCAGGCCCTGCAGCTGCAGCGCCTGCAATGGTCGCTCAAGCAGGCCTACGACAACGTGCCGCATTACAAGGCGGTCTTCGACGCCAAGGGCGTGCACCCCAGCGATCTGAAGACCCTGGCCGATCTGGCGAAGTTCCCCTTCACCACCAAGAAGGACCTGCGCGACAACTACCCCTTCGGCATGTTCGCCGTGCCGCGCGAGCGCGTGGCGCGCATCCATGCCTCCTCGGGCACCACCGGCAAGCCGACGGTGGTGGGCTACACGCTCAAGGACATCGACACCTGGGCCGGCCTGGTGGCGCGTTCGCTGCGCGCCGCCGGCGTGCGCCCCGGCAACATCGTGCACATCGCCTATGGCTACGGCCTCTTCACCGGCGGCCTGGGTGCGCATTACGGCGCCGAGAAGCTGGGCTGCACGGTGATCCCGATGTCGGGCGGCCAGACCGAGAAGCAGGTGCAGCTGATCCAGGACTTCCGGCCCGACGCCATCATGGTCACGCCCAGCTATATGCAGGTGATCATCGAGGAGTTCGCGCGCCAGGGCCTGGACGCGCGCGACAGTTCGCTCAAGGTGGGCATCTTCGGCGCCGAGCCCTGGACCGAGGCGATGCGCCGCGAGATCGAGGGCAAGGCCGGCATCGACGCGGTGGACATCTACGGCCTCTCCGAAGTCATGGGGCCAGGTGTTGCCAGCGAATGCGTGGAGTCCAAGGACGGCCCGGTGATCTGGGAAGACCATTTCTATCCCGAGATCATCAATCCCGAGACCGGCGAGGTGGTGGCCGACGGCGAGGAGGGCGAGCTGGTGTTCACCTCGCTCTCCAAGGAAGCGCTGCCCATCATCCGCTACCGCACCCGCGACCTGACGCGCCTCTTGCCGCCCACCTCGCGCAGCATGCGCCGCATGGGCAAGATCGTCGGCCGCAGCGACGACATGCTGATCATCCGCGGCGTCAATATGTTCCCCACCCAGGTGGAGGAGCTGGTGTTGCAGGAGCCGCAGCTCTCGGGCCAGTACCAGATCGTCATCACGCGCGACGGCCCGCTGGACGCGGTGGAGGTGCGCTGCGAGCTGCAGCCGGCGGCCGTCAACAGCGCCAATGTGGGCGAGATCGCCAAATCGCTGCAGCACCGCATCAAGACCCTGATCGGCGTCTCCACCAAGGTGGTGATCGGGCCGCCGGAATCGATTGAACGCACGCTGGTGGGCAAGGCCCGCCGGGTCATCGACCAAAGACCTAAGTAAGGAGTACCCGCATGTACACCCAAGCCATGAGCGTCGGCCCGCAGGAGACCGCCGCGAAAGTCCAGAGCGCCGAGGACAAGCAGCGCAGCGAGGCCTTCGAGGCCCGCATCGATGCGGGCGACTTCATCGAGGCCAAGGACTGGATGCCCGAGCATTACCGCAAGACCCTGGTGCGCCAGATCAGCCAGCACGCGCATTCCGAGATCGTCGGCATGCTGCCCGAGGGCAACTGGATCACGCGGGCGCCCACGCTCAAGCGCAAGGCCATCCTGCTGGCCAAGGTGCAGGACGAGGGCGGCCATGGCCTGTATCTGTACTCGGCGGCCGAGACCCTGGGCACCTCTAGAGACCAGATGCTGGAGGCCCTGCACAGCGGCAAGGCCAAATACAGCTCGATCTTCAACTACCCGACGCTGAGCTGGGCCGACATCGGCGTGATCGGCTGGCTGGTGGATGGCGCGGCCATCATGAACCAGGTGCCGCTGTGCCGCTGCTCCTATGCGCCCTATGCACGCGCCATGATCCGCATCTGCCGCGAGGAGAGCTTCCACCAGCGCCAGGGCTACGAGAGCCTGCTGGTGATGATGCAGAACGGCACGGCCGAGCAGAAGGCGATGGTGCAGGACGCGGTGAATCGCTGGTGGTGGCCGTCTCTGATGATGTTCGGCCCCGAGGACAAGGACTCGCCGAACTCCGAGCAGTCGATGCGCTGGGGCATCAAGCGCATCTCCAACGACGATCTGCGCCAGAAGTTCGTGGACGCGACGATCCCGCAGGCCGAGGTGCTGGGCGTGACCGTGCCGGACCCCGATCTGAAATGGAACGCCGCGACCGAGCATTACCAGTTCGGCCGCATCGACTGGGCCGAGTTCTGGCGCGTGGTGGGTGGCGACGGCCCCTGCAACCGCGAACGCCTGGCCGCCCGCGTGAAGGCCTGGGACGAGGGCGAATGGGTGCGCGAAGCCGCACTCGCCCATGCCAGCAAACAAGCCACCAAGGCGCAAGCCGCCTGAGCCCCGAGGAGCACGACACCATGAGCAACGCACAACAAGCCCCGAAGAACGAATGGCCTCTGTGGGAGGTCTTCGTGCGCAGCAAGGCCGGCCTGGACCACAAGCATTGCGGCAGCCTGCATGCCGCCGACGCCAAGATGGCCGTGCAGCTGGCGCGCGAGGTCTACACGCGCCGCCAGGAAGGCACCAGCATCTGGGTGGTGCTGTCCAGCCAGATCGTCGCCTCGGACCCGGGCGAGAAGGGCATGTACTTCGATCCGATGGAAGACAAGGTGTACCGCCACCCGACCTTCTACGAGCTGCCCGAATCCGTGAACCACATGTAAGGCAGGGCGATGAGCACTCAATCGATCAAGGTCGGCGACAAGGCCGACGTCCGCTACCTGCTGCGCATTGCCGACAGCTGCCTGATCCTCAGCCAGCGCCTGGGCGAGTGGTGCGGCCATGGCCCCATCCTGGAAGAGGATCTGGCGCTCACCAATATGGCGCTGGACCTGGTGGGCCAGGCGCGCGGCCTGCTGACCCGCGCCGGCCAGCTCGATGGCCAGGGCCACGACGAGGACCAGCTGGCCTTTCTGCGCGACGAGCGCCAGTACTTCAACCCGGTGCTGATGGAGCTGCCGCGCGGTGACTTCGCCTTCACCACGCTGCGCAACTTCGCGGTGGCCAGCTGGCTGCTGGGGCTGTGGCAGCGCCTGCAGTCGTCCAGCGATGCCGAGGTCGCGGCGATTGCCGGCAAGGCCGTCAAGGAAGCGCAATACCACCAGCAGCATGCGGCCGACTGGGTGCTGCGCCTGGGCGATGGCACGGCCGAGTCCAGGGCGCGCCTGGAAGCGGCGCTGGCCACGCTGTGGCCCTATTTCAACGAGCTGTTCGCCGACGACGCGGTGGACGCCGCCGCCGTGGGCAGCAAGCTGGGCCCGGCCTGGAGCGAGCTGAAGGCCGGCTGGCAGGCCGCGATGGACGAGATCCTCGGCGAGGCCGGCCTGGCCCAGCCGAAGGCCAGCGCCTATGTGCCGGCCGGCCGCGTCGGCATCCACAGCGAGCACATGGGCCATATGCTGGCCGAGATGCAGTACCTGCAGCGCGCCTATCCGAACGGAGTTTGGTGAGCGCCATGAGCGAGCTGCCGATCGCCAACAGCTGCGGGCGCCTCGAGGCGGCCTGGGAAGTGCTGCGCCAGATCCCCGACCCCGAGGTGCCGGTGATCTCGCTGGACGAGTTGGGCATCGTGCGCGACCTCAAGGAAACCGCCGGCGGCCTGGAGGTGGTGCTCACGCCCACCTATTCGGGCTGCCCCGCCACCGAGCTGATCCAGGACAACGTGCGCGCGGCGCTGGCCGCCTTCGGCGAGATCCAGATCACCATGCAGCGCGCGCCGGCCTGGACCACGGACTGGATCAGCGAGGCCGGCAAAGCCAAGCTCAAGGCCTATGGCATCGCGCCGCCGGGGCCGGCCGGTCCGGACCGGGCCCAGCCCATCCGCCTGGTGCACCGCGCCTCGCTCACCAAGCTGGCCTGCCCCCGCTGCGGTTCCGAGCGCACCGAAAAGCTCTCGGCCTTCGGCTCCACCGCATGCAAGGCGCTGTACCGCTGCCTGGCCTGCCTGGAACCTTTCGAACACTTCAAGCCCATCTGAATCATGAGCCTCCACTTTCATCCGCTGCGTGTCCGCGAAGTCCGTCCCGACACCGACGAAGCCGTGATCGTCAGCTTCGATGTGCCGGCCGCCGACGCCAACACCTTCAAGTTCACCCAGGGGCAATACCTGACCCTGCGTGCCGACGTGAACGGCGAGGATCTGCGCCGCTCCTACTCCATCTGCGCCGGCATCGACGATGGCGAGCTGCGCGTGGGCGTGCGCAAGGTCAATGGCGGCAAGTTCTCCAACTGGGTCAACGCCAGCCTGAAGGCCGGCGACGTGATCCAGGTGTTCCCGCCGCAGGGCCGCTTCTTCGTGCCGCTGGATCCCAAGGCCGAGCGCCACTATCTGGGCATCGCCGGCGGCTCGGGCATCACCCCCATCCTCTCCATCATGAAGACGGTGCTGGCCAGCGAGCCGGCCAGCCGCTTCACGCTGATCTACGGCAACCGCCGCCAGGCCTCCACCATGTTCAAGGAGGAGATCGAGGATCTGAAGAACCAGTACCTGACGCGCGTCTCGCTGCACCATGTGTTCAGCGACGAGCAGGTCGATTCGCCGCTGATGGCCGGCATGCTCAACCGCGAGAAGATCGCCGAATTCCTCGGCGCCCTGGTGGACCCGGCCAGCGTGTCCGAGGCCTTCATCTGCGGGCCCTACCAGGTCAACGACGAGGCCGAGGCCGCGCTGCTGGCGGCCGGCGTGGCGCAGGAGCGCATCCATATCGAGCGCTTCGGCACGGTGGAGATGCAGCAGGGCAAGCCGGCGCCGCACGAGGTGCGTGCCGAGGACGCCGACAGCGCCCGCGTGACGCTGATCCGCGACGGCGTGGCGCGCGAGTTCGAATTCAGCAAGAGCGACCCCAGCCTGCTGGACGCCGCCGCGCGCGCCGGCCTGGAGGTGCCGTTCTCCTGCAAGAGCGGCGTGTGCTCGACCTGCCGCTGCAAGCTCGTCGAGGGGCAGGTGCGCATGGACAAGAACTTCGCGCTCGAGAAACACGAGGTCGCGGCTGGCTTTATCCTCAGCTGCCAAGCCCATGCGCTGACGCCGCGCGTGGTGATCTCCTTCGATGAACGCTAAGAAAAACCGCTAAATGGCCAGAGGCAGAGCTCCCGGATTCGACGCAACGCGTGAGGCCATCCTCGTGCAGGCGGCGCGCTTGTTCGCCAACCAGGGTTACCCCGGCACCTCGATGAACCAGGTGGCCGAGGCCTGCGAGGTGAGCAAGCCCACGCTCTACCACTATGTGCGCGACAAGCACGAGCTGCTGGTGCAGATCTGCGAGAGCCATGTGGAAGACCTGGCCGCGCTGGTGGAAGAGGTGCGCGAGCAAGACCTGGCCCCCCAGGCGCATCTGCGCGCGCTCATCGCCCGCTTCATGCAGGCCTATGGCGAGGCGCAGAACCAGCACCGGGTACTTACCGAGGACACCAAGTTCCTCAACCCCGAAGATCAGGAGCGCCTGCTGGCGATCGAGCGCGGCGTGGTGGCGGCCTTTGCCGACGCGGTGGCCGCGGTGCGCCCCGAGCTGCAGGCGGCCAAGCTGCACAAGCCGCTGACCATGCTGCTGTTCGGCATGATCAACTGGACCTTCACCTGGCTCAAGCCCGACGGCGAGCTGACCTACGAGGCCCTGGCGCCGATGGTGGCGGATCTGTTTTTCGGCGGCCTGGGCGCCGTGCAAGCCTCGTGAAGGCTGGCGGCCCGAATATGCGCATGCTTTCCCTCACGCGAAATTTCAACGACAACGGAGACAAGACGATGCAACGCAAGCTGATTCTGAAGAAGTCCCTGCTGGCCCTGGCGGCCGGCCTGACCCTGTTGGGCCAGGCCTGGGCCGACATCAATGTGGGCGTGACGGTCTCGGCCACCGGGCCGGCCGCCTCGCTGGGCATTCCCGAGAAGAACACGCTGAGCCTGCTGCCCGCCACCATCGCCGGCCAGAAGGTCAACTACTTCGTGCTGGACGATGCCTCCGACACCACCACCGCGGTGGCCAACACCCGCAAGCTCATCACCGAGCACAAGGTGGACGTGGTGATCGGCTCCACCGTCACGCCCAACTCGCTGGCGATGATCGATGCCGTCTCCGAGGCCAGCACGCCGATGATCTCGATGGCCGCCTCGGCGCGCATCGTCGAGCCGGTGGACGCGAAGAAGCGCTGGGTTTTCAAGACGCCGCAGAACGACATCATGATGGCCCTGGCGATCGTCCAGCACATGGCCGCCAGCGGCGTGAAGACGGCCGGCTTCATCGGCTTTGCCGACGCCTATGGCGAGGGCTGGTACCAGGAGTTCACCAAGATCGCCGCCATCAAGGGCATCAATGTGGTGGCGGCCGAGCGCTACAACCGCACCGATACCTCGGTGACCGGCCAGGTGCTGAAGCTGGTGGCCGCCAAGCCCGATGCGATCCTGATCGCCGGCTCGGGCACGCCCGCCGTGCTGCCGCAGAAGACCCTCAAGGAACGCGGCTACGCCGGCAAGTACTACCAGACCCATGGCGTGGCCAACAACGACTTCCTGCGCGTCGGCGGCAAGGATGTGGAAGGCACGCTGCTGCCCTCGGGCCCGGTGCTGGTGGCCAATCAGCTGCCGGCCGACCACCCGGTGAAGAAGAGCGCGCTGGACTATGTGGCCAAGTACGAAACCGCCTTCGGCAAGGGCAATGTCTCGACCTTCGGCGGCCATGCCTGGGATGCCGGCCTGCTGCTGCAGGCGGCCATTCCCGCCGCCGTGAAGAAGGCCCAGCCCGGCACGCCGGCCTTCCGCGCGGCGCTGCGCGACGCGCTGGAGGCCGTCAAGGAACTGCCCGGCGCGCATGGCGTGTTCACCATGTCTGACAAGGACCACCTGGGTCTGGACCAGCGCGCCCGCGTGATGGTCAAGATCGAGAACGGCGGCTGGAAATACCAGCCCTGATCCCTCCCGCGCGCTGCGCCTGTCTGAGCGGGCCCGCGAGGGCCCGCCTTTCATCCTGACTCCGAAACGAACGAGGTTTGCCATGAGCGCCACCCCTCCCATCCTGCAAAGCCTGATTGCCAACCGCTGGATCGGCCAGACCGCCGCGCGTGCCCTGCACAGCGCCGTGAACGGCCGGCCGGTGGCGCTCACCCATGCCGACGCGATCGACTTCGGCGAGAGCCTGGCCTATGCCCGGGGTCAGGCCTTGCCCGCGCTGCTGAAGCTGGACTACCAGCAGCGCGCGGCCCTGCTGAAGGCGCTGGCCACCCATCTGATGGAGCGCAAGGAGACGCTCTACGCGATCTCGGCCCACACCGGCGGCACGCGCTCGGACAACTGGATCGATATCGAGGGCGGCATCGGCACCTTGTTCGCCTACGCCAGCATGGGCCGGCGCGAGCTGCCCTCCAGCAATGTGGTGCATGAGGGCCCGGCCATCCAGCTCGGCAAGGAGGGCCAGTTCATCGGCTCGCACATCCTCGTGCCCAAGCGCGGCGTGGCGGTGCACATCAACGCCTTCAACTTCCCGATGTGGGGCATGCTGGAGAAATTCGCGCCCAGCTTCCTGGCGGGCATGCCCTGCATCGTCAAGCCGGCCACCGCCACCTCCTATGTGGCCGAGGCCTGCGTGCGCCTGATCCATGCATCGGGCCTGCTGCCGGCCGGCGCGCTGCAGCTGATCGTGGGTGGCTCGGGCGATCTGCTCGACCGCCTGGAGGAGACCGATGTGGTCACCTTCACCGGCTCGGCCGACACCGCCGCGATGCTGCGCGTGAACGCTAACCTGGTGCGTCGCTCGGTGCCCTTCAACGGCGAGGCCGACAGCCTGAACTGCGCCATCCTGGGCCCCGACGTGACGCCGGACGATCCCGAGTTCGAGCTCTTCATCAAGGAAGTGGCGCGCGAGATGAGCGCCAAGACCGGCCAGAAATGCACCGCCATCCGCCGCGCCATCGTGCCGGCCAAGCACATCGACGCGGTGGCCGCGGCGCTGCGCGATCGCTTGAAGAAGCTCAAGGTCGGCGACCCGGCGGTGGACGGCGTGCGCATCGGTGCGCTGGCCTCCAAGGCCCAGCAGAGCGATGTGGCCGAGCGCCTGGCGCTGCTGGCCGCCGGCAACGAGATCGTGCTGGGCGAGCGCGACGGCTTTGCACCGGTGGGCGAGGGCGTGGCCGAGGGCGCCTTCTTCGCGCCCACCCTGCTGCTGTGCCGCGACGGCTTTGCCAACGAGACGGTGCACAAGGTCGAGGCCTTCGGCCCGGTCTCCACCCTGATGCCCTATACCGAGCTGGACGAGGCGCTGCAGCTGGCCGCCAAGGGCCGCGGCAGCCTGGTGGGCTCGGTGGTCACCAAGACGCCGGCGATCGCCGCCCAGGCGGTCTATCACGCCGCCGCCTTCCACGGCCGCCTGCTGGTGCTGGACCGCGAAGCCGCCAAGGAGTCGACCGGTCACGGCTCGCCGCTGCCGCAGCTCAAGCATGGCGGCCCGGGCCGCGCCGGCGGGGGCGAGGAGCTGGGCGGCATCCGTGCCGTCAAGCATTACCTGCAGCGCTGTGCGGTGCAGGGCTCGCCCACCATGATCACGGCCATCACCGGCGAATACCAGCGTGGCGCCAAGGTGCAGGAAGACGCCGTCCACCCCTTCCGCAAGTACTTCGAAGAGATCCAGATCGGCGATTCGCTGCTGACGCATCGCCGTACCGTGAGCGAGGCCGACATCGTCAACTTCGGCGGCATCTCGGGCGACTTCTTCTACATGCACTTCGACGAGATCGCGGCCAAGGACACGCAGTTCGGCCAGCGCATCGCGCATGGCTACTTCGTGCTCAGCGCCGCGGCCGGCCTGTTCGTCTCGCCCGCGCCCGGCCCGGTGCTGGCCAACTACGGCCTGGACACCCTGCGTTTCGTCAATCCGGTGGCGATCGGCGACACCATCCAGGCGCGCCTGACCTGCAAGCGCCGCATCGACCGCGGCAACCGCCCCGACCAGCCGCCGCAGGGCGTGGTGGCCTGGGACGTGCAGGTGCTGAACCAGCGCGGCGAGCTGGTGGCGAGCTACGACATCCTGACCCTGGTGGCGAAGAAAGCGGCCTGAGCACCGCCGCGGCACCGCGCAGTTGCGGCGCGGCGGCGCTGTGCTAGGCTGTCTCCCATAGGCAGCCAGCATGCTCAATCGCAGATCAGCCCTCGCCGCAATGACGCTCGGTTTGCCCCTGGGGCCGGCCTGGGGTCAGGTCTTGATGCAGGTCTCCACGCTGCTGGATCCCGACCCGGCCACCACCGTCGCCGAGCGCATCCTGCGCGAGGCCTACCGGCGCATCGGCCGCGAGCTGGAGGTGAAGGCGATGCCCGGCGAGCGCTCGCTGCTGAGCGCCAACAGCGGCGATACCGATGGCGAGCTCTACCGCCGCGCCGGCATCGACAAGGCCTACCCCAATCTGCTGATGGTGCCGGTGGCCCTGCAGCAGTACGAGATCGTGGTGTTCAGCAAGGCGCGCCAGTTCAATGTGCGCGGCTGGGAGAGCCTGCGGCCCTACAAGCTGGGTTTCGTGAAGGGCATCAAGGTCATCGAAGAGAACACCGTGGGCATGCAGATCGAGACGGTGGCCACCCTGCAGCAGGCGTTTACCAAGCTGGAGCTGGGGCGCACCGAGCTCGTGCTGGCCAACCGCATATCCGGTCTGGCCAGCCTGCGCCAGCATCAGTTCAACGGCGTGCGCGTGCTGCAGCCCGCCTTGGCGGCCTTTCCGGTGTTCCACTACCTGAACAGGAAGCACGAGCACCTGTTGCCGCGACTCACGGCGGCGATGCGTGAGCTGGAACAAGAGCGCTTCATCCAGAAGGTGCAGGATGACGTGCTGTCCGGTTACTGAGAGCAGCGCTGCATAGAATCAGGCCCTCTTGTTGTCGCGGCCCGGCTGGCCAGGAAGCCCTTCTCATGCATGCTGCTGATACGAATGCGTCCCCGGTGGTGATCGTCGGGGCCGGGCTGGCCGGTCTGACGGTGGCCCTGCATCTGGCCGACCGGGTGCCCGTGGTGGTGCTGGCCAAACGCGAGCTGACCGAGGCCGCCACCGCCTGGGCGCAGGGCGGCATCGTCGGCGTGCTGGGGCGCGACGACAGCATCGAGAGCCATGTGCGCGACACCCGGGACGCCGGCGCCGGCCTGGTGGACGAGGGCACGGCGCGCTTCATCGCCGAGCGCAGCGCGCAGGCGGTGGAGTGGCTGGTGCAGCAGGGCGTGCCCTTCACCCCCGACGACGACGGCCCGCTGGGCCTGCACCTGACGCGCGAGGGCGGCCATGCGGTGCGCCGCATCGCCCACGCCGCCGACGCCACCGGCAAGGCCATCCACGACCAGTTGCTGGCCGCCGCCAAGGCCCATCCCAACATCAGCCTGCGCGAACGCTGGATGGCGCTGGACCTGATCACCTCGCGCCACGTGCAGCGCGAGGAGGAACCTCGCTGCTACGGCATCTATGCGCTGGACATCGACACCAAGCGCGTCGAGACGCTGGCGGCGCGCGCCGTGGTGCTGGCCACCGGCGGCGCCGGCAAGGTCTACCGCTACACCACCAACCCCGACACCTCCACCGGCGACGGCATCGCGATGGCCTGGCGCGCCGGCTGCCGGGTGGCGAACATGGAGTTCATCCAGTTCCACCCGACCTGCCTCTACCACCCGCAGGAGCGCAGCTTCCTGATCACCGAGGCGCTGCGCGGCGAGGGCGGGCATCTCAAATTGCCGGATGGCACCCGCTTCATGGCCGCGCATGACGAGCGCCTGGAACTGGCGCCGCGCGACATCGTCGCCCGCGCCATCGACTTCGAGATGAAGAAGCATGGCCTGGACCATGTGTGGCTGGACGCCACCCACCTGGGCGAGGCCTTCCTGAAGGAGCATTTCCCCACCATCCATGCGCGCTGCCTGGCGCTGGGCATCGACATCGCGCGCGAGCCTATTCCCGTGGTGCCGGCGGTGCACTTCACCTGCGGCGGCGTGGTCACCGACCTGCTGGGCCGCAGCGATCTGCCGGGCGTCTACGCGGTGGGAGAGACCGCCTATACCGGCCTGCACGGCGCCAACCGCCTGGCCAGCAATTCGCTGCTGGAATGCGTGGTGCTGGGCCAGACCTGCGCCGAGGACATCCTCGGCCAGGCAAGACTTGACCCCGCGCCGCTGCCGGCCTGGGACGAAAGCCAGGTGGAGGACGCCGACGAGCAGGTGGTGATCGCCCACAACTGGGACGAACTGCGCCTCTTGATGTGGAACTACGTGGGCATCGTGCGCACCACCAAGCGTCTGGAGCGCGCGCTGCACCGCATTGCCCTGCTGCGCAGCGAGATCGACGACTATTACGCCAACTTCCGCGTCAACCGCGATCTGCTGGAGCTGCGCAATCTGGTGGATTGCGCCGAGCTGATCGTGCGCTCGGCGCTGCTCAGGCACGAGAGCCGCGGCCTGCATTTCAGCCGCGACTACCCGCGCACGCTGCCGGTCAGCTTCCCGACCGTGCTGATCGCCGAGCGCGGGCTGCGCAAGCTCTGAGCCGGGGCATCAGGGCGCGGCGCTGTGCCGCAGCAGGATGGCCTGGAGGCTGCCGTCCTTCTGCATCGCGGCCAGCGCGGCTTCGATGCGCGGCAGCAGCGGCAGCAGGGCCGAGCGCTTGCCCAGCAGCAGGTAGATCGGGGCACTGCCGAAACCCAGCGCATGCTCGCGGAACTGCACGTCCGGCTGCAGGCGCTGCGTCGCATCCAGGAACACCAGCCGGTCCTCGATCACCATGTCGATGCGCGCCAGCATCAGCATGCGCACCAGGCCCTCGGTGCTGCTGGCGGGGCTGTAGTCGCCGCAGCCCAGGTGGGTCTTGACCCAGCTGTTGCCGCGCACCGCGGCGATCCGGTAGGCGCACAGCCGGGTGGGGGTGAGCGAAACCCCCGCGGGCGGAGGCTCCGCATCCTGGCGCATGAAGGCGCTGACCTGCGAGGCCAGCAGCGGCTCGCCCACCCGGCGCGCGTATTCCAGCCGTTCCGGCGTGCTGCTGGCGAAGAAGGCGTCGGCCTTGCCGGCGGCCACCTCGGCCTGGGCGCGCGCCCAGGGCTGGATCTGATGCTGGGTCTTGAGGCCCAGGCGGCGCGCGAACAGCTCCTCGGCAATCTCCACTTCGATGCCGGCCGCCCGGCCGGCCTCCGGCCAGCTGTAGGGGCGGTAGTCGGCGTAGACGATGCGCGCCTGCTGTGCCTGCGCCGCGGCGCAGATGAGCGCCGCCACCAGCCATGACGCGGTGCGCAGCGCTGGCACGCCGCGCGGGCTAGCGCTTCTTGGCGCGTAGCGCGGTGCGGGCCTGCACGAAGTTGAAGGCATAGCTCACCGCTTCGGCGATGGCGGCATCGGTCTCGAGGCGCTCGGGCTCGGTGAGGTAGAAGGAGAAATCCACCGCGTGGCGGATGTAGCGCGGCGGCAGGCGGTTCAGCGCCACGCAGGCCACGTCGCAGAGCAGATCGTCGTCGGCCTCGATGGCCGGGAAGCGGGGTGCCTCTTGCATCACGGCGGCGAAGACCTCGCGTTCGTGGTGGTTGTAGAGCGAGGTGAAGTCGACCGTCTGCATGGTGTTGTCCCCAGGGTTGTGGGCAGGAACGATAGAACGTTTATAGCCGCCCTAGCGGACAAAAAGAAAGCCCCCGACGGGCTTATTCGCTGGGGGCTTGTCCTAGGGCGAGCGAACGCTAGGCGGCGCCGATGCCCGGCACCAGGCCGGCCGCCTGCGCGCGGCGCGCGGCGGTGAAGTCCAGCATGCGGGTGATGCAGGTCAGCGCCTTCACGCGCGTGGCCTCGTCCACCAGGATCTCGCCCGCGCCATGCGCCAGGCAATCCACCAGGCCTTGCAGGCCGTTCATGGCCATCCAGGGGCAATGCGCGCAGCTCTTGCAGGTGGCGCTGTTGCCGGCGGTGGGGGCCTCGATGAGGGTCTTGCCCGGTGCCAGCTGGCGCATGCGGTGCAGGATGCCGTTGTCAGTGGCGACGATGTACTCCTGCGCCTTGCCTTCCACCACCGCCTTGATCAGCGCCGAGGTCGAGCCCACCACGTCGGCCTGGGCCACCACGCTTTGCGGCGACTCAGGGTGCACCAGGATCAGCGCGCCGGGGTGCTTCTCGCGTAGCAGCTCCAGCTCCAGGCCCTTGAACTCGTCGTGCACGATGCAGGCGCCGTTCCACATCAGCATGTCGGCGCCGGTCTGCTCCTGGATGTAGCGGCCGAGGTGCCGGTCCGGTGCCCACAGAATCTTTTCGCCACGCGCCTTCAGCTCGCTGACGATGTCCAGCGCGCAGGAGCTGGTGACCATCCAGTCGGCGCGCGCCTTCACCGCCGCGCTGGTGTTGGCATAGACCACCACGGTGCGGTCGGGGTGGGCGTCGCAGAAGGCCGCAAAGTCGTCGGCCGGGCAGCCCAGGTCGAGCGAGCAGGTGGCGTCCAGGTCGGGCATCAGCACGCGCTTTTCGGGGCTGAGGATCTTGGCGCTCTCGCCCATGAAGCGCACGCCCGCCACCACCAGGGTGCTGGCCTGATGGTCGCGGCCGAAGCGCGCCATTTCCAGCGAATCAGACACGCAGCCGCCGGTGGCCAGGGCCAGGTCCTGCAAGTCGCCGTCCACATAGAAATGCGCCACCAGCACGGCGTTGTGGGCGCGCAGCAGTTCGGCGGCGCGCTGCTTCAGGGCCTCGCGCTGCGGCTTGTTGAGCGGGGCGGGCACCTTGGCCCAGGCATGGGCCGTGCAGCTCTGGCCTTCGGCATCCTGGCGGGTGTAGTCGTAGAGAACCTGATCCATCTTCTTTGCGCTTGCGCTTGCACTCTGAGCCCTGCGGGGCCGGGTCGCCATGGTAGCCCAGCAGGGCAAACCCTGGCAGAGGCTGTGAAGTAATGGATTGCGCCCGCGCCGGGGGATCCCAGGGTGCGGGAGTAGGCGCAGGCCGCCGCCCGGGCTCGCGCCCGGGCCAGGGCTGCAACGCCCGCCTGCGCCCTGGGACCCCCCGGCCCGCAGGGTGAGGCCCCCAAAGGCGCCCACTCGTTGTTGCCAACGCTTGTCGGGCGTACAGCACGACTGCGCGTCGGCGCCTAGATTGGACCCCTTTGGGGGCCTCACGCGGGCACAAGCCATTGCTTCACAGCCTCTGAGGCTAGACTGTCGCCCATGCGAAGTGAGGGGGAGCCCATACCGTCGAAGCCAGGCATGCGCCCAAGCCGCTCATGGCCCTTGCGCCTGTGCGCCTGCCTGCTGTTGCTCTGCCTGGGCGCGGCAGCCCAGGCGGCCGAGCAGATCCGCTTCGCGCTGGGTCAGGCCTGGGCGCCGCCGTTCTCGCTGGTGCAGGACGGCGAGCTGCGCGGCGGCCTGCTCTACGAGCTGATGGAGCAGATTGCGCGCGAGGCCAAGGCCGAGGCGGTCTACATCCCCTTGCCGCCGCGCCGCGTCGACGCAGCGCTGGCCGAGGGCAAGATCGACATGCATTGCTTCGTCAGCCCGCGCTGGTTCGCCAAGGTGCCGCCGGCGGCGCGCTGGAGCCTGCCGCTGCTGGCGCTGGACGATGTGCTGCTGGCCGGCCCGACCTTTGCCGGCCCGCTCAAGAACGGCCAGGTCGACCTGGAGGCCGCGCGACAGCTCAGCCTGGGCGTGGTGGTGGACTATCACTACCCCAGCCTGGCGCCCTGGCTGGCCAAGGGCCATCTGCAGGCCGACGAGGCGCCCACGCAGGAAAGCGTGCTGGAAAAGCTGCTGCGCGGCCGTACCGCGCTGGCGGTGGCGAATCGCTACACGGCGGTGGCCTTCAACAAAAGCCTGCCGGCCGACAAGCAGCTGCGCGTGCTGCAGACGGTGGACTCGGTGAGCACACATTGCCTGCTGGCCGAGCGCACCCAGCTGAGTGCCGAGCGCCTGTTGGGCGCGGTCAACCGGGTGGCCAAGAGCGCGGCCTGGCGCGACACCCAGGCGCGCTATCGCTGAGCGCCGCGGCTCAGCCGCCGCCGAGCCGCCTCAAGGCGGCTGAAGCCCCCGCGGGGGGCAGTGAAACGAAGTGAGCGTGGGGGCTCACGATTGATTCAGGCCTCGGCAAAGAAGCGGCTCGGCGGCATGCCGACGGTGCGCTTGACCATGGCGGTGAAGGCGCTGGCGCTGCCATAGCCCAGTTCGGCCGCGATCAGGCTCATCGGGCGCTTGCGCGCCGCCAGCGCGAGGGCATGGGCCAGCAGCGCCTGCGAGCGCCATTGCGCATAGCTGCTGCCCAGCTGCTCGCGGAACAGGCGCGAGATGGTGCGCTCGCTGGCCCCCACCTCGGCGGCCCAGTCGGCCAGTGCGGCATGGCGCACCGGGTTGGCCAGCACGGCCTCGCAGAGCTTGCGCAGGCGCGCGTCCTGCGGCAGGTCCACGCCCAGGCGCAGGCTGCTGGCGCGGCCGAGTTCGTCCAGCACCAGGCTGGCAATGCAGCGCTCGCGTGCCTGGTCCTGCGGCGTGGTGGCGGGGCCCTCGGGATCCTCCGGGTGTATAGCCAGCTGCAACACCAGCTCGCGCAGCAGCGGCGACACCTCCAGCACCCGACAGTCGGCCCAGACACCCTGGGCCCCGCCGGCCTCGCCCGCGCTGCCATGCAGATAGAGCGTGCGCAGGTCGCAGCGTTCCACCGCCGTCACCGCATGCACCACGCGCGGCGGTATCCACACCGCGCGCGAGGGGGGTACCAGAAAGGTGGCGTGCGCGGTGTTGACGCGCACCACGCCATTGATCGAGAACACCAGCTGGCCCCAATCGTGGTGATGGGCCTGGATGTCCATGTGGTGCGCCATCAGCCGGGCCTTGGCGCGCACCGGCCGCTCCATGCTTGGCGCATAGCGCAGCGGGTCCAGGGGCGGCACGCTGGTGCGCGCGCGCGGCGGGGCGGGGCGGGGCGGGGTTTGGCGGGGCTTGACTGGGCTCATGGCCGGATTTCAACAGAAATTGGCGAACTATCGCAACCCGGCCGCGTTCATCCTGCCAATATCGTGGCCATGACGACGCATACCGCAACCCTCTCCCTGCCGGCCGCGGCCGAGGCCGCGCGCAAGGACTTCAGCACCATAGTCCTGATCGGCCTGGCGCATGGCACTTCGCATTTCTTCCACATGCTGCTGCCGCCGCTGTTCCCGGCCTTCATCCGCGACTTCGGCCTGAGCTATTCCGAGCTGGGCCTCCTGGTCACCACCTTTTTCGTGATCTCCGGCATCGGCCAGGCCCTGGCCGGCTTTCTGGTGGACCGCACCGGCGCGCGCCCGGTGCTGTTCGCCGCGCTCGGCTGCTTCGTGCTGGCCTCGGTGGCGGCGGGCCTGGCCGGCGGTTTCATGGGCCTGATGCTGGCCGCGGCGCTGGCCGGCCTGGGCAACTCGCCCTTCCATCCGGTGGACTTCACCATCCTCAACAAGCGCGTCTCGCCGCCGCGCCTGGGCCATGCCTTCTCGGTGCATGGCATCTCGGGCAATCTGGGCTGGGCCATCGCGCCGGTGTTCTCCATCGGCATTGCCGAGTTGAGCGGCAACTGGCGTGTCGCCTACCTGGGCACGGCCCTGGTGGCGCTGGTGGTGATGGGCCTGCTGGCGCTCAAGCGCGACGCCATTGACGATGCCCAGGGCGAGTGGGCGCATGAGAAGGCCGGCGCCGCGGCGCTCAAGGAGGAGCACCCGATGGCCTTTCTGCGCCTGCCCTCGGTGTGGCTGTGCTTCTCCTTCTTCTTCTTCACCACCGCGGCGCTGAGCGCGATCCAGAGCTTTGCCAGCCCGGCCCTGGCCAGCCTCTACGGCCTGCCGATCAAGGCCACCGCCTTCGTGGTGACGGGCTATATGCTCAGCGGCGCGCTGGGCATGTTCATCGGCGGCTTCTGGGTGGCGCGCTCGGCCAGCCTGGAGCGCAATATCTCGATCGCGATGGCGGGCGCGGCCCTGGCCCTGGTGCTGGCCGCCACCGGCCTGCTGCCGCCCCTGCTGGCCGCCGGCGTCGCCGCGCTGGCGGGCTTCGGCACCGGCCTGGCCGGCCCCTCGCGCGACATGCTGATCAAGCGCGCGGCGCCGCCCGGCGCCACCGGCCGTGTCTATGGCACGGTGTACTCGGGCCTGGACGTGGGCTTCGCGGTGGCCGCACCGATCTTCGGCGCGCTGATGGACCGCGGCCTGGCGGGCGGCATCTTCTACGGCGCGGCGATCGCTTTGTTGATGGGCATCATGGCGGCCAGCATGGTGGGGCTTGTCCGCAGGAAAAGCGCCTGAAGCCGGCGCTACAGTCGCCGGCATGACGACGACTACCCCCAACACCCCCTCGTCCCGACTGGCCGGCCATGCGCTGGTCGAGGCCCTCATCGCCCAGGGCGTGGACAGCGCCTTCGGCGTGCCCGGTGAAAGCTATCTGGCCGTGCTGGACGGCTTTCACGAGCATCGTGAACAGATTCGCTTCATCGCCTGCCGGCAGGAGGGCGGGGCGGCCTTCATGGCCGAGGCCCAGGGCAAGCTGACGGGCCGGCCCGGCATCTGCTTCGTGACGCGCGGCCCCGGCGCGACCAATGCCAGCATCGGCCTGCACACCGCCTTCCAGGACTCCACGCCCATGGTGCTGTTCATCGGCCAGGTGGCCAGCGACCAGCGCGACCGCGAGGCCTTCCAGGAAGTCGATTACCGCCAGATGTTCGGCCCCGGCACGCTGGGCATGGCCAAGTGGGTGGGCGAGGTGCACGACCCCGATCGCCTGCCCGAGTATGTGGCGCGCGCCTTCCATACCGCCATGCAGGGCCGGCCCGGCCCGGTGGTGCTGGTGCTGCCCGAGGACATGCTGACGCGCAGCACCAGCGCCCCGGTGCTGGCCCGCGCCGAGGCCGCCCAGGCCTGGCCCGCGCCGGCCGCCCTGGCCGATCTGCGCGAGAAGCTGCTGGCCGCCAAGCGCCCCTTCGTGCTGGCCGGCGGCGGCGGCTGGACGCCCGAGAGTTGCGCCGCGCTGCAGCGCTTTGCCGAGGCTTGGGCGTTGCCGGTGGGCTGCGCCTTCCGCTTCCAGGACCTGTTCGACAACCGCCATCCGCAGTACGCCGGCGACGTCGGCATCGGCATCAATCCCAAGCTGGCGGCGCGCGTGCGCGAGGCCGACCTGGTGATCGCCATCGGCCCGCGCCTGGGCGAGATGACCACCGGCGGCTACACCTTGCTGCAGGCGCCGCGCCCGGCCCAGACCCTGGTGCACATCCACGCCGGCGCGGAGGAGCTGGGCCGCGTCTATGCGGCCGATCTGCTCATCAATGCCAGCATGTCCTGTGCCGCCCAGGCGCTCGAAACCCTGGCCGCGCCGCCCTCGCTGCCTTGGGGCGACTGGACCGCCCAGGCCCATGCCGACTACCAGTCCAATCTCGTGCCGCAGGCGGTGAGCCCGCTGGACATGGCCGAGGTGGTGAAGCTGCTGTCCAGCCGCTGCCCCGAGGGCACGGTGTTCACCAATGGCGCCGGCAACTACAGCGGCTGGCTGCACCGCTTCCATCCATACCCGGCGCTGCAGCAGCATGGCCGCACCCAGCTCGCGCCCACCAGCGGCGCGATGGGTTATGGCCTGCCGGCCGCGGTGGCGGCCAGCCTGCTGGACCCGCAGCGCTGGGTGGTCAATATCGCCGGCGACGGCGACTTCCTGATGAATGGGCAGGAGCTCGCCACCGCCACCGGCTATGGCGCGCGCAAGCTCATCAGCGTGGTGGTGGACAACGGTACCTACGGCACCATCCGCATGCACCAGGAGCGCGAGTACCCCGGGCGGGTCTCGGGCAGCGATCTCTTCAACCCCGACTTCGCCGCCCTGGCGCTGGCCTATGGCTGGGCCGCCGCACGCGTCGATCGCACCGAGGAATTCGCGGCGGCGCTGGATGCGGCACTGCAGGCCGGCAAGCCGACGCTGATCCATCTGCGCCTGGCCACCGATGTCTCGACCAGCCGGGCCACGCTGAGCAGCATCCGCGAGGCGGCACGCCAGCGTCTGGGACAATCGGGGCATGGAAAAGATTGATTTCGAATTGCGCGGTGAGTTCATCCCGCTGGACAGCCTGCTCAAGGCCACCGGCCTGGCCGAGAGCGGCGGGCGCGCCCGCATGATGGTGGCCGAGGGCATGGTGCAGGTGGATGGCCGGCCCGAGGCACGCAAGACCGCCAAGATCCGCGCCGGCCAGGTGGTGAGCCTGCATGGCGCCCAGGTGCGCGTGCTGGCCGATCCGACCCAAGCTTGACCTATCTGGAGGCCTGCCCATGGCGCAGCCATTCTCGACCTGCGACTTCTGCGATGCCCACAAGAACGATGCCAGCGGCGACTTCCGCGTCATCCCCGGCGGCCTGTACCGCAGCTATGGTGCGCTGGACAGCTTTGCGGGCCCCATCAGCACGGTGCGTTGCCTGGATGACAACAGCCTGGTGAAGGCCGCAGTGGAAAGCCCCGGCCAGGGCCGCGTGCTGGTGGTGGACGGCGGCGCCTCGATGCGGCGCGCCCTGCTGGGCGGCAATCTGGCGGCGGCGGCGGCGCGCAACGGCTGGGCCGGCCTGCTGATCCATGGCTGCGTGCGCGACCTGGCCGAGCTGCGCCAGGCCCAGACTGGCATCCTGGCGCTGGGCCATGTGCCCATGCCCACCGATCGCCAGGGCCAGGGCTCGGCGGACCTACCGCTGCAACTGCACGGCTGCTGGATACGGCCGGGCGAATGGCTGTATGCCGATGCCGACGGGGTGGTGATCAGCGCGCGGGCGCTGCGTTGACCCACCCTCAGCGATAGCGCGACAGGATGCGCTCCACCGAGCCATCGGCGAGCAAGTCGTCGATGGCCTGGTTGACCTGGCCGAATGGCAGCCTGGCCTTGCGTGAAAAGGCGCAGCGCGCGTCGATGCGCCCGAGCGTCAGCACGGTCCTGAGCCCGGCCTCGGGGTGCTGGCGCAGGAAGTAGGCCAGCGAGGTGCGCTCGGCCAGGGCGTAGGGCAGGCGCTGCGCCGCCAGCTTGCGCAGATTGGCCAGCATGGTGGGGGCGTCGTCGCGCACAAAGCCCGCGCCCAGCAGGGCTTCGACCTCAGGGTAGCGGTAGCCCACCACCGTGCCGATCGCCTGGCCCTCCAGCTCCTGCAACTGCGCCAGCTCGGGCGCCTGCTGCGTGCCGGCCAGCAGCGCGGCGTCCGGAATGACGACGCTGCTCCAGTCGTGCTGGCCATCGAGCCAGCCCGGAATCACATAGCAGAGGCCATCGGCCTCACCATCGCGCAGGGCCGCGCGCACGCGCCGGCTGGGCAGGGGCAGAAAGCGTGCGCGCCGCTGCAGGCGCGCGGCGATGGCCTCGCCCAGATCCTTCAGAATGCCGGCGCGCAGCCGGTTGCCTTCGAATTCCGCCAGCGGCAGGGTGTTGCTGGTGGGCGCGATGAACACCAGCTCGGGCCGCTCGGGCGCCTGCGCCCGGCACGTCGCGCCGCCGATGGCCGCGAACAGCAAGCCTGCCAGCACCCATTGCTCCGGGCGCCAGGGCCGCAAACGAGTAGTTCCGAGGGCTGGCATCGCCCTGCCAGCATAGCGGCAAGGTGCTGCGCCGGCGCGAAGCCGGCCGCACTGGGCGCATGCCGGCCTCGATCGGTCGCGCGCCAGCGCTGCAGCCGTCGCCCGCACAGGGGACGTCGGTCCCACGCCTTAGGGGCCCGTGCGGCTTGCAAAGAGGCATAGGATGCGCCGGCACCTACCAAACTCAGGGAGTTCAGCATGCAGCACATTTGCGGCGCATTGCGCGTGGTCTCGATGGCGGCTCGTTCGAACTTGCGTGTGGCCCTGCCACTGGCCATCCTGCTGGGCGCATCGGCCGTGAGTGCCAATCCCGAGCTGAGCTTCAGCAGTTATGCGCAGGTCTACGGCTATATCTACACCAGCTATTCCAGCCCCTTGCTGGGCGACGTCAGCTTCCAGCTCAACCTGCCCGCGGACTACCGCGGGCTGCAGGCCGGGCAGACCTCCACCGGCGTGGCCAGCATCAACTACAGCGTGCCGGCCGGCAATGGCGGCACCGGCGATCCGATCTACGACATCGTCACCAGCAACGGTCAGTACGGCTTTGCCTACCAGGGCAAGGCCGAGGCCGATGGCCTGAAGCTGCGCACCGCGATACAGGTCAGCACCGTGGACGCGGGCGCGAACCTGGCCAACTCGCCCAACAGCAACCTGAGCGCCTACGCCTATGCCTCGTGGAGCCAGCAGATGTATATCGCGCCCACGGCGGACCGGCCCTTGGGCAGCTATGGCGCCATCCTGGTTGGCCTCACGGTGGATGGCAGCTTCCCGGGTCTCAGCGATCCGAACTGGTCGAGTTCGGCCAGCCTGACGGCGCGTGCGCACTCGTCCTTCACCGACACCGCCGGCGTCAGCTACCAGAGCGATTTCTACGTCAACGCGGCGGCCGGCGATCCCGACTGGAGCGGCTCCAGGACGGTGTTCAAGAAGCTGCTGTTCCAGTACGGCACGCCGTTCTCGATCGACCTCTACCAGTACAACACCGCCTGGTCTAATGGCACGGCGGACTTCTTCAACACCGGCAAGATCAGCTCGATCGAGTTGCCCTACGGCGCCTCCCTGGACTCCGGCGCGCAGCAGGACGGCCTGGGCGGGGTGAGCATCTTTGGCACCGTGTTCAATTCCGCCACCGTCGATGCGCAGAACACCAACTGGGACTTCGGCAACAACGGCGGCGGCTTCACACCGCAGGTGCCCGAGCCGTCCAGCTATGCGATGTTGCTGGCCGGTCTGGTGGCGGTGGGCTTTCTGGCGCGGCGCCGGCGTTAAGCCCTGTCAGGCGGCCCGGGGCTGGAACAGGCTCAGCAGCCGGTCCAGCCCGCCTTCGTTGATCGCCACCATGGCCTGCGCCCGCACCTTGGGCTTGGCGTGGTAGGCCACCGAGAGACCGGCCGCGCCCATCATGGGCAGGTCGTTGGCGCCATCGCCCACCGCGATGCACTCGCCCGGCAGGGCGCCGATGTCGGCCGCGCATTGCAGCAGCATGCGGCGCTTTTCCTCGCCGTCGCAGATCTCGCCCCAGGCCTGCATCAACAGGCCGCCGCTGAGGGCGCCGTCGACGATCTCCAGTTCATTGCTGCGCACCCAGTCCATGCCCAGCTCGGCGGCGACGTAACGGGTGAAGAAGGTGAAACCGCCCGACACCAGCACCAGCTTGAGCCCGGCGGCCTTGAGCGCGGCGCAGAGTTCGCGTGCGCCCGGGTTGAAGCGCAGGCGCTCCTTCAGCACGGCCTCCAGCGCCGCGACGGGCACGCCCTTGAGCAGGGCGAGGCGGCGGCGCAGGCTGTCCTTGAAATCGCTGATCTCGCCGCGCATCGCGGCCTCGGTGATGGCCGCCACCTCGGCCTTGCGGCCGGCGGCATCGGCGATCTCGTCGATGCACTCGATATTGATCAGGGTCGAGTCCATGTCGAAGGCAGCGAGCTTGTAGTCGCTCAAACGCAGCGGGGGCGTGAAGCCCTGGGTCACGAGGGTCAGGTCTTGCATATCTGTCAGTCTTGCTTGATCGGGTTGCCGAGGAGGCGCAGCACCTCGCGGATCGCTTGCGCGCGGTCCTTGGGGTCGCTCAGCGCCTTGTCGATGCGCAGCTTGTCGTTGCCTACCAGCTTGATGGTCTTGTTCTTCTGCACCAGTTCGATCACGCGCATCGCGTCGATGGGCGGATTCGGGCGGAAGTTGATGTTCATCACCGTGGGCGCCGCGTCGATCTTGGCCACGCCATAGGGCTTGGCCAGCACGCGCAGGCGGTGCGTGTCAAACAGGGTCTGGCCCTGCGCCGGCAGCTTGCCGAAGCGGTCGGTGATCTCTTCCAGCATGGCGTCGATCTGCGCCGGCTTGTCGGCCGTGGCCAGGCGCTTGTAGAGCGAGAGCCGCACATGCACGTCGCCGCAATAGGCGTCGGGCAGCAGGGCCGGGGCGTGCAGATTGATCTCGGTGGTGGCCGAGAGCGGCGAGAGCAGGTCGGGCTCCTTGCCGGCCTTGAGCGAGCGCACCGCTTCCGAGAGCATCTCGTTGTAGAGCTGGAAGCCGACTTCCATCATGTTGCCGCTCTGGTTCTCGCCCAGCACCTCGCCGGCGCCGCGGATCTCCAGATCGTGCATCGCGAGGTAGAAGCCCGAGCCCAGCTCCTCCATCGCCTGGATGGCCTCCAGGCGCTGCGCTGCCTGCTTGGTCAGGCCCTCGATGTCCGGCACCATCAGATAGGCATAGGCCTGGTGGTGCGAGCGGCCGACGCGGCCGCGCAGCTGGTGCAGCTGGGCCAGGCCGAACTTGTCGGCGCGGCTGATCACGATGGTGTTGGCGGTGGGCACGTCGATGCCGGTCTCGATGATGGTGGAGCACAGCAGCACGTTGTGCTTGCCGCCCACGAACTCGCGCATCACCCGCTCCAGCTCGCGCTCGGGCATCTGGCCATGGGCGACGATGATGCGCGCCTCGGGCAAGAGCTCCTCCAGCTTCTGGCGCCGGTTCTCGATCGTCTCGACCTCGTTGTGCAGGAAGTAGACCTGGCCGCCGCGCTTCAACTCGCGCAGCACCGCCTCGCGGATGGTGCCGCTGCTCTCGGCGCGCACAAAGGTCTTGATGGCGAGGCGGCGCTGCGGTGCGGTGGCGATCACGCTGAGGTCGCGCAGGCCTTCCAGCGCCATGCCCAGGGTGCGCGGGATCGGCGTGGCGGTGAGCGTCAGCACGTCGACCTCGGCACGCATCGCCTTCATTGCCTCCTTGTGACGCACGCCGAAGCGGTGCTCCTCGTCGATGATGAGCAGGCCCAGGCGGTTGAACTTGACCTCCTGCGAGAGCAGCTTGTGGGTACCGATGACGATGTCGATGGTGCCGTCGGCCAGGCCCTCCATCGCCGCCTTGATCTCCTTGGCGGAGCGGAAGCGGCTCATCTCCGCCACCTTCACCGGCCATTTGCCGAAGCGGTCGGCGATGTTCTGGTAATGCTGCTCGGCCAGCAGCGTGGTGGGCGCCAGCAGCGCCACCTGCTTGCCACCCATCACCGCGACGAAGGCGGCGCGCAGCGCCACCTCGGTCTTGCCGAAGCCCACGTCGCCGCAGACCAGGCGGTCCATGGGCTTGGGCGAGATCATGTCCTGGATCACCGCATGGATGGCGGCGCGCTGGTCGGGCGTTTCCTCGAAGCCGAAGCTGGCGGCGAAGGCCTCGTAGTCGTGCGGCGAATAGCGGAAGGCATGGCCCTCGCGGGCGGCCCGGCGGGCGTAGAGGTTGAGCAGCTCGGCCGCGGTGTCGCGCACCTGCTCGGCCGCGCGGCGCTTGGCCTTCTCCCATTGGCCCGATCCGAGCCGGTGCAGCGGCGCCTCCTCGGCGCTCACGCCGGTGTAGCGGCTGATCAGGTGCAGCTGGGCCACCGGCACATAGAGCGTGGCCTTGTCGGCGTACTCGAGGTGCAGGAACTCGGAAGCGCCGTCACCGATGTCGATATTGATCAGGCCCTGGTAGCGCCCGATGCCGTGATTCACATGCACCACCGGGTCGCCCACCTTGAGCTCGGAGAGGTCCTTGATGAGCGCGTTGACGTCGCTCACCTGCTCCTGCTTGCGGCGCCGGCGCGTCGTCGGCGTGGTGGCGAACAGCTCGGTCTCGGTGAAGAGCTGGATGACGTTGCCACCCTCCGGCTCGTACCAGAAGAAGCCGGCCGCCAGTGGCGCGGCGGTGATGGCGAACTTCTCGTCCGAGGCCTCGAACTCGGCAAGACCTGACACCGAGGGCGGATCGATCTTGTTGTCGCGCAGCAGCTCCAAGAGGCTCTCGCGCCGGCCTTCGCTCTCGGCCAGCAGCAGCACGCGGTGCGGCGTGCTCTTCAGGTGCGCGGCCAGGCGCGCCAGCGGCTCCTGCGCGCCGCGCTCCACGCTCACATCGGGCAGGGGCCGGGCATAGTCCACCGGCTCGCTGCCGCGCAGCGCCAGCACCGCATGCGCATGGGTGAGGCCGAAGAAGTCCTCCACCGGCAGGAAGATCTCCTCGGGCGGCAAGAGCGGCCGCTCGGGGTCGTGCTGCAGGAAGCGATGGCGCTCGCGCGTGTCGGTCCAGAAACGCTTCAGTGCCTCGTCCACCTCGCCATGCAGGGCCAGCGCGCAGTCGCTGCCCAGAAAGTCGAAGATGGTGGCGGTCTGCTCGAAGAACACCGGCAGGTAGTACTCGATGCCGGCGGTGGCGATGCCCTGGGCCATGTCCTTGTAGAGGCGCGACTTGGTCGGGTCGCCGTCCATCTTCTCGCGCCAGCGCGCGCGGAAGGCCTGGCGCGCCGCCTCGTCCATCGGGAACTCGCGGCCGGGCAGAAGGCGCACCTCGGGCACCGGATAGAGGCTGCGCTGGCTGTCGGGGTCGAAGGTGCGGATCGAGTCCACCTCGTCGCCGAACAGGTCCACCCGGTAGGGCACCGGCGAGCCCATCGGGAAGAGGTCGATCAGGCCGCCGCGCACCGCGTACTCGCCCGGCGAGACCACCTGGCTCACATGGCTGTAGCCGCCCAGGGTCAGCTGGGACTTCAGGCTGGCCTCGTCCAGGCGCTGCTTGAGCTTGAAATTGAAGGTGGTGGCGGCCAGGAAACTCGGCGGTGCCAGGCGCGTGAGGGCCGTGGTGGCGGGCAGCAGCACCACATCCACCTCGCGCTGGTCCATGGGCTTGCCCTGCGACTGCAGCAGCTGCCAGAGCGTGGCCAGGCGCTCGGAGATCAGGTCCTGGTGCGGGCTGAAGGTGTCGTAGGGCAGGGTCTCCCAGTCGGGGAACACCGCCACGCGCAGCTCGGGGGCGAAGAACTTGAGCTCGTCTTCGAGGCGCTGTGTATCGCCCGGCTCGGCGGTGACGATGGCGCTGAGCCGGCCGGCCTCGCGCTGCTGGCGGATGAAACGCGCCAGCAGCAGGGCATCGGCCGAGCCGGTGGGGCGAGGCTGGTTGAATTTCTTGCCGGGGGAGATCAGGGGCAGCTGCATAGCGCACAAATGAGTTCAGCCCCGAAGCGGGGCCTGGCGCCATTGTAGGGACGCCGCGCTGTGCGACGTCCATGCCGCTCATGCCGCGCAGCGTGCAGCTGGTCGCAAGCCGGCTGCTGCCAGCAGCCATCTTCCCTAGAGTGCGCAGCCATGGGCAGCCGCTTGGTGGCGGGGCCCGTCAAGGAGACTCACCATGCCAAGCGCCAGCCGCCATCTGTTTGCCCCCACCCTCGGCCTTGCCCTGCTCAGCGCCGCCTGCCTGGTGGCCCTGCCGGCCCAGGCGGAGGGCTTCAAGGCCGGGGTCGAATTGCGCGAGCAGGCCTCCCTGAGCGAGATCGGTCTGCCCGCCTACCCGGGCGCGACCGAGCAGCGCGACAAGGCCGACGACAAGGCGGCCGTGACCCTGGGCCTGTGGGGTGGCAGCCTCGGCTTCAAGCTGCAGGTGCGCAAATTCGCCAGCGGCGATGCGCTGGATACGGTGGCGGCGTTCTACCAGGACGCCCTGGCGCAGTACGGCGAGGTGCTGGATTGCAGCAAGCCCCAGCCCAGGCGCGCGGCGAAGCACAAGCGCGGCGATGACGATGCCCTGAGCTGCGGCGACGAAACGCCCAAGCCCGGCTCGCGCGTCTACAAGGTGGGCACCGACAAGGACTTCCGCATGGTCTCAGTGCAGCCCAAAAGCGCGGGCGTGCATTTCCAGCTGCTGCGCCTGGTGGCGAAGGGCATCTAGGCGAAAGCGCCGCGCCTCAGCGCTTGCGGCGGCGGCTCAGGCCAAAGGCCCCCAGGCTGCCCGCCAGCAGGACCAGGGTGCCGGGCTCGGGCACGCGCTGCACCAGGCCGTCGTTGGCACCAAAGGTCTGGAAGCTGCGGCCGTTGGTGGCGAACTGCGCCTGCGTGCCGCCATCGCAGCAGCCTTCCAGGCCCACGATCTTGAGCTGATGACTGCCAGCGGCGATGCTGACGTTGCTGAACTGGAAGGACTGGTTCACATCGGCGTAGCTGCCGCCCCACCACATATCGGTGCTCTTGTAGCCCAAGGCGACGCCGTCCAGGAATATGGCGCCGCCGTGGCCGAAGTCGACCCCGGCGCGCAGCGACCACAGGCCGGCCAGGGCATCGCTGACGCCGAAGTCGATGGTCGACATATAAGCCACGTTGCTGACGCTGCCGCCGAACACCGAGTGGTTGCTCACGCCGTCATACAGGCTCAGCACCGTTTGCTGATGGCTGGCATCGGCCATCGCGCCGCTCACGACGCTGAGATAGGCCGCCGCGCTGGCCTGCGCTCCGGCACCCGAGGTGGCGGTCTCGAAGCTGATGACGCTGGCTTGGGCGCCACAGGCGATGGCGAACGAGGCGATGGCGAGCAGGCGGCGCTTCATGGTGTGTGGTCTGGTGTTGAAGTTTGGCGCGAGTATCGTCGCCGCGTGCGCCCTATCTCAGTGACGAAACCCACGAACCGCCCCCCAGGCGCGGGGAGTGCGCCGATGCGAGCGCCCGTGGCGTGAACTAATTCACCGCCGCGCGGCGTCGCCGCGCGCCCGCGGCGCCAGCCGCACCGGCTGCGCCTCGCCTTGCAGCGCCCTGGCGCGCAGCTGCCCGCAGCCGCCATCCACGTCCTGACCGGCCGAGTCGCGCAGCTTGGTGAGCACGCCGCGCTGGTGCAGCTCAGCCGCGATGGCGCGCGCCCGCTCCCAGCTGGGGCGCTGGAACGGCAGCTCGGGCACGCTGTTGTAGGGAATCATGTTGAGGATGCCGTACTTGCCCTTGAGCAGGCGCACGATGCCATCGAGCTCGTCGGGGCCATCGTTGATGCCCTCCAGCAGGGTCCATTGGTACTGGATCGGGTAGCCGCTGCTGCGCGCATAGTGCTCGCCGGCCGCCACCAGCTCCTCGGGCGTGAGGCGCGGCGCGCGCGGCAGCAGGCGCTCGCGCAGTGCCGCCTTGCTGGTATGCAGCGAGAGCGCCAGCGCGGGTTTGACCACGCCTTGCGGCAAGCGCTCGAAGGCGCGCGGGTCGCCCACCGTGGAGAACACCAGGTTCTTGTGGCCGATATTGCCCAGCGTGCCCATCAGCTCGATGGCCTCCAGCACGTTGTCGAGGTTGTGCGAGGGCTCGCCCATGCCCATGAACACCAACTTCTTGACCGGCCGCTGCGTGCGCGCCAGCACCAGCTGGGCCAGCATCTCGCCGCTCGTGAGCTGGCGCAGCAGGCCGTCGCGCCCGGTCATGCAGAACTGGCAGCCCACCGCGCAACCCACCTGGCTGGAGACGCACAGGCCCTCGCGCGGCAGCAGCACGCTTTCCACCGTCTGGCCGTCGGCCAGGCCCACCAGCAGGCGCGCCGAACCGTCCTCGCCCGGGTGGCTGGAGACCAGCCTTGCCAGGCCCTGCAGCTCGGCATCCAGGGCGGGCAGGGCCTCGCGCAGGCGCAGCGGCAGAAAGTCCTCCAGCTTGCGGCGCCCAGCCTCATGGCCGCGGCCCAGCAGCCAGTCGCGCAGCACGCGCTGCTCGTGTTGGGGGTTGGCGCCCAGCGCGCGCAGGCGCTGGCGGAAGCTGCTGATTTGCATGGGGGGCGAAGTTTAGAGCGTGAACACGCTCTTAGCCCTGCAGGGTGCGCCGGATCAGGCCGGGCAGCTCTTCCAGCGTGTTCTGCTTTTGCAGCACCGCGCGCGCGCCGACGCGCTGGGCCCCGGCCAGCAGCTCGTCGGTGATGAAGCCCGAGCTGATCAGCACCGGCAGGCCCGGGCGCAACTCGGCCACCAGCTCGGCCACCTCCAGGCCGGACATCTCGGGCATGTTGAAGTCGGTGATGAAGAGGTCCACGCCCTGCGCCTGGTCGGCCAGCAGGGTGAGCGCCTCGCCTGCCTGCTGGCAGCAGCTGACGCGGTAGCCGGCGCGCTTGAGCAGGCGCTCCACCATCAGCAGCATCACCTCGTCGTCATCGAGATAGAGCACATGCTCCTGGCCGCCGCCATCCAGCACCGCGGCCTGGGAGCTGGGGGCCTCGTAATCGGCGGCCACCTCGTCCACCAGGGGCAGCAGGATGTGGAAGGTGGTGCCCTGGCCGAGCTGGCTGTCCACCGTGATGGCACCCTGGTGCGCGGCCACGATGCCATGCACCACCGCCAGACCCAGGCCGGTGCCCTGGCCCACCGGCTTGGTGGTGAAGAAGGGCTCGAAGATACGCGCCTGCAGTTCCTCCGACATGCCGACGCCGGTGTCGGCCACCCACAGATGGGCGTAGTCGCCGCGCGGCAGCTGGGACAGGCGCGCATCGGCGTTGCCACCCAGGTGCAGGCGCGCGCAGCCGACCGTGAGGCGTCCGGTGCTCCCCACCAGCGCGTGCCAGCCGTTGGTGCAGAGATTCATCAGCACCTGTTGCAGCTGGGTGGCATCGGCCGCGACCAACAGGGGCTCGTCGCTGAGCTGGGCGTCCAGGGCCACGCGGGCGGGCAGCGTGGCGCGCAGCAGGCTGAGGGTCTCCGCCACGATGGGGCGCAAGGGCTGGGCCAGCATCTGGTGCGGCTGGCGCCGGCTGAAGGCGAGGATTTGCTGCACCAGGCCGCGCGCGCGCACCGCCGCCTTGTTGATCTCGTCCAGGAAGCCGCGCACCGGATGGCTCTTGGGCACGTCCTGGCGCGCCATGCCCACATTGCCCAGGATGGCCGCGAGGATGTTGTTGAAATCGTGCGCGATGCCGCCGGCCAGCGTGCCGATGGCCTCCATCTTCTGCGCCTCGCGCAGCTGCAGCTCCAGCTGGCGCAGCCGACCCTCGGCGGCGCGCTGCTGGGTCACGTCCACCGGCGAGAAGATCAGGATGCGGCCCTCGTCGGACTCGAACACCTGGGCCGAGACCACGCAGCGCATGAATTCGCCACGCTGGTTCACCAGGGTCACCTCGTACTCGCTGAGGCGGCCATCGCGGTCCAGCAGCTCCAGATAGGGCTGGCGGTCCGCATAGTCGGCCCAGATGCCCAGCTGCAGCGGCGTGCGGCCGATGAAGTCCTCGGCCCGGTAGGCGAACAGCGTCAGAAAGGCCTCGTTGGCCTCGACGAAGCAATCGTCGGCCAGCCGCACCAGCGCCAGCGGCACGGGCGAATGCTGGAAGATGTTGGCGAACTTGGCCTGGCTCTGCTTGAGCGAGATGCGCGAGCTTTCGAGCCGGCGGATATGGCGCAGCAGGAAGAAGCTCAGCAGGCCCACGAACAGCAGCATGGCGGCGCCGAAGGCGATGCGGTCGCGGCTGCGGATATGCCAGCCCGCCAGCACCTCATCCATCGCACGCGCATAGATGGCGGTGAGCGGATAGCCCTCCACCTTCTTGTAGAAGTACAGGCGCGGCGTGAGGCCCTCCTCGTCGAGGAAGTTGCTGCCCTCGAACATGCCCTCCTCGGCGGCGCCGCGCAGCCGCGCGAAGGTGGGCGAGGCCGAGACGTCCAGACCCACATAACTGTCCTTGTGCGGGGTGCGCACGATCAGAAAGCCCTCGTGCGACAGCAGCGAGACGAGGGCGTGGCTGTCTTCGGCGATGTGGCGGTAGAACTTGCTGAAATAGGCCACGCTGATGTCGGTGCTCAGCACGCCGTGGTACTCGCCGTCCGCGCTGGCGTAGTTGCGCGCCAGCGGCAGGATCAGCTCGCCGTCGTAGTAGCGCGGGAAGGGGCGGCCTAGCACCGGCGCCGATTGCAGCGGGTGCTTGAGCAGGTAGCCAATGTAGCCGCGGTCGTCGGCGTCGGTCTGGTAGGCCGGGTAGTCGGTCGTGCTGACCGCGGCCGCGCCCTGGGTGTTGACGAACTGGAAGGAGGTGAGGATGCGGTTGAAGGGCTGGGCGCGCGTCAGCACCGAACGTATCAGCGCGTCGCTGGCGGGCTGCTCGCGCCGCTCCAGCTCGATGGCGCGCATCAGCGAGTTGATATTGCCGTCGGCGTCGGTGAGGATCTGCTTGGCATGCTCCTCCAGCAGGCGCACCGCGGTGAGGCCATGCTCGCGCTCGGCCTGCAGCGTCATGGCCTGGTCCTGGCGGATCGCCAGCCAGGTCTGCGCCACGATCGCCGCCATCATCAGCGCGGCGAACAGCAGCAGCACCAGGCGCGCGCCGCGTGAACCCTCGTTCAGCGATTTCAGCAGGGGCGTCAGGGTCGGCATGCTAGCGATAGATGCCGGTGCCCAGGCACAGCTCGGGCAGCTCGGGCACCCGTTCCACATAGCCGCGCTTGGGCTCCACCTGCTTGGTGATGGGATGCGGCCATTTGTATAGCACCCAGCCCTTGCCCTCCTTGGTGTGGAAGCACAGGCGCACGAATTCGCGGATCAGGTAGAAGCCATCGGCGTCGCGCATCTCGATCATCACCTTGCCGCGGATCTTGGGATTCTTGCCATGCACCGCCTGGAAACCGTCGGGCGCGACGCTGTAGAGGTAGAGATCGCCATGCGGGTTGATGGCGCTCCGGCTGTTGAAGGGGCTGTCGAGGCGGTTGAACTCGGCGGTGGCCTTGTCCAGGCCGTTGGCCTTCAAGTAGGCCTGCGCCTGGCGCAGCAGCGCCAGCGCATCCTCCTCGCTGCTGGCACCCGGCGGCTGCGCGTTCGCGCCGGCCGCCAGCACGGCCAGGGCGAGGGCGCACATCGGCAGTTTCGGCATGGCGTTCACCTGTGGCGTGGCGATTGGGCGAATGGCGGACTCTTTTCCTGGTGTTAACCCTAGTTCCGGCTAAGCTTGCAGGCTTCGCGACTCGCCAGCCTGGCCACCCCATGATGCTATCCGATCACCGTGTGCAAAACAGTCAGTTACGTGGACGCCTGATGTCCGCCGAGGCCGCCGCCGCGCTGATCCCCTCGGGGGCCAATGTGGGCATGAGCGGCTTCACCGGTGCCGGCTATCCCAAGGCCGTGCCGCAGGCGTTGGCGGCACGCATCGAGCGCGCGGCGGACGCCGGCGAGCCCTTCCGCATCGGCCTGTGGACCGGCGCCTCCACCGCGCCCGAGCTCGACGGCGCGCTGGCGCGCGTGCATGGCGTGCAGATGCGCCTGCCCTACCAGTCCGACCCCACCAGCCGCAAGCAGATCAATGCCGGCGAGATGGAGTACACCGACATCCACCTGAGCCATGTGGCCCAGTATGTCTGGTTCGGCTTTCTGGGCAAGCTGGACGTGGCGGTGATCGAGGTGGCGGGCGTGCTGCCCGATGGCCGCCTGATTCCCTCCACCTCGGTGGGCAACAACAAGACCTGGCTGGACCAGGCCGACAAGATCATTCTCGAGGTCAACTCGCTGCAGAGCCTGGGCCTGGCCGGCATGCACGACATCTACTACGGCACCGAGCTGCCGCCGCGGCGCGTGCCCATCCCGCTCACGCGCGTGTCCGACCGCATCGGCGAGCCCTATCTGCATTGCGATCTCAGCAAGGTGATCGCGGTGGTGGAAACGCGCCAGCCGGATCGCAACTCGGTCTATGCCGAGCCGGACGCCAACTCGCGCGCGATCGCCGCGCACCTGATCGAGTTCTTCCAGCAGGAGATCAAGCTGGGCCGGCTCACGTCCGATCTGCTGCCGCTGCAGTCGGGCGTGGGCAATGTCGCGAACGCCGTGCTGGCCGGCCTCAACGAGGGGCCGTTCGAGCACCTGACCGCCTATACCGAAGTGTTGCAGGACGGCATGCTGGCGATGCTGCAGTCCGGCAAGCTGGCGCGCGCCTCGGCCACCGCGCTCTCGCTGAGCCCGGCGGCGGCCGAGTTGTTCGAGCGCGAGATCGATTTCTTCAGCGAGCGCATCGTGCTGCGGCCGCAGGAGATCAGCAACCACCCTGAGGTGATACGGCGCCTCGGCCTGATCGCGATGAACTCGATGATCGAGGCCGACATCTACGGCAACGTCAACTCCACCCATGTGATGGGCAGCAGCATCATGAACGGCATCGGCGGCTCGGGCGACTTTGCGCGCAACGCCTATATGTCGATCTTCATGACGCCGTCCACCGCCAAGGGCGGGGCGATCTCCTGCATCGTGCCGATGGTCTCGCATGTGGACCATACCGAGCACGATGTGCAAATCATCGTCACCGAGCAGGGCCTGGCCGATCTGCGCGGGCTCTCGCCCAAGGAGCGCGCGCGCGTCGTCATCGAGCGCTGCGCCCACCCCGACTACCGGCCCGCGCTGCTGGACTATTTCGAACGGGCCCGGCAGGGCGGTGGCGGTCAGCACACCCCGCATCTGCTCGACGAGGCCCTCGCCTGGCACAGCCGCTATCTGCGCGAAGGGCGCATGCTGCCGTGATTGTTCGCGACCGCCCCTCGGGCCTGCGCCTGTTCCTGGTGGTGCGGGGCTCCATCCTCAAGCAGATCCGCTGGGTGCTGTTGGTGAACGTGCTGGTCGCCGTGGCGGTGACCTGGTCGCATGGTGATCTGTTCAGCCACAAGATCACGCTCACCACCATTCCCTTCACCCTCATCGGCCTGCCGCTGGCGATCTTTCTGGGCTTTCGCAACAACGCCGCCTACGACCGCTACTGGGAGGCGCGCAAGCTCTGGGGCGAGCTGCTGCTGCGCAGCCGCAACCTGGCGCGACAGACGCTGAGCCTGATCGACCTGCCCGATGGCCCGGCGCCAGATGCGCCGCCGCCGCGCGGCGATCTCGGCGATGTGCGCGTGCGCCTGCTGTACCGCATGATCGCGGTGGCGCAGGCGCTCAAGCACCAGCTGCGCGGCACGCGCGATGTGCAGGGCGAGGTGGCGGCGCTGCTGCGGCCCGAGGAGGCGCACCGCGTCGCGGGCCTCGCCAATCCGGCCGCGGCCCTGCTGCTGGAGGCGGGCGAAGACCTGCGGCGTTGCCGCCGGGCCGGCCAGCTGGACTCGGTGCGCGCCGCCGCCCTCGACGCCACGCTCTCGGCCATCAGCGCCGCCGCCGCGTCCTGCGAGCGCATCAAGAGCTCGCCGCTGCCCTTCTCCTACACCCTGCTGCTGCACCGCACCGCCTACCTCTACTGCTTTCTGCTGCCCTTCGGCTTGGTGGACAGCATCGGCTTCATGACGCCCTTCGTGGTGGGCATCGTGGCCTACACCTTCTTCGGCCTGGACGCGCTGGGCGACGAGATCGAGGAGCCCTTCGGCCTGCTGCCCAACGACCTGCCGCTGGACGCGATCTGCCGCGGCATCGAGATCGACCTGCGCCAGGCCCTGGGCGAGCGCGACACGCCGCCGCCGCTGCAGCCGGTGGACTATTGCCTGATGTGAGAATCGCCGCATGAGCAATTACGCAACAGGCCTGCAGCCACGCTGCTATGCCCTGGTGCCGGCGGCGGGCGTCGGTGCCCGATCCGGCGCCGCCGGCCCCAAGCAATACGTCAGCTTGGCCGGCCGGCCCATGATGGCCCACACCCTGGCCGCGCTGCGCCGGGTGCCAGGTCTTGCCGCCACCCTGGTGGTGTTGTCGCCCGAGGACGATCAGTTCGAGAGCCTGCTGCCCGAGTTCGAGGGCGAGACTGCCTGGGTGGCGCGCTGCGGTGGCGCCACGCGCGCCGACACGGTGGCCGCCGGCCTGCGCGAGCTGCAGGCGCGCGGCGCCCAGCCGCACGACTGGGTGCTGGTGCACGACGCCGCGCGCTGCTTGCTGCAGCCGGCCTGGGTCGAGCAGCTGATGGCCGCCTGCGCGGGCGACGAGGTGGGCGGCCTGCTGGCCCTGCCGCTGGCCGATACCCTGAAGGCGGAGCAGGGCGGGCGCGTGGCCGCCACGGTGGACCGGCAGGGCAAATGGGCGGCGCAGACGCCGCAGATGTTCCGCCTTGGCCTGCTGCAGCCGGCGCTGGCCCATGCCGAGTCGGCCGGCGCGGCCGTCACCGACGAGGCCAGCGCCATCGAGGCCCTGGGCCATCGGCCCCTGCTGGTGGCCAGCAGCCTGGAGAACTTCAAGGTCACTTGGCCGGCGGACTTCGCGCTGGCCGAGCGCCTGCTGCGCAGCCGCGGCTGACTAGCGGCCGAAAAAAAAGCGGCTGTACCGCCGCTTGAAATTGACCTGGCCCGCCGGCACTTCGCTGTCGATCCCGGGCCCCGGTTTTCTCCTCCTTAGAAGTGCACGCTGAGACCCAGCGAGAACATATTGACGCGGGTGCGCGGGCCTTCGCTGCCGGTCTTGGCGCGCAGCTGGTCCCAGTCGGCGTTGAGCGACACGGACTTGCTGATCGCATAGGCAAAGCTGGTGCCCAGCACCGGCTGCACGCTGGACTGGCTGCTGCTGGTGCCATCGTGCTGCGCCGTGCCGCGCGCATAGGCGAGACCCAGCTTGCCCTTGAAGCTGAAGTCGCCGCTGTTGAGCGGCAGCACGCCCAGCAGGGCCACGCCCGAGCTGCGCAGGGTGCCGGCCTGGCCCTGGGCCGCGCCGACCTGGAAGGCCATGGCCTCGAAGCCGAACTGGCCGAAGGCATAGCCGCCGTAGACCTTGCCGCTGAGCTTGGCGCTGCGGTCGCAGGCCAGCGCCTGGTCGCAGCTCAGCTCGTAACGGCTGTAGAGGCCCGCATTCGCGCCCGCATAAGGGCCCACCAGCACATCGGCCTCGGCGCGGCTCGTCATGAAGCAGGCCGCGACGATCGCCAGCAGCATGGTCAGGTGGGTTTGCAGTCGTCCGCTCATCTGTGCTCCCTGGCCGCCATGGGCCAACAGGGGCGCAGTGTTGCCGCTGCCGGCCGATCCGGCCAGCGGGCGCTGTGACGAACCGCCTTATGCCCCCGGCGGTACTAGGATTCGATACCAACACACCAGGGGTGAGCAGCGATGAGCGGTCCGGAAATGTTGATGCAGGTGCTGAAGGCCGAGATGCGCGCCGCCGGCGTGACCTACAAGACCCTGGCGCAGCGCCTGGGGATGAGCGAGTCCAGCATCAAGAGGGTGTTCTCGCAGGGCGATATGAGCCTGAGCCGGCTGGCCCAGGTCTGCAAGGCGGTGGGCGTGGCGCTGGAGGATGTGCTGCGCCAGGCCGCTGATGCGGTACCGCAGGCCGATACCCTCACGCTGGCGCAGGAGCGTTCGCTGGTGCAGGACCCGCATCTGCTGCTGGTGGCGATCTGTTGCCTGGGCCATTGGAGCGTGGCGCAGATGCTGGAGACCTACCGGCTCAGCGAGCCGCAGCTGATCGCCTGCCTGGTGAAGCTGGACCGACTCTCGCTGATCGAGCTCAAGCCGCTCAACCGCTACCGGCTGCGCGTGTCGCTGGCGTTCCGCTGGCAGCCCGACGGGCCGGTGCAGCAGTTCTTCCGCAGCCATGTGGTGGACGACTATTTCGCCGGCCGCTTCGACGGCGCCGGCGAGACCCTGCTGTGCGTGCACGGCCGGCTCTCAGCCCCCAGCGCCAAGGGCCTGGTGCAGAAGATCCACCAGCTGGCCGCCGAGCTGGCACGCTTGCACCAGGACGACCAGCGCCTGCAGCCCGAGGCGCGCGATGGCTTCACCCTGCTGGTGGGGCTGCGCTCCTGGGAGTTCGCTGCCTTCACCGCGATGCGGCGCTGAGTGTCGCGGCACGGCCGCCGCGGCTACCAGATCGGGCCGAGGTAGAGGTAGAGCGATGCGCCGCCGCCCTTGGTGCCGCCGGCGGCCAGGTAGAAGGGGCCGAAGCGCGTGTCCACCGCCAGGAAGCCGCTGCCGGCGAGCTTCAGCTCGCCCAGGCGCGGCAGCGTGCGCTCCGGGCTCACGCCGCCCAGCTCCATCGAGAAACCGGCGCGCACCGCGCCGCCCAGGCCGATCGGCATATGGCCGATGCGGCGCGCCATCACCACGCGCGCGAGCGCGCTGCTGCGGCCGCTGAGCGATTGATCGGCCGTGCCCGAGAGGCGCAGGAAGCCGCCCAGCGGGCTGGTGCTGCCCAGGTCGGTGTGGCTCCACTCGCCATACAGATGGCCCGCCCACAGCCCGGCGCGGAAGGCCGCCAGGCCCAGGGCACCGAATTGATGGGCCTGCTGCTCGGCGCGCCGGTAACGCTGCCATTGCGCGTTCAGCAGCACGCCGCGGCTGGGGAAGCCGAGCGAATCCAGTGTGTCCACGCTGATCTGCGCGAACTGCTGCTGGAAGGTGGCGGTGGACTCGGGCAGGGCCGGGTCGGCCGGGATTTCCACATGCACCGAGCTGCGCGTGCGCGCCACGCCCAGCTCGACCTCGCCCCAGTTGCCCAGATTGCGACCCAGCGCCAGGCTGGCGCTGCCCGAGCTGGAGGCCAGGCGCAGGGCGCGGCGGCCGTTGTCGAACAGGTCGCTGCCGCCGGCCTGGTAGGCCAGCGTGCCGCTGAGATGCCAGGGCGAGCCGGGGCCCAGCGGCTGCATCAGCTGCGTGCCCAGGCCGCGCTCGGCGCCGATGCGGCCGGTGCTGCGCAGCTCGGCGCCCCAGGCGTTCAGCCAGGTGGCCACATGCATGGCCACCAGCGAGAAGCGATTCGCGTCGGCGAAATTGCTGTAGAGCTCCAGCCCCAGACGCAGGCGGCTGCGCGCCCAGTCGGCCTCGGCCACATGCAGGGTGACATGGCGCTGGCCGTCGCGGTCCTGCACCTGGCTGTCGACGCGCTCGAAGTCGCCGCTGCCATAGAGCTGGGCGGCGGCCTTGTTGATCTCGGCCTGGCTGATCGGCTGGCCGGCTTTGAGGTCCAGCTCATTGCGCAAGGCCTCGGGGTTGCTGCGCTGCGCGCCCGCGATGCTGAGGCTGGCCAGCGGCAGGGCCTTGGCGAGGTTGCCGGGGGCGCTGCGGCGCAGCCGTTCCAGCGCCGCATAGGCCTCGGGGCCCAGCGCCAGCGCGCGCAGGCGTTCGTGCGCCGCCATGGCGGCGCGCTGGCCGGCGTCCAGCGCCTCGGCCTGGCGCGTGAAGTCCATGAAGCTGAGATTGCCCAGGTCGGGGTCGATCAGCACGTCCTGGGGCTGCAGCTGGCGCAGCGAGCGCTCGACGTTCTGGTTGGTGAGGATCTGCAGCATCTGGTTGGCCACGCCCACCGCGCTGGTGATCTCGCGCGCCTCCAGCAGCGGCGAACCCACGTTCACCGCGATGATCAGCTCGGCCCCCATCTTGCGCGCGATGTCGACGCCCAGATTGCGCACCAGGCCGCCGTCCACCACCGGCCGGCCGTTTACGCGCACCGGCGCGAACACGCCGGGCACCGCCATCGAGGCGCGCATCGCCAGGAACAGCGGTGTGTCCACCATCTCGATCAGCTCGCCATTCAGCAGATCGGTGGCGATGGCGCGAAAGGGCAGGCGCAGCTGGCTGATCGGCTGCTCGGCGATCTCGTCGGGCACCAGGCTTTCGAGCGTGAACTCGAGCGCGCTGTTGCCGGCCGCGGCGGGTGGCAGGCTGGCGCCGCTGGCCCGGCTCAGGCCCAGTTCCAGGCGCGAGGGCAGCAGCTGGTCCTCGATGCGGCGGCGCAGGGTCAGGTCTTGCCGCGGCGGGCGGTCGGCCAGGATGGCGTCCCAGTCGCTGCGCAGCACGAAGTCCTGCAACTCGGCGGTGCTGCGCCCGGAGGCATAGGCGCCGCCCACCACCGCGCCCATGCTGGTGCCCACCACCAGGTCCACCGGCACGCGCAGCTCCTCCAGCACCTTGAGTACGCCGATATGCGCCAGCCCGCGGGCGCCGCCGCCCGAGAGCACCAGGCCGATCCTGGGGCGCTCCGGCCGCTCAAGCGCCTCGGGGGGTCCGGGCGGTTCGGCACGCAGCGGCGCGGCCAGCAGCAGGGTCAGGAGCAGCAGGGGAAGGTGGCGTGGGCGTAAGGTCATGGAGGGCAGGGCGTCGCGGCCGCCACCATAGCGCAGTCTGGCGGCCTTGTTGAGTGCGATAAGCTCAGTGCCTTTGCAAGCAGGCTGAACGCGCCCCATGACATTGCCTCCGACACCAGCTCCATTGCGCATTGGCGAAGGCTGGGATACCCATGCCCTGGTGACCGATCGCCCCCTGATTCTGGGCGGCGTGACGATCCCGCACAGCCACGGCCTGCTGGGCCACTCGGATGCCGATGCGCTGGCCCATGCCATCACCGATGCCCTGCTGGGTGCGGCCGCGCTGGGCGATATCGGCAAGCTCTTTCCCGACACCGCGGCCGAGTTCAAGGGCGCGGACTCGATGGTCTTGCTGGCCGAGGCCTACCGGCGCGTGCGCGCCGAGGGTTGGCTGATCGTCAATCTGGATGCCACCATCGTGGCCCAGGCGCCCAAGATGGCGCCGCATATCCCGGCCATGCGCGCGCGCCTGGCCGAGGTGCTGGGCATCCAGCTGGCGCAAGTCAATGTGAAGGCCAAGACGGCCGAGAAGATGGGGCCGGTGGGCGAGGGCCGGGCGATCGAGGCGCGCGCGGTCTGCCTGCTGAGCGCCGGCTGAGTCCGCTCAGGCGGCGCGACGCAGTCGCAGCACCGTCACCAGGCCGCCGTCGCTGGCATTGGCGATGTGCACGAAGCCGCCCAGGCGCTGCACCGATTTCTCCACGATGGCCAGGCCCAGGCCGGCGCCGGTGGCCGAGGTGCGCGCGCTGTCGCCGCGGTAGAAGGGCGTGGTCAGGCGCGCCAGCTTGTCCTCGGGCACGCCGGGGCCATGGTCGCGCACCTGCAGCAGGATCTCGCCGCCCTGGGGCTGGGCGCTGATCTCCACCAGCGCCGGCTGACCCTCCTCATGGCCATAGCGGCGCGCGTTCTCGAGCAGGTTCAGCAGCACCCGGCCCAGCTCGGTGTCGTCGGCCCAGACCTTGAGTTCGCGCGGCACCTCGAGGCGGATGCGGATCTGGCTCGGATCGCGAAAGCCCTGGGCCTCGCGCTCCACCACGTCGATCAGCGGAAAAGCCTCCAGCGCCAGCTCGGTGGGGCGCGCATAGTCCATGAACTTGCTGATGATGGCGTCGAGCTGGTCGATGTCCTGCGCCATGAACTGGCGCGCCTGCTCGTCGGAGACGCTCATTTCCATTTCCAGGCGCAGCCGCGCCAGCGGCGTGCGCAGATCGTGCGAGATGCCGGCCAGCATCACCGCGCGGTCTTCCTCCAGCTTGGCAAGCTCACGCGCCATGCGGTTGAAGCCCATATTGACCTCGCGGATCTCGCTGGTGCGGGTGGTCTCGTCCAGGCGTGAGTCGTATTCGCCCTCGCGGATGCGGCCGGCCGCCACGCTCAGCTCGCGCAGCGGCTGGTTGATCAGGCGCGCGATCGCCACCGAGCCCAGCAGCGTGGCCATGAAGGCGATCAGCACCCACCACCAGTTGTTGGTGAAGGAGACCGAGAGCGGCTCGGGGCTGGTGCGCAGCCAGAACTGGTCGTCACCGATGCCGAAGCGCACCCACAGGCCGGCGCGCCCGTTCAGGCTGCGTGCCACCACGGTGTTCTGCCCCAGGCGCGCGCGCAGGGCCTGGGCCAGCTGCTTGGCAAAGGGGCTGAGGTCGAAGGCCTGCCATTGGTCGGTGACCTCGGCCACCTCCACCAGCACGTCCTCGCTGGTGAGCGACTTGATCACCGCAACGCGGTTGATGCTGTCGGTATTGGTCAGCGCGATGCGGCTGAGGTTGACCAGGCCGGCCAGCTGGTGCGCCGCCTCGAGCGCGCGCGGCTCGGCCTCCAGCACCTTGAAGGTCTGCTGCCAGGCCAGCACACCGCCGGTGAGCAGAATGGCCAGCAGGGCAAAGGTGCGCCAGAAAAGATTCAGCGCCAGCCGGGGGTGGGGCATCAACTTGCTTCGTCAGGCACGAACACATAGCCCACGCCCCACACCGTCTGGATGTAGCGGGGCTGGGCGGGGTCGGCCTCCAGCAGCTTGCGCAGGCGCGAGATCTGCACGTCCAGGCTGCGGTCGAAGGGCTCGAACTCGCGGCCGCGCGCCAGCTGCGCCAGCTTGTCGCGCGAGAGCGGCTGGCGCGGGTGGCGCACCAGGGCCTTCAGCATCGAGAACTCGCCGGTGGTGAGCGGCAGCGCCTCGCCACCCTTGGAGAGGCGGCGCAGCGCGAGGTCGAACTCGAAGGGCCCGAAGGTCACCGTCATCGGCTCCTTGGAGGGCGCGCCGGGCGCTTCCGGCGGCGGGCGGCGGCGCAGCACCGCGTTGATGCGGGCCAGCAGCTCGCGCGGGTTGAAGGGCTTGGCCAGGTAATCGTCGGCGCCCACCTCCAGGCCGACGATGCGGTCCACCTCCTCAACCTTGGCGGTGAGCATGATGATGGGGGTGTTGTCGTTGCCGCCGCGCAGGCGCCGGCAGATCGACAGGCCGTCCTCGCCGGGCAGCATCAGGTCCAGCACGATCAGGTCCACGGTCTCGCGCGTCAGCTGCTTGTTGAGGGCCTTGCTGTCCTCGGCCAGCAGCACGTCAAAGCCTTCCTGGGTGAGGTAGCGGCGCAGCAGGTCGCGGATGCGGGCGTCGTCGTCCACGACCAGGATGCGATTGGGGCGGGCGTTGCTGCTCATGGCGCGACTCCTGAATTTGTAACAGAGGCATTGTGAGCCGTTTTTTGCCGAGGTCTTGCAGCTCGCAGCAGTCGTTACAGCTTGGTAACACTTGCTTCATCTGGGCCATGGCGGTCAACGGCGGTCAACGGTGGAGAGGGGTCGGGCGCTATGCTGGCTCCGACAGGGCATGCTGCCCGCCAAGGAGGAATATGAACTCGAAGCTTTCCATCGCCGCCACCACCATCACGCTGGCCCTGGCCGCCGGCAGCGCGGCCGCGGCCGAGGCGCCGCGCCGCGACGCCCTCAGCCTGAGTGCCAGCGCCACCGTGGAAGTGCCGCGCGACACGCTCACGGTGCGCTTCGGCATCACCAAGGAGGGCAGCGATGCCGGCCTGGTGCAGAGCCAGCTCAAGCAGGCGCTGGACGCGGCCCTGGCCGAGGCGCGCAAGATCGCCAAGCCCGGCGCGGTGGAGGTGCAGACCGGCAACTTCTCGCTCTATCCGCGCTATGCACCCAAGGGCGGCATCAATGGCTGGCAGGGCTCGGCCGAGCTGCTGGTGGAGGGCAAGGACATGGCCGCGATCGCGCAGCTGACCGGCCGCGTGAGCAGCATGAGCATTGCCAGCGTGGGCTACAGCCTCTCGCGCGAGGCGCGAGAGAAGCAGGAGAGCGACGTGGTGGCGCAGGCGATCGCACGCTACAAGGCCAAGGCGGCCGACTATGCGCGCCAGTTCGGCTACGGCGGCTACCAGATCGGCGAGGTGACGGTGAGCGCCGACAGCAATATGCCGCAGCCCATGGCCGCGCCGATGGCGCGCTTCAAGTCCGCTGCCATGGCCGACGAGGCCCTGCCGGTGGAGGCCGGCAAGGCCAGCGTCAGCGCCACCGTGAGTGGCGTGGTGCTGATGGGGAAGTGAAGCGTTATTGAGCGGTCCAGCCGCCGTCCAGGCTCCAGGCCTGGCCGCGCACATTGGCGGCCGCGTCCGAGCACAGGAAGACGGCCAGTTCGCCGAGCTGCTCGGGCGTGGTGAACTGCAGCGAGGGCTGCTTCTCGGCCAGCAGGCGGCGCTTGGCCTCCGCGTCGTCCACGCCGTCCGCGGCGGCGCGTGCGTCCACCTGCTTCTGCACCAGCGGGGTCAGCACCCAGCCGGGGCAGATGGCGTTGACCGTCACCTGGCTGGTGGCGGTCTCCAGCGCCACCGCCTTGGTGAAGCCCACCAGGCCATGCTTGGCCGCCACATAGGCCGACTTCTGCGCCGAGGCCACCAGGCCATGCACCGAGGCAAGGTTGATGACACGGCCCCAGCCACGCGCCTTCATGCCGGGCAGGGCCAGGCGGGTGGTGTGGAAGGCCGAGCTGAGGTTGATGGCGATGATGGCGTCCCAGCGCTCGACCGGGAAGTCTTCCACCGGGGCCACATGCTGGATGCCGGCGTTGTTGACGAGGATGTCGCAGCCACCGAACTCGGCATTCACATAGGCCATCATGGCCTCGATCTCGGCCGGCTTGCTCATGTCGGCGCCGTGATAGCCCACCTTGACACCGAGGGCCGCCACCTGGGCCTTGGGCGCCTCGACATCGCCGAAGCCGTTCAGCACGATATGGGCGCCCTGGCGAGCGAGCGAGAGGGCGATACCCAAGCCGATACCGCTGGTGGAACCGGTGACGAGGGCGGTCTTGCCATTCAACAACATGAGGATCCTCTGGGCGTTGTTACGATGTCCGTGAAGGATACGAAGTATGGCTGAACCGCTGCTGAAACATGTGCAATGCCTGAGCTCCGCCGGCCTGCACCGCATGGGCTATTGGGAATGGGGCGCGCGCGACAACCCGCGCGTGCTGGTCTGCGTGCACGGGCTGTCGCGCCAGGGGCGCGATTTCGATACCCTGGCCCAGGCGCTGGCGGCGCAGTACCGCGTGATCTGCCCCGATGTGGTGGGGCGCGGCAGCTCCGACTGGCTGGCCAATCCGGCGCTCTACCAGATCCCCACCTATGTGGCCGATATGGTGACCCTGCTGGCGCGCCTGGACGTGGAACAGGTCGACTGGGTGGGCACCTCGATGGGCGGCTTGATCGGCATGGGGCTGGCGGCGCTGCCAGGCAATCCGGTGCGGCGCCTGGTGCTCAACGATGTCGGCCCGGCGATCGAGCCCGATGCGATCAAGCGCATCGGCAGCTACCTGGGCCAGCGCATGGACTTCGCCTCGTTGGAGGAGGGCGCGGCCTATCTGCGCAGCATCTCGGCCGGCTTCGGCCCGCACAGCGAGGCGGCCTGGCTGGCGCTCTCGCGCCCGATGTTCAAACCCGCGGGCAGCGGCGTGCGCCTGCACTACGACCCGCGCATTGCCGAGCCGCTGGCCACCGTGACGCCGGAACTCGCCGCCGCCGGCGAGGCCATGCTGTGGCGCGCCTATGACGCCTTGCGCTGCCCGACCCTGCTGGTGCGCGGCGCCGACTCGGACCTGCTGTCCGCCGCCACCGCGCAGGCCATGCGCGCGCGCGGCCCCAAGGCCCAGCTGCGTGAGCTGGCCGGCGTGGGCCATGCACCGATGCTCAACGACCCCGGGCAGATCGGCCTGCTGAGCGAGTTCCTGTTGGCCGCATGAAGACCGGACTTAGCGCTGTTGCCGAGCATGCGGCACCGATCGTGGCGCTGCTGGATGCCGACGCGCAGGCCGGCCTGCCGCAGGCCCTGCCCAGCAGCCATCCCGACGCCAAGGCCGGCGAATCCAGCCTGCCGGTGCCGCGCGCGCGCGCCTTCGCCGAGCCGCTGCTGAGCGGCCAGCCGCTCGATACCGGCGAAGAGGCGCTGGCCCATGCCGATGGCGTGGCCGCCATCCTGGCGGGTGTGGGCGCCGCGCCGGCGATGCAGGCCGCCGCCTACCTGGTCTATGCGGGCGACTTCCTCAACAAGCCCGAGGAGATCGTCGCCAAGGCCTTCGGCGAGAGCTATGCGAGCCTGGTCACGCACACGCGCAAGCTGGTGCAGATCCAGCGCGCGGCGCGCGAGGCGGTGGTGGGCGAGGAGCAGCTCTCGCAGCAGACCGAGCGCGTGCGCAAGATGCTGCTGGCGTTCTCGCGCGACCTGCGCGTGGTGCTGTTGCGGCTGGCCTCGCGCCTGCAGACGCTGCGTTACTTTGCCGCCAGCAAGCGGGCCTGTCCGCGCGCGCTGGCGGCCGAGTCGCAGCAGGTGTTCGCGCCGCTCGCCAACCGCCTCGGCATCTGGCAGATCAAGTGGGAGATCGAGGATCTCTCCTTCCGCTTCCTCGAGCCCGAGAAATACCGCGAGATCGCCAAGGGCCTGGACGAGAAGCGCCTGGAGCGCGAGCAGCATGTGGAGTCCTGCCGCCAGACCCTGCTGGCTGGCTTGCAGGGGCAGGGCATCGCGGCCGAGGTGCAGGGGCGGCCCAAGCATCTCTACAGCATCTGGAAAAAGATGCAGGGCAAGGACCTGACGCTGGCGCGCGTGTTCGACCTGCGGGCGCTGCGCGTGATCGTGCCTTCGGTGCAGGACTGCTATGCCGCGCTGAGCTATCTGCACGAGCATTACACGCCCATGGCGGGCGAGTTCGACGACTACATCGCCAAGCCCAAGCCGAATGGCTACCAGTCGCTGCACACCGTGGTGGCGGGGGCCGACGGGCGCGTGATGGAGGTGCAGATACGCACGCGCGCCATGCACGAGCATGCCGAGCATGGCGTTGCCGCGCATTGGGCTTACAAGGAGGCCGGCACCAAGGGCTATGCGGGCGTGAGCGCCGCGGGCGAGTTCGAGGAGCGCGTGGCCGAGGCGCGCAAGGCGGTGCTGCACCAGCTGCTGGCCTGGGAACGCGACACCCTGGCGGGCGAGAGCGCGGCGGTGTTCGACGACCGCATCTATGTGTTCACGCCGCAGGCCGCCATCGTCGAGCTGAGCGCCGGGGCTACGCCGATCGACTTCGCCTACGCCCTGCACACCGACCTGGGCCACCGCTGCCGTGGCGCCAAGATCGATGGCGTGATGGTGCCGCTCAACACCGCGCTGAAGAGCGGCCAGACGGTCGAGATCACCGCGCTCAAGGAGGGCGGCCCCTCGCTGGACTGGCTCAACCCCGAGCTGGGCTATCTGCACAGCCAGCGCAGCCGCACCAAGGTGCGCGCCTGGTTCAACGCGCAGGCGCAGGCGCAGACGATTGCCAAGGGCCGCGAGCTGGTGGAGAAGCTGCTGCAGCGCGAGGGCAAGACGGCCATCAAACTGGAGGATCTGGCGGGGCGCCTGGGCTTCAAGCATGCCGACGCCTTGTTCGAGGTGGTGGGCAAGGACGAGTACTCGCTGCGCAATATCGAGCTGCTGCTGCGTCCGCCGGCGCCCGAGCCCGATACCGACGAGATGCTGGCGCAGCGCCGCACCAAGGCCGGCAGCAGCGCGCCCCGGCAGGGAGCTCAGGGAGGTGTGTTGGTGGTGGGCGTGGATTCGCTGCTCACCAATCTGGCGCGTTGCTGCCGGCCCGCGCCGCCCGATGTCATCGCCGGCTATGTGACGCGCGGCAAGGGCGTGGCCATCCATCGCCGCGATTGCAGCAACTTCCGCCAGATGGCGCAGCGGGCGCCCGAGCGCGTGATCGCGGTGGCCTGGGGGGAGGGTGGCGAGAAGAAGGGCCTGCTCTATCCGGTCGATGTGATCGTCGAGGCCTCGGTGCGCGCGGGCCTGCTGCGCGATGTGCTGGAAGTGTTCGCGAAGGAGAAGATGAACGTCACCGCGGTGAACACCCAGTCCGCCAAGGAGCTGCGCGGCGACACCGCCTGGATGAGCTTCACCGTCGAGGTGGCCGACTCGGCCCGCCTGGCCCAGGTGCTGCGTGCGGTGGCCCAGGTGAACGGGGTGCGCGGCGCGCGCCGCAAATGAATGCGATGGATGCACGCATGTTTCTGGACGACTCGAAAAAGCGTGCTATACTGCGAAGCTCTTCAGGCGCGTAGCTCAGTTGGTTAGAGCACCACCTTGACATGGTGGGGGTCGTTGGTTCGAATCCAATCGCGCCTACCAAATTTGGTAGGTACACCCTAGTACACGGAAGCCCGGTAACTCACAAAGTTGCCGGGCTTTTTGCTTTTCAAATCAACGGTTTGCAGTGGCCCCGCGACACGGGCGGTGCCTTGTGCCCAACAGTGCATGCATGTTCGCTCAGCACCATTGCCAAGTCCAAACACGCGCGCCGATTGGAACACCAGTGGAACAAGCCTAGCAAGGCCCTGCCCAGTTGAAAGCTCTGATCTGCAGTGCGTTGAGCCGAGCCTTGGGAATCGCTACTGCTGGCGACTGGCAATCGTTGCTTTGCCACCCCAGTTCAAGGAAGTTGCGAATTTGGCCGCTTGAACAGAAGCATCGTTAGCTTGCCGAAGTCTTTGCTTTTGCAGAATGTTCGCACATCAGTGAAGTTAGGATTCGTTTCGGATCCATAGCCTGTCGGCGTGGTGCCAGCCCTTTGAGCCAATGCGAGTAGTTTTGGGCGAGGGTTGTTCCTGAAGCCGTGGGGGCGATCAGTCACTACGCTTGCCACTGGTGAACCTTCGGGCGATCAGCCGTCTAGGGTTGACCTCTGATTTTCGCGGTACATCTATCAGTCAGGGAATATGACAATAAAAGACGGAAACCGCCAATACTTGGCGGAAGAGGTGTTGGAGGTCCGATACAAGCCAAAAGGTGCATTTATATCGCACGCGGGAGAGTTGGCTGACTATGTCGTGAATTCTGGAGTGCTTCCCCACTGGACTCTAGATACTAACAGGATCGACTTTCGAGATCATCCGGACGAGGCCGTTAACCTCCAGGCATTCTTTTCCTTCAAGAATCTCGGGTTCATTGCACATAATGCACCGACTGAGAATTTCTTTAAAGACAAATGTATCCAGTATTGGAAGGTTGTAAGCTCCAATAAGTTATTTCCTATTGTCGATATAACTCGAATTGGTGTTAGGAAGCGGTGCTTCGTTCCTTTGGGTGTTGACTTTGATATGGTCGAGGAGCAGCTGTTTAAGTATCTTTGCAAAGGAGATATATTCGACTTGCTGGGGGCCAAGAGGAAAGACTTGCAGGTTATATACGACCTAACTGAAAAATTTGGTCAGTCACGCCTGACAATTGGACCATTGCACAGGGGCGAAGCTGAAAAGCACTTTAAGTTCAAATCTGAATTGTTTGAGCAAGCGGGTATTTACCTGGACTCAGATGGATTCGTAGAGAACCCAAAGCCCAAGAGAATGTTGGTAGAGGATTTTGTCAGGGACGTGAGTGATTCGACTTGGGATCGTTTTGAAAGGCTGCTTGCTAAGCTGGAGGTCCGATGAGCGTGGGCAGTCGTCGCGTCACGCGAATCACGGAGCGGTTTGAATACGCGGACGAAGGGTCTACGCCCATCTATGAAGCTAGTAACTCAACCTATTCTCCGTCGTCATCTTCATTTGATGCGAACGGGGGTACAAGTGCGCGCTCAGAGAGAGCTGGCTCAGCGGATAGGGACTTGGTAAGTAATGCTTCCATAAGAATCGATCATGAGGCATTTGCTGGAGGATTGAAGGCCTGGGTAGGCGAGCATTTTTTAAAGATTGCGCTTGGAAGCGTAGCTATGGTTGCATCCGTCATTTCGTTTACCTGGATCGCCAGCGCTAGGATTGCGACAGTTGAAAACAAGCTCGACACGATGGACTCCAGAAGCAAGGACTTGCAGGCCGAATCAAAAGGGCTGGTCGAAAGAGTCAATAAACTAGAGAGTAATGTGACCCCTGTCGCCCCCGAGCGCCTAAAGGCTGATCAAAAAGCCAAAAAGTGAATCGGCGCTATCGTGAAGGCAAAGTCACTGAGAGTTCCTCGGGAATATTGCGCGAGGAAAGGCGACAAAAAAGTCTTCTGGCCTGGCGATGAAGAAATGGCGGTACCCCCGGACAGGGGGCTGCTGAATATTGATTTAGAATATGGTGCGGATCTTGGCTGTCGTCGTAATAACACTAGCCAAGACAAATGCCGGCATTCTCACTGCGCATTTGTTGCCGCCGTAAAGCGCTAATCCTTAGCAAGCACCCGTTGCACGACCGATACCCCGCAAGGCACCGCAGCGGCGATTTTTAGCATGCCCATCCCCTGCGAGCGGAGTTCAAGGATGCGCGTCTCAACGGCCGCAGATGCCCTAGGCCGGCCTATGGCCTCGCCTGACTTTGTGCCGAGCTTCTTTGCCCTTGCTAGGCCAGCTCTAATGCGCTCTTGGATCAGTGCTCGCTCGAACTCTGCGAATACGCCCATCATTCCGAAGATGGCGCGCCCTGCCGGTGTTGTGGTGTTGATGCCCTGCTGATGCAGGTACAGGTCCACGCCTGTTGAGTGCAGTTCTTGCAGCAGGTTCACCAAGTCAATGAGTGAGCGGCCCAGGCGATCCACTGACCACGCAGCCACCACGTCAAACTCTTTGCGGGCTACTCCCTTGAGCAGCGCATCGAGCTGAGGGCGCTCTGCGCGGCCCTTGGCGCCGCTGATCCCTTTGTCCACGAACTCGCCCACCACCAGCCAGCCAAGGCGCTCTGCGGCCGATCTGAGGTCTTGCAGCTGGTTCTCGGTGGTCTGCTTGTCGGTGGATACGCGCGCATACAGCGCGACCCTAAGCTGCCTACTTGCTTTGTTCATGGCTAACCCCTTGAGTTCGAGGCTTGGCATCGTGCCTGCGTTGCATACGGAAAGCAAGTGATTTACGTATATCAAAAGCCAAGCGTCGCTCACTGGGGCATGCGAACGCGAATTTTGGGTGGAGATTTCCGTATGCCCGTGTGGCGGGGGCACGTGCGCGGAGCACCGGTCAGCGCGGCTGTCGTTTGTGGAAATCGGTAAGTGAATTCAGAGGGGGACGGTCTAGCACCCCTACACCCCCCAAGAAGCGTCAAACCTCTGCGGGGCTAAACCTCACCTAACCTGGGCGCAGTTTTAGATGAGTTTGCCAAATCATCAAAGACCACCATCGCTGGCTCCGATGGGCTGAGGCGAAGAACTACCTTCTACGGCGCGAGCAACCGAGGGCGGCAAGGCCCAGCACAACCAAGCCTAAGGTTGCAGGTTCAGGGACATTGTTTGCGTTTATCTCAAGGACCAGCTGCTGGACCTCACGCCTGCCAGAAGTGCTGAAGAAAGCATAGCCGTCGATAGTGGCGACGCGTCCGCCAATGGCCCACAAATTGCCGGCACTAGCGTTCAAGCTCGCAAGCGCACTTGCATTGAGAGTGACATCACTTATGGTCGAGTCGATGCCTACTGGCGTCGCTCCAAACAAGACACCACTTCCCAGGTCAGCCCACACTGAGTCAGCAATTGCGCCACCAGAAGTGTCGCTCCGCAAAGTGGCGATGGATGTTGTGACGTCGAAGGTTTCGAAATCTACCGTTCCAGAGGAGATGCTGCCATTCTCAAGTCGCAAGGTTGCACTTGAAATCGAGCCGGCAACGCCCGCCAGATCGAAAACAAAGAAGTTCCTGAACAGATCGTTCGGCCCCGCGGCGTAGTTTCTATTGTCAGAATCGTGCCCACTGGCAAGGTTCCACCACCCTGAATCGATGGCGTCAAGCGTAACGACGGCAGCCTGAGCTGTTGTCAAAGCTAACGCTTGCAGTGCGAGCATGATTGCGAGGCGAAGCGGTTTGAGCACTTTGTGGTCCTTTATCTGTATGAAGTGGACGAGCAAGATCGGTGCCACTAGTTCAAGTAGTTGATTGCTAACGAATTTGTTGCATTGCCGCAAGAGTTTGTTTTTGGATGTAAAAAGTTCTGACACCCGTTTGGGCGACGTTCGCCCTTCAGTGTGTTGGCGCACGGTGATTTGGCACCAGTGCTATGCCCGTGGAAGTCGAGGCGAGGCTGCAATCGCCCCCTTCGGGGAGCGTTGTGTTGAGGAGCTAGCATCCGAGCGCAGCATGTCTGCTAGCCAGTGTTTTGCTGTAGCTAGGGGCTTCCAAAGTACTTCGTATATGCCTCACGCCAGTCGTTCACCAGCATTGCGCGCCCTTCATCAAGCGTAATTGCCCCGCTGCAGATCTCCCGATGCAGCCTGTTTTCAAGGCGATCCTTAAGCACTGCATTCCAGGGGCTGGTGCCATAGGCCTGCGGCCACAGGTTCACGATCTCATCAGCGCCACCTAGCTCTCGGCTGATGAGGTGATCAATCTCGCATTTCCGCTGACCTGCCGGCACGCACCTCGGGTCACTATTGCCGGTGTAGCCATAGCGCCTGAAGACTTCGCGCTTCATGGCTTCAGTCACGTGGCGTTCATCTCTGCCCCATTTGATTGTGCAGATCTGGTCCTTGGAAAGCCCCACTCGGACTGAGCCCGGCGTGAGCTGCAAGTCAGGCAGGTCGTCAGCCCAACAGGGTGGGGCTAGAGCCAATCCTGCAATGAGCAACGCGATGTGGCGCAATGAGCCCTCCATGATGACCCAATAGGGAAGCCATTGCTGGCCACTTCGCCCGGGCTGCTGAATGGCCGCAGTGGCGTCGCAGGGGCGTTGGGCAGAGAACATAAGGACTCAAGGGCTGTGCAAGGGCACTCCAGCTTGGAGCAAGTCAGTGCAGGGCGATCACGCCAGGCACTCCGAAGAGCCCCCGTGTGTCCAGCGCGCCAGGATAGGCTGCCCCAGGCCCTGCGCAGCCAAAGATAGTTGACTTGGCGGCAGGGCACATCACTCCCTTGGGGGAAGGTACATTTTCCCCATGTGCAATCTGTATCACGTCTCCCCCAAGGCTCAGATAGCGACGCACTTCAGGTCAATCGTGCCGGACCAGTACGACGAGGTTGCCGTGGGGCCGTTTGGCACAGGTCCGTTTGTCCGCTCTGCAGGTGATGGCCTTGAGTGTGTTCTGGGTCAATGGGGAATGATCAGGCCTGGGGCACCTGCGCGTATCGAGCTGAAGAAGGTGAAGCCAGTGCCCGGCAGAAAGCCGCTTGCGCCTAGGCCTCGCTCCACTAACAACGCGCGCATCGAGACCATTGCGAGCAAGCAGACTTTTCGTGATGCTTGGCGGTCAGGAAAGCGATGCTTGATCCCTGCAGCCTGGTATCAGGAGCCGAACTGGGAGACCGGCAAGAACATATGGTGGCGGCTGCAACGTGCTGATGGCATGCCGTGGGCCTTGGCGGGCCTATGGTCTGAGTGGGTGGACCATGTGACCGGTGAAGTAGTGCCGAACTACACCATGATCACGACCAATTGTGATGGGCACCCGCTGCTTGGCCGCCTGCACAAGCCTGATCTGACGTTGCCGGCAGACGCCCAAGACAAACGCTCCGTCATTCATGTGGATCCCGCGTACTGGCAGCGGTGGCTAAGTGGGGGCGAAGACGAAGCTTTAGCGCTGATTCGCCCGCAGCCTAGCGAGGTGTTCGACCTGGCCGATGCTCGGCGGACTGATGAAGCGCTGGCCCACGCTCAGAAGACAGTACCTCAGACACTTCTGTGACGATGCGACACCACCAGGCCTGCGGATAGAGGCGCACGCGCTTTGGACCTTCTCCAAGGTCTTCAATGCCCACGATGACCATTTGACCGTCATTGATGGATCGGACTACGGCTTGGTCCAGTACTGGCCAGAGGCTGTGCTCGCCATCAAGCAAGGCTGCCATCAGGGGTGTGGTGGTGTTGTCTTTCGCCGGCCTGAAGTTGGTCAGCCAAAGCCTGCCGCGCGTTGGCGGCGTCGCCAACACAACATCTTTGGGCAGCTTCCTGCCCTCGCGCCTCATTCGTACTGCATCGACCAACATGGCGTAATGATGTACCCAAGGTGGCTCACTGCGCGAGCTACGTAAATTGCGGATCGGGAAAATGACCTGTGGGGCACTCGGGCCATTGGCGCAAATATGCGCGGTCAGAATGTGCTCGAACCTAGCTAACTACGTGTACATCTAGATAGGCATCTCTGCACAGCTCTTCCAATTCCCATGCATCCTCTGGAATTGGCCAGGGATAGCCCACCGCCTGCCACCCAGCAATGTATGCGTTGGCGATGGCATCTAGCCAGCGTTTTACGGAGGGGGGATTGGGAGTCCCGTATGGTTGGATGCCGCCCGCGGCCTCGTAAGCCAAGAGCGCCTGCGCTACTTCGCCAGGGGACCCGAACTCGGTGTCCAGCAGCTCGCGCGCAACAGTCTCCGCAATGGGTCTCTGTTCGTCCGTCAACGGCATGATCATGAATTGCAGTGCGTAGTTCATTCAGGTCTCCTCAGGCGAAATGCGAGGACGCCCCGTCGCTCGGTTAGACGAAGAGCGGGGGGCAATGGCAATGAATACATTTAGCGCGTGGTGTGGTGGAGCATTGCTCCACCACTTGCAGTGGGGCAGGCCTTCTCCTGAAGGTCAAGAAACTCTGAATATTCTCAGGGCTCGTTAGGAATGGTGGGCTAATAGCCCACCACGCAGCGCATTACGCCGCAACGCGATACACGCGCTGTCCCCGCAGCATCCGGTCGGAGATGTGCGCGCTGACAATGCCTGTAGGCAGTGCCAGTGAAGTCCGCGTGTTGATTAGGCTCCGCAGTATGCGACCAACGGAGTTCTGATTGCTGGGGTCCTTCGACTGCAGACTGTGCAAGGCCGATCTCGTCGCGTTCGAAATTTCCTTGCCTGACAGGTGAAGGAAGCCCTGTGGCTCTGCATCTGGCGTGCCACTCGTGGCTGCTTCTGCTTGAGGGCTATCGGCATCCCACCTTTCATCAAAGACGTAGAAGTCAACCAGCTTTGCAACATCTGCGGCGGTGAACTCTGCACCCCTGAACCGTGCATGCAAACAGCCCACAAGCGCAGCGTGCGCCTGCCGTTCCTCCGACCCCTCCGCGTTCGCCGAGAAGCACTGCGCGATGTCCTCACCACCTGCCCACATCAGCGGTTGCCTGACGACGCTGTCCCACACGGGGAAGCGGCTTGCTGGCGCGATGCCGCCGCCGTAGCGTCTATAGCCAGCGATGATCCCGATTGCATCGCGCAGCACTGCTTGCCGAATCTCAAGAGCATGTGCCACCACGTCGCTGTGTCTGAAGCTGCGTGCTTCGGGCCGGATTGCTCCAGGCTGGAGGCGACACACCAGCCACCTTGTCAGCTCGTCCGGTCCCAACGACAAGTTGTTGCCCGTAATGCAAAACAGCACATTGGTAGGGCACGATGTGTCCTTAGACGCGCCAAGTATTCGCTGTGTCAGCACCGGCGACGTCATGGCGGCCGCCAACGGGGCAGACCTAAAGGTCATTCCATCTACGATGTTGTCAAAGCAGACAAGGGCCGGCGCGCGGATTAGCATCGTTAGCAAGCGCTTCTGCAGTTCAGCCTCGTCGCGATCTGGAAAGCTAGTGATGGGCATGTCATGCCCCGTTAGCACCAAATGCGTTCGGCGCGCCAATGTGGTCTTGCCGCTGGCCTGCACACTAGCCAGGATAGCCAAACCAGGAGCCGTGTCGCAGACTTTGCGTTCTATGCCAGTCAGCAGGCCTGCAACAGCAATGTCTTCGTCCAAGGGGCTGGCAAACTCAAACCCCTCAAGAAAGACCTTTTTGAGGCGGACCAGGGCAGCCTTCGCCTCGTCGTGTCCGAAGGCATGGACTTGGTCAAGTGCAGCCCCATGGAGGTAAAGGCCGGTATCCGCATGCAGACCATCAGCCGCCACGATGTCACCGTTGCTCGGGATCACGATGGGATGCGATGCAAGCCCCGACACGACTGGGGCGGTATGCATGTGCTTCTTAAGCAGTACATCGATTACATCTGATGGCACGGCAATGGGGTTGCAGCTGTCACTAGCTTGTTTAACAAACATGGCGACACGTTCGATCTCCTGCAGTGCGCCCACATCGTCAAGAAGCTCGATGTGCGGGATGTCCGGCGGGGCATCGGTGCCGACACGTCGCGTGCCAACAAACGGCCGTACCGTGACACGGGCAAGCTGCCCTCCAAACTGAAGGTACCTGCCCGGCCCGGCCTTCGCCAAAATGGCCTTCTCAACCTCATAGGCGTGCTCCGTTCGATCCTCAGGGCGATACGGAATGATGTGGCGACCCGCAGCTCTGGATTCGAGGGCCGCCTTTTGAATGGCCTTTGCCATCTCGTTCTTTGCAAGCTTTAGCGACGCCTTGAGCGCGCTGATCGGAGTGCGAGTCAGATGGCTAACTTCTTCGAGCAGGCTATGAACCAGGGATGGTTCCAGGCCCAAGGCAATGTCCGCCCAGCAATTCCTCAGCTCGTCCGGATGTAGCGCCCTGCACCGTGTAACGGCGTCGGGCAATGACAGCGTGCACTTCGATGCCAAGGGGTTCGCCCATCCATGTTCCTGCGCGACTTTGAACACTGCTGCAAACCCAGTGCGGTCAGTGGTGAATGTGCTCCAGGCTGCCGGGTCGCGCTGCGCATCGAACTTATTTGAGGTCGCACTCCAGCCAATCCATAGACGCTCAGCCTGCGCTTCAAATTCAGTACCTTTAAAGAATGACAGTGCGTGCCCAATCCGGACCCACACCTGGCGGTCGTCAGCCGGAATTGCTTTCAGGGCGCTCGCCAAGTGTTCGAATGTCAATTGGTCAACGTCGCTGAGCTGTACCTGACGCTCGAAGTCCCTGGCATCCCCGTCAACGGGCGGCGGCGCTTCGCAGCGGGGAGATCCAGCATCACGAATTACTGGCGTGCCCAGCTCGACCTGGTCAATAGGCAAGCCGGAGCAGTGCCGGTGCTCGTATTTGACGCCATCGACGCGACCGAAGTAATAGCACTGGCTTGCAGTGTTGCTTTCCGAAGCTAGGCAACCGCCCAGTGCCGCATTTAGGCGGTCCATTTGTGCACGCCGCCCTTGCTTGTCGCACGGTCTGCTCAACGGCGCCAGGACACGCCAGCGCGGATGTTGTTCTGTATGGCTCGCTGACGTGTAGATCACGGCTTCAACGCGCGCGCGCCTAAGGCGTTCGGCTGCTTCGTCAATCGGCACGATTCCAGCGTCGTAGTCGCCTTCCAGCCCGTAGATCAATTGCAAGTTCTTGTCGTGGCGCAAGCTTCCCTTCTCAGTCCGCAACTCGCCGAACTTGGCGAGCTTGATCAGGGGGCACGCCGCTTTGCTTGGATACGAGCGGGGGCTGGCAACCCGTTCGACCAGCTCACGCCAGGTCAGCTGCTCAAACTTCAGTGACTTGGCTTGCAGGTCTGAAAAATTGCTAATGCCGACGATCTGGGTTTCGTCGTCATCTCCACGCAGGGTCGTTGCCTCATGGTGTTCGGGTGTATCGATCAATTCATTCCTTCCATAAATGGGATGTGTGGGGCACGTCAAATGAGCACTAGTGCCTCTGCAGGATGAGCGGGCCTCCTCGGCAGCGCACTCGTTCAGTGCATAGCTCTGCGCGCGGCAGCCTGGTCTATCTGCGTACCTCGCAGGCGTCCCAGGCCATCGAAGTGAGCGGGCCAAAGATCGCGAGGCCGGCTCCCAGCTCTACGGATCAGAGAAAGTGCGGTTGCCCAAACCTCGGGCCAGAATGTTCGGCGCAGATGCCTGGCGTGCATGTATCTCGGCTGCAAGCCATAGCGATGCGCCAGCGCGGCATGATCTAGAAAGTCATCGCACTTCAGTTGCGATAGGGCGGCGTCGACGTCGCAGGCTCGGAGCGTGACTCGTCGCTGCAGCACTCTTTCCGTGAGCATGCTGTCGAGTTCGCGCTGCAATTGAGCGTGCTGCCTTGCGGCATCGGCCAACTTTCCTGAGAGGCCTTCTAGGCGAACACCGTCGCAGGGGCTGCTGGCTGATTTGATGAGTTCATAGATCCCTCCGAGCTCACTGACCGTGAGGGTCGAAATATTCGGGGTCGAGGCGGTTGATAGCTGTTGCTGCAAACGCGTAGTGAGAGTGCTTTGGGTATCAGGCACTGTGGGCATGTTGTTCCTTTCCTTGTGTGCTGCTTGTTGCAGCGTTTGAGATGGGCAAGCCGGACTCCAGGCATTTGTGGGCCATGAAGCTGGGCTGACGAAAGCAGTACGCTGGCCGGCAAGCACCAGCGACACTGGGGAGCTAACTAGTCCGCATCGCGGGCAAGTCGGGTTTTGGGATGCTTCCAGTCCTTCGCGCGTTCACGCGGGCGCTGATGTCTGGGTAGGCATTCGGGTCGCTCTCGACCGAACCTGCTGGCGCATGGGCTCCCACTTTGTCTGCCGAAGATTGCAATGCTGTCGACTTCCCAGTCAATCAGCGCATCGGCATGAATGGCGTGCCAATGATTGGCGACGCTATGAGTGCTGAGCTGAAGGCTATCCATGTGAGTGCACTGCGGTGCAGTGTCAGGGTGTTGCAATCCTTGAAATTTGAGTGAGGGAAACAGGGTAGGCAATAGGCATTAGGACTTTATGTGCCGGCCTGTAAGCCATTGTCGTCATTGGCTTTTTTGACCGAGTCGATCCGGACCCTGCTATTTCCCTGTTCTCCCCGCGCTAGGACGGCAGTTCCCCTCGGTCAATGGCTACCCCAAGAGCTTGAACTTCGTGATGACGTCGCGAGTGATGGTCCTGTGTGAGAGCGCGCCGCCCCCCTTTTTGCTGCGAATGCGCTGGCCGTCCGCCATGGCTAGGCGTGCTTGCTCGATGTCACCGACAACGCGTTTGGCGAGGGTTGCTCGCTCCAAGTTCGGCACGCAATTGGCTTCGCCGCGGTCATGAGCGGCGATCAGGCGCAGGATATGCATACCGATGGCGTGATCTCGCTCAGAACAGCCCTCCAGCGCCTTGGCACGACGAGCAAGATGACTGGGCAAGTCGGCCAACTGAGCAGGGGCCTGCATCACTGCATCAGCATAGGCACGTATAGCTCTTAGGGTGGCTCCCAGGCTGCTGTCCTCGTCGTCGTAGGCTGACCGGATAAGTGGGCTACCCCTCACAAGTTCAGAGAGCACGAAACCATTGCAATTCGAAATTGAATCAGCGCCTTCCAATTCTGAATCGAGGTTGCCCAGCTCGTAATCGTCAGCATGCATGTACCAGGCTGCAAACTTGGCCAGCCAGGTGCGGACCGCATTGACCTGGTCAGTAGTTGACTGCTTAAAGCGCCCGAAGGCGTCAAAGTGCCGCATCGGGACTGTGTCGATGAGGTCAGCAAGCTCTGCGAAGCTGAGTTCGGAGAACAGGCTGGTCAGTGCGATGTATTCGTCTCGGAGGTTAGAAGTGGTCACGATTACCTTGCAAAACTTGGTGTTGATGGGCGTGGTGAATGGCGAAGCAATGCTGAAGGTCACTAGAACTCTCCAGCAGTCAATTGCTTACTAGACGGGCTGACTTCCCGACTACCTGTAGCTCGTAGTCCTGGAATGCAGCGGCCCAGCCCGTCTGTTGAACGAGCTACGCAGCGCAGGCCAGCAACGTCAAAGCGTTACTAGTAGGTGCGTCGTAGGGCTGAATAGGGAAGGGAGGGGCGAGACTCCGCAGGCAAAGCTGCCAGCAGATGCCAACGCAGGTACTTCAACGCACATTGCGTAGGAGTTAGGCAGGGCCCAGCACCGTCCCACTCGGATCGAGGCGGACGGCTCATGAAAAGCGCAGCGGGAGTCGCGTGGCTGGACCATGGAGGTAAGAATACCCCAAGTCTTCACCAGATCATGTCGGTGTCAGCCTCAGTCGGCGGCGGAAACACTGGCGAGTTTTGCTGCGACCTGCTCGGAGGCCAGGTGCGAATAGCGCTTCAGGCTGACCAGGCCTTTATGGCCTGATACCGCGGCAAGTTCGAGCATCGTCAGCTTCCCGGTTCTAGCCCACCGGGTAACCGCGCTGTGCCTGAGATCGTGCAGGCGAAGGTTGCTCAGAAACGCGGCGTCGACTGGCACGCCTGCTCGATGGCAGTCCTTGCCGTAGAGCAGGCGAGCTCGGGCGACCAGGCGTCTGAATGCCAAGCTGATGGCGCCAGGATCGGCAACCGGGATGAGGTACGAGGATCGACCAACCTGGGATCGTAGCCTTGCAGCGTCGCAAAGCCGCTGCAAAGCTGAAGCCGAGGTAGGACACAGTGGCACATCCCGCGCATGTCCGTTCTTGGAGTCTCGAAGCCGAGCCACGGATTGGTGGAAATTGACGTCGGCGGGCTTGAGCCCCCACAGCTCGCCGCGTCGCATGGCACTGTGTTCAAGTACATCCAGTGCGTCGGCCATCCATTTGGCGCGGCCGGTTCGTGCGGCCGTGACCAAGTATTGATATTCGGCTGCGTCGACGATGCGGTCTCGCGCGTCATTGAACTTCAACCGGCTGATGTTGCGCATGGCATTGGAGGTCAGCCAACCACGATCCTTCTGACACCAACTGAGGATGCCTGAGAGCAGGCCAAGCTTTCTAGTGACGGTGCCAGGTTTCAACCCCTTTGCCAGTAGCTGGTCGCGCCAGGCTGACAGGTCACGCGGCGCTATCTGCTCAACCGTCAGGCGTCCGAGAGTTCCTGCCGCGAGCTCGTCGAGCCAATAGGCATAGGTCGTCTCACCTTTGAGCCGTGACGCGACTTCAAGCCTATAGAGCTTGATCGCGGCAGCGAGGGTGGGGATGCTCTGGGCGGGATCTCGCCACCTACCTGATTCCATTGCCGCTTCGACCATGCGGCCCCACGTGCAGGCGTCTTGCTTGCGAGTAAAGCTCTTCGCTGTCGCTTTGAAGCCTTCCCGCCGAACTCGAACCAGGTACTTTCCGTTCCTGAGGCTGATGCTTGCCATATCTGTGTGCTCCGATTGTTGGAACACTGGTGGTCACAGAGCTGCCGCGTTGCCAAAAAAAGCAATGGAGGCAATGGCTTAGCGGGTCACTACACCACCTTGACATGGTGGGGGTCGTTGGTTCGAATCCAATCGCGCCTACCAAATTTGGTAGGTACACCCTAGTACACGGAAGCCCGGTAACTCACAAAGTTGCCGGGCTTTTTGCTTTGCGCTGAGGTGGCCGACTTCTGCGGGCTTGCGCCGATATTGGGCGCGCCAGGCCTCGTACACAATGCGGGCGTGACTCAGCCGCACCATCCGCCACCGCACATCCCCTACGGCCACGGACTTCTGCCCTGGGTGCTGAGCCTCTTGTTCGCGGTGCTGCCCTGCCTGGCCGCGCCCGCCGGGGCGGCGCCGGCGCGCTGGTCGGCGCTGGTGCAGACCAGCTTCCAGCATCTGCGCCAGGAGCAGGGCCTGCCCAACGAGATCGCGACCTCGGTGGCCCAGGACGGCGATGGTTTTCTGTGGGTGGGCACCCTGGCCGGGCTGGCGCGCTGGGACGGCTACCGCTTCCGCGTCTACAAGGCCGATCCCAAGCAGCCCACGGCGCTGCCCGACAATTTCATCCAGACCTTGCATGCCGATGCGGCCGGCCGGCTCTGGATCGGCACCAGCGGTGCGGGCCTGGTGCGCTACGAGCGTGCCAGCAACAGTTTCACCACCCTCCCGGTGGGCCAGGCCGGGCTCAGCCATGTGAGCGTCAACAGCATCATCGACGATGGCGACGGCGGGCTCTGGGTGGGCACCAATGCGGGCCTGGACCATGTGGACGCCGCCAGCTCGGCGGTGCAGCGCCAGTCCGGCGAAGCGGCCGGCCTGTCCGGCTTGCAGGTGCTGAGTCTGCTGCGCAGCCGCGATGGCAGTCTGTGGGTCGGTACCGAAGAGGGGCTGTTCAGGCGCGAGGTGCGTGCGCCGCGCTTTGCCGCCGTGCCCCTGCCCAGCGGCGGGCCGCAGCCGCGCACCCTCAGTCTGTACGAAGACAGCCTGGGCCAGGTCTGGATAGGCACGGCCCAGCATGGCGCCTTCAAGATGGCGCGCGCCGACGCCGCGGCAGTGCCGGTGCGCAGCAGTGCTGCGCAGCCCCAGGCGGCCGCGCTCGGCAGCGAGCCGGTGACGGGCATCATCGAAGCCCGGCCGGGCGAGATCTGGCTGGGCACGCTGACGCGGGGCATTCAGGTGGTGGACCTGGCCACCGCGCAGACGCGTCATATCCGCCACCTGCCCAGCCTGCCGGTGAGCCTGGCCGACAACGCGGTGCGCGGTTTTCACCGCGACCGCTCGGGGCTGGTCTGGGTGGCCAGCAACCGCGGCCTGAGCCGCCACGATCCCGGCCAGGCGGCCGTGCTCACCATGTACGGTGCGCCGCCCTGCGCGCCGCAGCTGCGCTGCGATGCCGGTGAGCAGGCCGCCAGCAACGAGGTCAGCTGGATATTGCCGGTCGGCCCGGACCGCTTCTGGCTGGGCACGCACAAGCGCGGCGTCGAGATCATCGACAGCAGCGGCGCCTTGGTCGCGGCCTTGCGGCCGGATGCGCGGCGGCCGGAACGGGCGCTGCCGGCGGACATCGTGCTGGCCCTGGAGCTGGGCGGCGATGGACAGGTCTATATCGCCACCAAGCGCGGGCTTTACCGCGCTGCCGCCGACGGCAGCCGCATCAGCCGGGTGCAATGGCCCGGCCGCGATCCGGCCGCGTCCACCTGGACCCTGTTGGCCGAGGGCGGCAAGCTCTGGATCGGCGGGCAGAGCGACGGTCTGTGGTCGCTCGACCTGCGCAGCGGCCAGGCCCGCCTGGAACTGCGCGGGCGCGGCCAGCGCCTCAGCGACGAGCGCATCGTCGTGCTGGCGCGGGCGGCCGCCGGCGGCATCTGGATCGGCACGCGCAATGGCCTGAACCACCTCGAGCCCGGGACCGGCGTGGTCCGCCCCGTGCCGCTGGACGTTGGCAACACGGGGGCGCAGCCCAGTGCCGGCTTCATCACCGCGCTCTATACCGACCGCCAGCAACGGCTCTGGGTCGGCACCTATGGCGGTGGCATCAAGTTGCTGGAGCCGGATGGGCAACAGCGTCGCATCGGGCTGGCCGAGGGCTTGCCGGACGAGACCGTCAACGCCCTGCTGGAGGATGGCCAGGGCCAGTTGTGGGTCAGCACCGACAACGGCCTGGCGCGCATCCATCCCAAGACCCTGGAGGTGCGGGCCCTGCGGCGCGCCGAGGGCGTGGAATTCCAGACCTACTGGACCGGCTCGGCGGCGCGCAGCGGCGAGGGCGAGTTGCTGTTCGGCGGCGCCGGCGGCATGACCATCGTGCGGCCCGCGCATGTGCAGCCCTGGAGCTACCGGCCGCCGCTGGTGATCAGCGAGCTGCATGCGGGCGGGCGGCAGCTGGTGGCGGGCAGCCTGCTGCGCGGCATCGGGCCGGCGCAGCAGGCCGAGTTGTCCAGCTTGGAGATACAGCCGGACGCGAACAGCTTTGCGGTGGAGTATGCGGCGCTCGATTACTCGGCGCCGGATCGCAACCGCTATGCCCATCGCCTGCTGGGCTTCGACCGCGACTGGATCGCCAGCGACGCCACCCGCCGCCTGGCCAGCTACACCAACCTGCCACCCGGCCAGTACCAGCTGCAGCTGCGCGGCTCCAACCGCGACGGCGCCTGGAGCGAGGCGGTGCTGAGCCTGCCGATCCGCGTGCTGCCGGCCTGGCATCAGACGCTCTGGTTCAAGCTGCTGGTGCTGCTGCTCCTGCTGCTGACCGTGGTGGCGGTGGTGCAGCTGCGTACGCGCTGGCTGCGCAGGCGCCAGCGCGAGCTCGAGCTCAAGGTGAGCGAGCGCACGGCCGCGCTGGAGCAGGTCTCGCGCGCGCTGGAGGAGAAATCGCGCGTGCTGGAGCTGGCCAGCATCAGCGACCCGCTCACCGGCCTGCACAACCGGCGCTTCCTGGCCGAGCATATCGAGGCCGAAATCGCCGCCAGCCAGCGGCGCGCGCGCGAGGCGGCGCTGACCGCGGTGCCGCAGCCGGTGGATACCGACAGCCTGTTCTTCCTGATCGACATCGATCACTTCAAGCAGGTCAACGACGAGTACGGCCACGCCGCCGGCGATGCGGTGCTGGTGCAGTTCGGACGGCGCCTGCGCACGGTGCTGCGCGAGTCGGATCATCTGGTGCGCTGGGGTGGCGAGGAATTCCTGGCGGTGGCGCGCGACACCAACCGCCTGCGCGTGCAGGAGCTGGCCGAGCGCCTGCGCAGCGTGGTGGTGGAAAGCCCCTTTGTGCTGGACGATGGCCGCCGGCTGGCCATCACCTGCTCGATCGGCTTTGCCTGCCTGCCCTTTGTGGACGCCGACCCGCGCGCGCTGGGCTGGCAGGACGTGGTGCGGCTGGCCGATCTGGCCCTGCTGACCGCCAAGCGTTCCGGGCGCAATGCCTGGGTCGGCCTGGTCGCGGGCAGGGGCCTGCAGGAGCGCGGCAGCGCCGATGCCTTGATGGTGCGTGCGCAGACCGATCTGCAGGCCTGCGTGCGCCAGGGTGAGCTGCAGGTCTACAGCTGCCGCGATGAAGCCCTGGTGCTGGCGGCGCTGCGGCGCCCGCCGGCGGAATGGCGCGAGGCGGCGCTGCCCGCCTGATGCGGAGGCTTCGGTACTTACCCTAGGGTGTGGCCGACCGGCGCCGGGCAGCACAGCCAATCCCTTCTTCTTTCTCCTATGAGCAAGCCCAGCGGTGCTGCCGTGCCCAGGCTTGTGCCGCCTTGGCACGCCCCCCGTGAACGCGGGGCTCCCGGCCCTAGCGCGTGAAGGAAGTCATGCTCATAGTCAGGCGTCACGGAGGTGTGGTGCTTGATCGGTTGTAGCGACTGCCCAGAGTTCTCGTCCGTTATCGTCGTTGCTGCTGCGTCATCGCATCGCGCCATTCAAACCAAGTTCCCTCGTTGGGAGCGCCACTGGAGTTTGCGCGATGATGACCAAGTATCCAAAACGCCTGGCCGCGCTGGCCGCTCTCTGTGCTGCCCTTGCTTGTCCCGCCCCCGCGATGGCGGGCTATATCTGGAACGAGACGGGATTGACCGGCGCGGGCGATGGCTTGGCCACCGCGCAAGTCACCTTCGACAGCAGCCACAACAGCCTTTCGCAAATCCACGGCATGCTGAGCTCCAGCACCGCGGTGAATGGCGACACGATCTACCAGGTCGATCTCTACCAGATACGCATTGACAGCCCGGGCACGTTCAGTGCCTGGACCACGCTGAGCTCGGCCTTCGATACCCAGCTGTTCCTGTTCGATGCCGCGGGCATGGGCGTCTACTCCAACGACGACGATGGCGTGGGACTGACCTCCTTGCTGCCCGCCGGCGACCCCAACAATCTGCTGGCGGCGGGGGTGTACTACCTGGCCATCGCCTTTGGCGGCTTCAGCGCGGCGGACGGCGCCAACCAGTCGGTCTTCCTGCCCGGGGCCTTCACCGACCTGCTGACCGCCGACCCCGGCAGTGGTGCCCTGAACGGCTGGATGCCCGGCTTTGCCGCCGGCACCGAATCGGCCTATAGCTATGACATCTTCCTGACCGGCGCGACCAATGCCGCCATCCCCGAACCTGCCAGCCTGGCCCTGGTGTTGCTGGCAGGCCTGGGCGTGTACGCGACGAGACGGCGCCAGCCGCGCCAGCTGAAGGAGTTGCAGTCATGAACGCGCGTCATCATCATTCCGTCCGCCTGCTGCTCTCGCTGGCGGCCCTGCTGACTGTGCAGTTGAGCGCACAGGCGCAGCAGCCCCTGTCCGTCGATGCCTTGGCGCTGCCCAGCCCGGTGCTGGCGGCCGATCAGGGCCCCAAGCTGGCGCAGCAGAGCGGGGCGGTGCAAGTGGCGCTGCGTCTCAGCGATCCGCCGCTGGCCTTGGCTGTGGGCACGAACGCCAAGCGCCTGGGTTCCAGCATGACGCTGGCGCAGCGGCAGGCCTATATGGCTGCGATCAAGAGCAAGCAGGACAGCCTGGCGGCCCAGGTGCAAGGCATGGGCGGGCGCGAGCTGGCGCGCGTCAGCAAGGCCTACAACGCCCTGGTGATCTCGGTGGATGCATCCAAGCTGCCGCAGGTGGCCAAGCTGGCCGGCGTGACGGCGGTGCGGCCGGTGGTGGATCACCAGATTTCGCTCGCGACCACGGTGCCCTATGTGGGTGCCACGGCGCTGCACAACCTCGGCCTCACCGGCAGCGGCGTGAAGATCGCGGTGCTGGATTCCGGCATCGACTACACGCATCGGAATCTGGGCGGTTCCGGGCAGTTGGCTGACTTCTCGGCGGCGGCAACGGCCGCGGCCGGAGTGGCGCCGGCCGCGCTGTTCCCCTCGGCCAAGGTGATCGGTGGCTATGACTTCGTGGGCGAGGCCTGGCCTAGTGGCGCGTTGGCGCCCGACCCCAATCCGATCGATGCCGGCTCGGGTTCGGGCCATGGTACCCACGTGGCCGATATCGCCGCTGGCGCTAGCCAAGACGGCCTGCACAAGGGCGTGGCGCCGGGCGCCAAGCTCTATGCCGTCAAGGTGTGCAGCAGCGTCGCCACCAGCTGCAGCGGTATTGCCATCCTGCAGGGCCTGGACTGGGCTATGGACCCGCGCGGCGACCTCAGCTTCACCGATGCCGCCGATGTGGTGAATCTCTCGCTCGGTGCCAATTACGGCCAGCGCGAAAATCCCTCCACGGAGGCGGTTTCCAATGTGGTGCGCTTCGGCATCGTGGCCGCGGTGGCGGCGGGCAATGCCGGCGACCGCCCCTACATCGTCAGTTCGCCGTCCAATGCGCCCGAGGCCATCAGCGTGGCCCAGACATCCATGCCCACGGCCAAGGCCATTCCGCTGGTGGTGAACTCGCCGCCTGCCATTGCCGGTACCTACGGCAATACCGCGACAGTGGACTGGGCGCCGATCGTGAGCGGCTTCTCGGGTGCGGTGCGTCGCGCCGGTGCTTCCGGAACGGCTGCGTCGCTGGCTTGCGCGGCGGCGGACACCATCGACTTCACCGGCATGGTGGCCTTGATCGACCGCGGCACCTGCGCGGTGAGCATCAAGGTTGCGAACGCGGCCGCCAAGGGTGCGATCGGCGTGCTGATTGCCAACAATGCGGCGGGCGATGCACCCAGCTTCAGCTTCGGCGGCGGCTCGCCCCTGGTGGAGACGCTGGTGGTGACGCAGAGCATCGGCAATACGCTGAAGACAGCTCTGCTTAGCTCGGCGGTGCTGGTCAGCGTCAGCCCGGCGGTATCGATACCCCTGGTGGGCAGCATGGCCAGTACCTCGGCGCGCGGCCCCACCTACAACTTCTCGCTCGTCAAGCCCGAGATCGGCGCGCCGGGCGCCTCGGTGTCTGCGCTCAATGGCACGGGTGCCGACGAGGGTGGTTTTGGCGGCACCTCGGGTGCCACGCCGATGATCGCCGGCTCGGCCGCCCTGCTGCTGCAGAAGTTCCCCAGTGCCAGCCCGGCGGAGATCAAGGCGCGCCTGATGAATGCGGCGAACCAGGCGGTCTATACCAATCCGGCCACCGTGCCGGGTGAGTTGGCGCCGGTGTCGCGTATCGGTGCGGGCGAGCTGCGCGTGGATGCGGCGGCCGCGCTGAACACCGGGATCTGGGATGCCAGCAACCCCTACAGCGTCGGCCTCTCGTTCGGCGCGGTGAATGCCACCGGCATCAGCACGCTGAGCAAGAAGGTGGCGGTGCGCAACTACAGTCCGTCGCCCCGCACCTATCAGATCACACGCTCCTTCCGCTATGCCAACGATGCGGCCAGCGGCGCGGTAACCCTGAGCGCGCCGGCCAGCATCACGGTGCCCGCGAACGGCACGGCGGCCTTTGGCCTGAGTCTCAGCATCGACGCGTCCAAGCTGCCGGCCTGGCCCCTGGGTGCGGCCTCCAGTCAGGGTACGGGTGCCTTGCTGCAGCTCGCCGAGTTCGACGGTTACATCACCGTGTCCGATGGCTCGGAGACCGCCGCCGTGCCCTGGCATGTACTGCCGCGCAAGAGCGCGGGGGTGAGCGCCACCACCAGCGTGAATCTGGGCGGCACCGGCAGCGGCGTCATGACGCTGACCAACGCGGCCGGTGCCATCGCTGGGCAGACTGACGTGTTCGCGCTCACCGGCACCAGCGCCCAGAGCAGCACCGTGCTGCCGCCCTATGGTGGCGGGCAGGTGCTGGTGGACCTCAAGGCCGTGGGGGTGAGGCCGGCCAGCTCCGGCGGCAGCTTGGCGGTGCAATTTGCCATGGCAGGCTTTGGCTCGCGCGCCCATCCGGCCTATCCGGCCGAGTTCGACATCTATGTGGATGCCAACAACGACGGCGTGGATGACTATGTGATCTACAACAGCGAGAACGGGGGGTTTGGTGTGACGGGGCAGACCGTCATCACGGTGGTCAACCTGAGAACCAATGCGGCGGTCACGCGCTTCTTTGCGAGCGCGGACCTGAACTCGCCGAACCTGGTGGCGACCGTGCTGGCTTCCGACATCGGCATCACCAGCGCGTCGCAAAAGTTCAGGTTCTCGGTGCTCGCCTTCGACAACTACTTCACCGGCGATCTGACCGACGCGGTCACCAATATGGTCCACACCCTGGATACGCCACGCTATGCCGCGGCGTCTTCCGGCGTGGTGACACCGATTGGCGGCAGCGGCAATATCGGCATCAGCAGCCCGGCCGGTGGCGGCGTGGCTTCGCCCTCGCAGACCGGCTTCCTGCTGCTGCACACGAGTGCCAAGACCGGGCGGGAGTCCGACATCGTGCTGGTCACGCCCTGATCCGCAGCCGTCCCTGACAAGCCACCGCGGCGCCGCCGCGGTGGCTTTTTCTTGCTCGGCACTGAGCGAACTCCGCGCAATGCTGTGGCCGCGCAGGGGTAAACCCGTCAGCCCCGCGTGGCGCCGACTCCTAGAATCTGCGCGCATACAGCAAGATTTTCCCTGGGAGTTTTCATGGTTACTGCCCGTCGCGGCAAGTCTGCCTCTGCAGAAGGCACACCGGCGGCTGCCGGCCCGCGCGTACTCAAGAAGTACCCGAACCGCCGCCTCTACGACACCCACACCAGCAGCTACATCACCCTCAGCGATGTCAAGAAGATGGTGCTGGAGGGCATTGCCTTCGAGGTGCGCGACGCCAAGACGGCCGAGGACCTGACGCGTTCCATCCTGCTGCAGATCATCCTGGAGGAGGAGACCGGTGGCATGCCGATGTTCACCACCCAGCTGCTGGAGCAGATCATCCGCTTCTATGGCAATGCGATGCAGGGCGTGATGGGCGCCTATCTGGAAAAGAACATGCAGACCTTCGGCGAGCTGCAGAGCAAGTTCACCGAGCAGAGCAAGGGGCTGCCCTTCAGCCCCGAGCTGTGGTCGCAGTTTCTCAGCGGCCAGTCGCCGGTGATGCAGGGCCTGATGGGCAACTATGTCGAGCAGTCCAAGAACCTGATCGAACAGATGACCGAGCAGATGCAGAAGGCCTTCCCCGGCATGCCTGGCATGCCGGGATTTCCGCCCAAGAAATAGCAGCGCCGGTCGGGGCTGAGATAATCGCGGGATGAATGAAGCACCCGTCCAGAACTCCGCCCCCAAGATCGGCTTCGTCAGCCTAGGCTGCCCCAAGGCGCTGACCGACTCCGAGCTCATCCTCACGCAGCTGCGTGCGGAGGGGTATGAAACCTCCAAGACCTTTGCCGGCGCCGATCTGGTGATTGTCAACACCTGCGGCTTCATCGATGACGCGGTGAAGGAGAGCCTGGACACCATCGGCGAGGCCCTGGCCGAGAACGGCAAGGTCATCGTCACCGGCTGCCTGGGCGCCAAGGCCGGCCATGCCAGCTCGGACGCCGGCAGCCTGGTGCGCGAGATGCATCCCAGCGTGCTGGCCGTGACCGGCCCGCATGCCACGCAGGAGGTGATGGACGCGGTGCACACCCATGTGCCCAAGCCCCACGATCCCTTCATCGATCTGGTGCCCGAGGCGCGCGGCGTGGCCGGCATCAAGCTCACGCCCAAGCATTACGCCTATCTGAAGATCAGCGAGGGCTGCAACCACCGCTGCAGCTTCTGCATCATCCCCAGCATGCGCGGTGACCTGGTCTCGCGCCCGATCGGCGACGTGCTGAACGAGGCGCGCGCGCTGTTCGAGTCGGGCGTGAAGGAGCTGCTGGTGGTGAGCCAGGACACCAGCGCCTATGGCGTGGACGTCAAGTACCGCATGGGCTTCTGGGATGGCAAGCCGGTCAAAACCCGCATGCTGGACCTGGTGGCGCAGATGGGCGAGCTGGCCAAGCAATACGGTGCCTGGGTGCGCCTGCACTACGTCTACCCCTATCCCCATGTGGACGAGGTGCTGCCGCTGATGGCCGAAGGACTGGTGCTGCCCTATCTGGACGTGCCCTTCCAGCACGCCCACCCGGACGTGCTCAAGCGCATGAAGCGCCCCGCCAATGGCGAGAAGAATATGGAGCGCATCCTGCGCTGGCGCGAGAGCTGCCCGGACATCGTGATCCGCTCCACCTTCATCGCCGGCTTCCCCGGCGAAACCGAGGCCGAATTCCGGTACCTGCTGGACTTCATGCAGGAGGCGCAGATCGACCGCGCCGGCTGCTTCGCCTACTCGCCGGTGGAGGGCGCCAGCGCCAACGAGCTGGACGGTGCCTTGCCCGAGGCCGTGCGCGAGGAGCGCCGTGCCCGCTTCATGGAAGTGGCCGAGCGGGTTTCCGCCGCCAAGCTGGCGCGCCGTGTCGGCGCCACCATGCAGGTGCTGGTGGATTCCGCCCCGGCCCTGGGTCGCAAGGGTGGCGTGGGGCGCTCCTACGCCGACGCGCCGGAGATCGACGGCACCGTGCGCCTGCTGCCCCCCGAGAAGGCCAGCAAGCAACTCAAGGTGGGCGAGTTCACGCGTGCGCGCATCGTCGCCACCGAAGGCCATGACCTGATCGCCATGCCCATATGAGCGAGCAGCAGCGCGACAAGCAGCCGCAGGCCGTCAGCACCCAGCAGATCCACCACCCCTATCGGGCGCCGGCGGGTTGGGAGGCGGTGCCGGTGGGCGTCTACAAGGCCTCGACGGTGCTGTTCAAGAACACCGCCGACCTGCGCACCCCGCGCCCACGCGATGGCCACAGCTACCGCTACGGCCTGCATGGCACGCCCACCAGCTACACCCTGGCGGCGCGCCTGGCCACGCTGGAGCATGCCGAGCATTGCCTGCTGGTGCCCAGCGGCCTGGCGGCCGTGACCCTGGTGAGCCTGGGTCTGCTGCGCCCCGGCGACGAGGTGCTGGTCCCGGACAATGTCTACGGCCAGAACCGCTATCTGAGCGAGTCCTTCCTGCCGCAGTTCGGCATCACGCACCGCTTCTACGATCCGCTCGACGCGGCGGGCTTCAAGGCCCTGCTGGTGCCGCAGACCAAGCTGGTCTGGCTGGAGGCGGCGGGCTCGATCACGCTGGAATTCCCCGATCTGATCGGCCTCCTGCAGGCCTGCAAGTCGCACGGCGTGCTGACCGCGATGGACAACACCTGGGGGGCAGGTCTTGCCTTCAATGCCTTCGAGATCGCACCGCAAAGCCATGCTGGCCTGGGTTGCGACATCGTCATGCAGGCGCTCACCAAATACCCCTCGGGCGGCGCCGATGTGCTGATGGGCTCGGTCTGCACCCGCGATCTGGCCCTGCACGAGCGCCTCAACCATGCGCACGAGCACCTGGGCTACGGCCTGGGCCAGAACGATGTGGAGCTGGTGCTGCGCGGCCTGCCCACGCTGGAGCTGCGCTACAGGGCCCAGGATGCCTGCACGCGTGCGCTGGCGGCGTGGATGCAGGCGCGGCCCGAGGTGGCGCGGGTGTTACACCCCGCCTTGCCCGGCTCGCCGGGGCACGAGCATTGGCTGCAGACCAGTTCGGCCGGCGCGGCCTGCCTGTTTTCTGTGGTGTTCAAGCCGCGCTACGGCCAGCGCGAGGTCGATGCCTTCGTGGATGCGCTGCAACTCTTCGGCATCGGCTATTCATGGGCCGGCCCGATGAGCCTGGCCGTGCCCTACGACATGAGCCGCAGCCGCGCGCTGGGCCTGCCCTATGCCGAGGGGCAGATCGTGCGCTTCGCGATCGGCCTGGAGGCCGAGGCCGATCTGCGCGCCGACCTGGAGCGGGCGCTCTCAGTCCTTGCCTGAGCGCTTGTTGGACGGCACGGCGTGCCGCATCAAGCGGCCCTTTTCGCGCTCCCAATCGCGCTTCTTCTCGGTCTCGCGCTTGTCGTGCAGGTCCTTGCCCTTGGCCAGGGCGATGTCGCACTTCACGCGCCCGCCCTTGTAGTGCAGGTTCAGCGGCACCAGGGTGAAGCCTTTTTGTTCCACCTTGCCGATCAGGCGCCGGATCTCCTCCTTCTTCATCAACAGCTTCTTGGTGCGGTCGGCCAAGGGGTTGACGTGGGTGGAGGCGGTGCGCAGCGGGTTGATGCGGCAGCCGATCAGGAACAGCTCGCCGTCGCGGATCATCACGTAGCCGTCGGTCAGCTGGACCTGGCCGGCACGCACCGCCTTGACCTCCCAGCCCTCCAGCACCATGCCGGCCTCGAACTGTTCTTCAATGTGATATTCGAATCGGGCGCGGCGGTTTTCAGCAATCGACATGGGGCTCAATCTGGGGGCAGGAATGGGGCGGTCGGCCCCAATACAATCTAGCCATTGTATGAAGCACGTCAAGAAATCCGTTCTGCTCTGGTACTCGCCGCGCGAGATGTACGAGTTGGTGACGGCCGTCACCCGCTATCCGGAGTTCCTGCCCTGGTGCGAACGCGCCGAGGTCAGCGACGAACATGAGGCAGGCATGACAGCCAGGCTGGGCCTGGCCTATGCCGGGGTGCGCCATGCCTTCACCACCCGCAACACCCACGAGGCGCCGCATCGCGTGCAGATGAGCCTGGTGGATGGGCCGTTCTCCTCGCTGGACGGCGTGTGGAGCTTTCTGCCCCTGGGCAAGCCGGGCGGCGAGGGCGAGCAACTCGCCTGCAAGATCGAGTTCGAGCTCAGCTATGCCTTCTCCAGCATGGCGCTGGAGGCGGTGGTGAGCCCGGTGTTCGACCGCATCGCCAACACCTTTGTAGACAGCTTTGTGCAGCGTGCCGAGGCGGTCTATGGGCCACGCTGAGGGCGAGCGCTTCGCGGTCGAACTGGTGTGGAGCCCGGCCCGCGGTGATGTGCGGCATTGCCTGCTGCAGCTGAGCGCCGGCACCACGCTGGAGCAGGCCCTGCGCGGCTGTGGCGAGCTCGACGCCGCGCTGCTCGAGCAGCTGCCCACGCTGAAGATCGGCATCTGGGGCAGGCTGCAGGCGCTCGACACGCCGCTGCGCCCGCGCGACCGCATCGAGATCTATCGCCCGCTCACCGTCGACCCCAAGGAGGCGCGGCGCGAACGCTATCGCGCCAAGGGCGAGCGCATCGTCTCGCGGCACCGGCCGCTGGCCGGCAAGACCTCGCGTTGAACTCGCGCTGACCCTGCGCTGAACGTCAGCGCGCGCAATCCACCGCGATGATGGCGCGTGCGCGCTTGGTTTCTTCGGCGCGCTGCTGATCGTCCAGGAACACGCGTTCGCCGCGCTCGTCCTTGCGGCTGATGCGCACACCGTCTTCCAGCAGGCGCAATTGGCCCTGCGCGGTCTTGCAGTTCTCGGCCTTCTGGGCCTTTAGCTTGCGATCCTCTTCGGCGCGCTGCGCGGCCTGCTCCTGTTCCTGCTTCTTGCGTGCGGCCGCATCGGGGTCGGGTCTTGCGGGGGCGCTCGCCGCGGCCGCCGGGGCGCTGGCGGCATTGGCAGCGCCGATGCCCACCGGTGTCACGACGATGCGCTGGCGCTGGTTGACCGGGCGCTGCAGGATGTCCTTCTCCGCCACGCCGGGCGGCGGGGGCAGGTCGCTGTACTGCACATTGCCACGGGCATCGCGCCACTTCCACTGCGCCTGCGCCGTGCCCGCCAGGGCCAGCAGAGCCAGGCAGACGATGAGGCGGTAGAACCCGGCCGGCGGGTTGGAAATACGCGGTGCGGACATGGGCGCCATCGGGGTGCGAGAGGAGGGGCTCAGTGTAGCGCCGCCGACCCCTTGCAGGGCCGGCCGGAGGTGTTGCCAATTGTCCGCAGCCATGCCCGCCGGACGCCTTGCGCCGAACTCCGTATAATGCCGCTTTGCGTCTGGAGCTTCCCTCATGCGCCTTCTAGGAAAAGCGCTCACCTTCGATGATGTGTTGTTGGTGCCAGCGTTCTCCCAGGTGTTGCCTCGCGACACCAGCCTTGCGACCCGTCTGTCGCGCAATATCCAACTGAACCTGCCGCTCGTGTCCGCCGCCATGGACACGGTCACCGAGGCGCGTCTGGCCATCGCCATCGCGCAAGAGGGCGGCATCGGTATCGTCCACAAAAACCTCTCGGCCGAGCAGCAGGCCCGTGAAGTGGCGCGCGTGAAGCGCTACGAATCGGGTGTGGTGCGCGAGCCCTTCACCATCACCCCCAGCGCCACCGTGCGCGAGGTGGTGGAGCTCTCGCGCCTGCATGGCGTGTCGGGCTTCCCGGTGCTGGATGGGAAGAAGGTGGTGGGCATCGTCACCGGCCGCGACCTGCGTTTCGAGACCCGCATGGATGTCGCGGTGCGCGAGATCATGACGCCGGCCGAACGCCTCATCACCGTCAAGGAGGGCGCCTCGCTGGAGCAGGCCAAGGCCTTGATGCACAAGCACAAGCTGGAGCGCGTGGTGGTCGTCAACGACGCCTTCGAGCTGCGCGGCCTGATGACGGTGAAGGACATCACCAAGCAGACCAGCTTCCCCAACGCCGCACGCGATGCCCAGGGCAAGCTGCGCGTGGGTGCCGCGGTGGGCTTCGGTGACGATACCGAAGAACGCGTCAGCCTGCTGGTGAAGGCCGGCGTGGACGCGCTGATCGTCGACACCGCGCACGGCCACAGCGCCGGCGTGCTGGAGCGCGTGCGCTGGGTGAAGCAGAACTTCCCCGGCGTGGACGTGATCGGCGGCAATATCGCCACCGGCGCGGCCGCCCTGGCCCTGGTGGAAGCCGGCGCCGATGGCGTCAAGGTCGGCATCGGCCCGGGCTCGATCTGCACCACCCGCATCGTCGCCGGTGTGGGCGTGCCCCAGATCACCGCCATCGACAACGTCGCCACCGCGCTGCGCGGCACCGGCGTGCCGGTGATCGCCGACGGCGGCGTGCGCTTCTCGGGCGACCTGGCCAAGGCCATCGCCGCGGGCGCCGACTGCGTGATGATGGGCGGCGCCTTTGCCGGCACCGAGGAAGCCCCCGGCGACCTGATCCTCTACCAGGGCCGTTCCTACAAGAGCTACCGCGGCATGGGCTCGATGGGTGCGATGGCCAAGGGCTCGGCAGACCGCTACTTCCAGGACACCTCGGCCAACAACCCCAACACCTCCAAGCTGGTGCCCGAGGGGATCGAGGGCCAGGTGCCCTACAAAGGCTCGGTGGTGCAGGTCATCTTCCAGATGGCCGGTGGCCTGAAGGCCTCGATGCATTACTGCGGTTGCGCCACCATCGCCGACATGCAGAACAAGGCGGAGTTCGTGGAGATCACCTCGGCGGGCATGCGCGAAAGCCATGTGCACGATGTGCAGATCACCAAGGAAGCGCCGAACTACCGCTCTGAATAAGCGCTAGCCGCTTGACGAACGGGGCCTAGTGCCCCGTTCCTCACTTAAGGAAATCATCGCAGTGAGTGACTCCGCAGCAGCTGGCCTACCCGCGAAGCGCGCCGCCGGCATGGGCTTCATCATGGTCACGGTGCTGATCGACATGATCGCCATCGGCCTCATCATCCCGGTGCTGCCGCCGCTGGTGGGGACCTTCACCGGCTCGCAGGCCGACCATGCCTTCTGGTACGGCGTGGTGGCCTTTGCCTTCGGCTTTGCCAACTTCCTGGGCTCGCCCATCCTGGGCGCGCTGTCCGACCGCTACGGCCGCCGGCCGGTGCTGCTGATCGGCTTCTGCGGCCTGGCGCTGAGCTTCTTCGTCACCGCCATGGCCACCGCGCTGTGGATGCTGATTGCGGTGCGCCTCGTGAGCGGCGCGATGCAGAGCAATGCCGCGGTGGCGAATGCCTATGTGGCCGACATCTCCGCCCCCGAGGAGCGCGCCAAGCGCTTCGGCATGCTGGGCGCGGCCTTCGGCCTGGGCTTCATCCTGGGCCCGGTGATGGGCGGCCTGCTGGGCGCCATCAACCTGCACCTGCCTTTTGTGGTGGCGGGCTGCCTGGCGCTGACGAATTGGTTGTACGGCTTTTTCGTGCTGCCCGAGTCGCTCAAGCCCGAGAGCCGCCGGCCCTTCAGCTGGCGCCAGGCCAATCCGGTGGCCTCGCTCAAGAAGCTGGCCTCGCTCAAGGGCGTGGGCCCGCTGGTCTATGTGATCGGCCTGTCGGCGCTGGCGCAGTTCATCCTGCACAGCAGCTGGGTGCTCTACACCAGCTTCAAGTTCGGCTGGGGCCCCAAGGAGAACGGCTGGTCGATGTTCGCGGTGGGCGTGATGTCGGTGCTGGTGCAGGGCTTTCTGCTCACCAAGCTGCTGAAAGTGTTCTCCTCCGAGCGCCTCGCCATGCTGGGCCTGATCTCCTCGGTGCTGGCCTTTGCCGGCTGGGGCGCGGCCAGCGAGGGCTGGATGATGTATGCGGTGATCGCCTGCAATCTGCTCGGCTTTGCCGCCAGCGCCGCTATCCAGGGCATGATTTCCAATGCCGCCGATGCCAAGACCCAGGGCCAGACCATGGGCGCCGTGGCCTCGCTGAACAGCCTGATGGCGGTGTTCGCCCCCGTCATCGGCGCGGGCCTGCTGGGCCTGGTGTCCGAGCTGCCCAAGGGCGACTGGCGCATCGGCGCGCCGTTCTACTTCTGCGCGCTGCTGCAAGCCTGCGCGCTCTTCTTTGCATGGCGGCATTTCCACCGCGTGCATGTGTCGGGCCCCGCGGCGGCTGCCAATGCGGCCGCGGCCCCCTCCGCCTCAGTTACCAAGCCTTGAGAGTTGCCACGCCATGCATGACAAGATCCTGATCCTCGATTTCGGTTCCCAGGTCACCCAGCTGATCGCGCGCCGCGTGCGCGAAGCCCATGTGTTCTGCGAGATCCACCCCAACGATGTGTCGGATGAGTTCATCCGCGGCTTCGCACCCAAGGCCATCATCCTCTCCGGCAGCCATGCCTCCACCTACGAAGACCACGAACTGCGCGCGCCGCAGGCGGTGTGGGATCTGGGCGTGCCGGTGCTGGGCATTTGCTACGGCATGCAGACCATGGCGGTGCAGCTGGGCGGTTCGGTGGCCTGGAGCGACCACCGCGAGTTCGGCTATGCCGAGGTGCGCGCCCATGGCCACACCAAGCTGCTGAACGGCATCGAGGACTTCGCCACGCCCGAGGGCCACGGCATGCTCAAGGTCTGGATGAGCCATGGCGACAAGGTCGCCACGCTGCCGCCCGGCTTCAAGCTGATGGCCTCCACGCCCAGCTGCCCGATCGCCGCCATGGCGAACGAGGAGAAGGGCTATTACGCCGTGCAGTTCCACCCCGAGGTCACGCACACGCTGCAGGGCCAGGCGCTGCTGACGCGCTTTGTGCGCGACATCGCCGGCTGCAAGGGCGACTGGATCATGGGCAGCTATATCGACGAGGCCGTGGCCAGGATCCGCGAGCAGGTCGGCGATGAGGAGGTCATCCTGGGCCTCTCCGGCGGCGTGGACTCCTCGGTGGCCGCGGCCCTGATCCACCGCGCCATCGGCGACCAGCTCACCTGCGTGTTCGTCGACCATGGCCTCTTGCGCCTGAACGAGGGCGACATGGTGATGGACATGTTTGCCGGCAAGCTGCATGCCCATGTCATCCGCGTCGATGCCAGCGAGCTCTTCCTGGGCCAACTGGCCGGTGTCACCGACCCGGAACAGAAGCGCAAGATCATTGGCGGCCTGTTCGTCGACGTGTTCAAGGCCGAGGCCGCCAAGCTCAAGGCCGGCGACAAGGGCCACAAGGGCGCGACCTTCCTGGCCCAGGGCACCATCTACCCCGATGTGGTGGAAAGCGGCGGCACCAAGACCAAGAAGGCCACCACCATCAAGAGCCACCACAACGTCGGCGGCCTGCCCGAGCAGCTCGGCCTGAAGCTCTTGGAGCCGCTGCGCGAGCTCTTCAAGGACGAGGTGCGCGAGCTGGGCGTGGCCCTGGGTTTGCCGCCCGAGATGGTCTACCGCCATCCCTTCCCGGGCCCGGGCCTGGGCGTGCGCATCCTCGGCGAGGTGAAGAAGGAGTACGCGGATCTGCTGCGCCGCGCCGACGCGATCTTCATCGAAGAGCTGCGCAACACCAAGGACGAAGCCAGCGGCAAGACCTGGTACGAGCTCACCAGCCAGGCCTTCACGGTGTTCCTGCCGGTGAAGAGCGTGGGCGTGATGGGCGACGGCCGTACCTACGATTACGTGGTGGCGCTGCGCGCGGTGCAGACCAGCGACTTCATGACCGCCGACTGGGCCGAGCTGCCCTACAGCCTGCTCAAGCGCACCTCGGGCCGCATCATCAACGAGGTGCGCGGCATCAACCGCGTGACCTACGACGTCTCGAGCAAGCCGCCCGCCACGATCGAGTGGGAGTGAGGGCTTAGCCGGAATCGGAGTCGGTGATGGACGAGGGCACACCGCGTCCCACCGACCGCCTGTTCTTCGCGCTGCGCCCGGATGCCGCGGCCGTCGCGCGCATCGCCGCGCTGCAGCAGCGCCTGCGCGCCGAGCATGGCCTGCGCGGCCGCGCCAACCGGCCCGAGCATTTCCATCTCACGCTGCGCATGGTGGGCGATTTCTGGGGCCTGCCGCCGGCGCTGGTCGAGGCCCTGTGTGCGCAGGCTACCCGGCTGCGCATGCCGCCGCTGCAGCTGGTGCTGGACCAGGCCCTGAGCTTCCAAAGCAATCGGCGGCGGCGCAACTTCCCCTTCGTGCTGCTGGCCGGCGAGCCGCTGGCGCCGCTGCGGCAGTTCCAGGGCGAGCTGGAGCGGGCCCTGGTCGCGATGGGCCTGGCGCCCGCGCCTGGCAGCTTCACGCCCCACCTCACGCTGGGCTATGACGACCGCGCGGTGGCGCCGCAGCCGATCACGCCGCTGCCTTGGCGGGCCGACGAGTTCCTGCTCATCCACAGCCTGATCGGCCGCCGCACCCACCGGGTGCTGGGGCGCTGGCCCGCAAATGAATAGTTAGGTGGTCAGCTTGAACACGGCCGCCGCGCCGACGAGCTCCTGGGCCTGAGCCTGCAGGCTCTCCGCCGCCGCCGCGCTTTCCTCCACCAGGGCGGCATTCTGCTGCGTGGTCCGGTCCATCTGGCTGACCGCCTCGCCCACCTGCGAGACGCCGGTGCTCTGCTCGGCGCTGGCGGTGCTGATCGCCGCGACGATCTCGGAGACGCGCTTGATCGAGGCCACCACCTCGGTCATGGTGCTGCCGGCCTGGTCCACCAGCACCGTGCCTTGCTCCACCCGCTCGACGCTGGCCGAGATCAGGCCCTTGATCTCCTTGGCCGCCTGCGCGCTGCGCTGCGCCAGGCTGCGCACCTCGCTGGCCACCACCGCGAAGCCGCGCCCCTGCTCGCCGGCGCGCGCGGCTTCCACCGCGGCATTCAGGGCGAGGATGTTGGTCTGGAAGGCGATGCTGTCGATGGTGCCGATGATGTCGGCGATCTGCTTGCTGCTGTTGTTGATGTCGCGCATGGTGTCCACCACCTGGCTCACCACGCTGCCGCCCGCTACCGCCACGGTCGAGGCGTCGTGGGCCAGTTGGTTGGCCTCCTTGGCGTTGTCGGCGTTCTGCTTGACGGTGGCGCCCAGCTGCTCCATCGCGGCGGCGGTCTGCTCCAGCGCGCTGGCCTCCTGCTCGGTGCGGCTGGAGAGGTCGTTGTTGCCCTGGGCGATCTGGTGCGAGGCCGTGGCCACGCTGTCGGCGCTCTGGCGCACCTTGCCGACGATGTGGCTCAGCTGCGCGTTCATGTCGGCCAGCGCCTGCATCAGCTGGCCGATCTCGTTGCTGCCGCGCACCGTCACCACCACGCTGAGGTCGCCCACCGCCGCGGCACGTGCCACCTGCACCGCCTCCTTGATCGGCAGGGTGATGCTGCGCACGATCGCCACCGACAGCGCCACCGAGGCCGCCATCAGCAGGCTCAGCGCCAGCAGGATGAGCAGGCGGGTACGCTGCAGGCCGCTGGCGCGCTGCTCCAGCTGCTGGGTGAGCAGGTCGGAGGCCTGGGCATTGAAGGCGTAGACCGCGTCGATGGTGTCGGTGACGTTCTGGAAGTACTCGGGGGCGGCGAGCTTCAGCTCGGCGGCGTCGATCACCTCCTGCTTGGCCAGGCTCAGGGTCTTGCTGACCTGGGCCTTCAGGGCCTCGGCCTTGCTGCCAAGGGCGGCCTTCAGCTCGGGGCTGCCCTTGGTGGCCTTGCCCAGCTCGATGAACTGGGTGTTGAGGTATTCCTGGGCGCGCAACTGCAGCGCATGCAGGGCCAGCTTGCCCTCGGGCGGCACGCTGCCGGCGGTCAGGTACATGCTGCCCTGGGCGCGCAGCAGGCCCAGCCGCTCGGTCAGGCCGGGCGCCTGCACAAAGCTGGCCATCACCAGCGCGTAGAGCTCGGGCTTGGCCTCCAGGCTCAGCGCAAATTCATCCAGCATGCCGTCGCCCAGCGCCATCAGCTGTTCGATCAGCTGGGTGTGCTGGACCGAGCTCTCCATCGGCTTGAGCGTGCGCCCGGCCACCGCCTGCTCCAGTCCGGCGAAGCTGCGCTTGCGCTCGGCCGCGGCCGTTTGCAGCGAGCTCGAGGCGCCGGCGGTCTGCAGGCTGGCTTCCAGCTGCGCATAGGCCTTGGCCAGGGCTTCGGCGGTCTGCGGCCGCTTGGCCGCCAGCGTCTCGTTGCCGGCCAGCATGCTGGCCGAGAGGCCGCGGTGCTGCTGCGTCATGCGTATCACCTGCTGCAGCGCCATCACCGGCGCGGCCCCGCGGGCTTCCAGCTGGGCGGTGGCAATCTCGCCCGAGCTCTGCTTCAGGTACAGCAGGGTCGGCAGATTGATCATCACCAGGGCGACGACGCCGAGCAGCAGGAATTTTCGAGCCAGGCTCAGCTGGTGCATGAACGAAGACATGGGTGGCCTCATCAGGTGATCGCGGACATGCCGGCAGGGCGGCAGATTCTTCAGTCAGCGATTGTTCGGGGCGCCGGCGCGAGCGCGCTTGATATAAGCCAAGAACGGCCCGGGTAAACCCGTGAACTTATGCCGCCCCCGGCGGGCTATTGGCGCGCCATTGCGCCGGTGTGCAGTCGAACCAGGCGCGAAAGGCATGGTTGAAGCTGCTCTGCTGGCGAAAGCCCAGCAGAAACGCCACCTCGGTGAGCGAGAGCCCGGGCTCGCGCAGATAGCGCTGCACCAGCTCGCGCCGGGTCTGGTCCACCAGCTCGCTGAAGGGCGGGCTGCCGGCCTCGGCCAGCTTGCGCTGCAGCGAGCGGGTGGAGAGCTGCAGGGCCGCCGCCACCTCGGCCACCGAGGCGCGCTCATGCATCAGCTGGGCCTGGATGCGCTCGCGCACCTGGCCGATGATGGCCGGGCTCTGCGTGTCGCGTGTGCGCGAGCGCAGGCGCTCGTGCGCCAGCCGCTCCAGCGCCGGGAACAGGCTGGTATCGGCATTGGGGATCTGGGCGTCCAGCAGCTGGGCCGGAAAACGCAGCTCGTTGGCCTCGGCCTGGAAGCGCACCGGCACGCTGAGCAGTGATTCATAGTCGGCCTGGCTCAGGGCGGCAGGCCGGGCGTGGGTGAATGCAATATCCACCCCGGGCAGATCGCGGCCCGCCAGCCAGACCGCAAAGCTGCGTATGCCCACCAGCACGCTTTCCGCCAGGTGGCGGCCGCCCGGCAGGTCCAGCCAGGGCGAATGCCAGCGATAGCTGGCCAGCGGCCCTTGCTCCACGATCTCCGAGCGACCCAGGTCGTGCGCCAGGCCCTCGAAGCGGCAGGTCTGCGCCGCCGCGGTGCGGAAGTCGGCGCAGGTGCACAGCACCAGGCCATAGCCGGCAAAGGTGGCCAGGCGCATGCGCGCGCCCACCTGCAGGCCGAAGGCCGGCTCGCCCAGTTGCGTGGCGGCGCTGTCCAGCAGGGTCAGGTATTGCCTGACGCTGAGCGTGGCCTGTGCTGCCTGGGGCAGGTCACAACAGGCCTGCAGGGCCGCCATGTCGGCGCCGAGTTCGCGCGCGGTCTCCAGCGCCGTGGCGGCATAGGCGCCGGCGACGCGGGCGTGTTCAAGAGAGGGCAGGCCATGCGCAGACATGGCCCGCAGTATGGCTCAGGGTCTGAGCACTTTCTGCAGCTGCGCATAGAGCGGCTCCAGCCGCTTGTACATGCGCAGATAGGTGCCGCGGTAGAGCTCGTCGTAGAGCCGGCGATGCGCCGGGTTGGGCTCGAACTGGCGGCCGATGCGCGTCATCGCCGCCACCGCGCTGGCGTAGTCGCTGTGCAGGCCCAGGCCCACGGCGCTGGCGATGGCGGCGCCCAGGCCCGAGGTCTCGAAGGTGTGCGGGCGCGCCGCTGGCAGGCCGAAGATGTCGGCGGTGAGCTGCATCGCGGCGTCCGACTGCGCGCCGCCGCCCGAGACACGCAGCTGGGTGATGGGCACGCCGCTGCGCTTCTCGATACGCTCCTTGCCCTCGCGCAGCGCATAGGCCAGGCCCTCAAGGATGGCGCGGTAGAGATGGGCGCGGGTGTGCACGTCGGAGAAGCCGATGATGGCGCCGCGTGCGTCCGGCCCGGGGTGGCGGATGCCGGGGGTCCAGTAGGGCTGCAGCATCAGGCCCTGCGAGCCCGGCGGCACCGCTGCCACGAGCCGGTCGAACAGCGTCTCCACCGCCACGCCGGCGGCCTCGGCCTGGGCCAGCTCGGGGTGGCCGAACTGCTCCTTGAACCAGCGCACCAGCCAGAAGCCGCGGAAGATCTGCACCTCGCAGTTGTACTGGCCCGGCAGCAGTGCCGGGTAGGGCGGGATGAAGGGCAGGGCCTCGACATAACGCGGCGTGGTGATGTCCACCGTGGCGGTGGTGCCGTAGGAGATGGCGGCGATGTCGGGCGTGATGGCGCCAGCGCCGACGATCTCGCAGGCCTTGTCGGCCGCGCCCGCCAGCACCGGCAGGCCCTGCGGCAGACCGGTGGCCTCCGCGGCCGCGCGCGACAGCCCGGCGATGGTTTCGCCCACCGGCAGCAGCTCGGGCAATTGCTCGCGCCGCACCGCCAGGGCCTGCCATTTCCAGTCCCAGTCCGGCGCCCAGCGCTGGCCCTTGAAGTCGAAGGGCAGATAGCCCACCTGCGAGGCGATCGAGTCGGCATAGCGGCCGGTGAGCTTGTAGTTGAGCCAGCCCGACACCAGCAGCACCTTGTGGGTGCGCGCCAGCAGCTCGGGCTCGTGCTCGGCCATCCAGTTGAGCTCGGCCTCGTGGTTGAAGTAATCGATGGTGTCGCTCACGCCGGCGAGGCGGAAGGCGCTGCGCCACAGCGCATTGATCGGCCGGCTGCGCGTGGCGCGGCGCTGGTCCAGCCAGGTGATGGCGGGGCGCAGCGGCACGCCACCCGCATCCACCGGCACCAGGGTGCCGCGCTGGGTGGTGACGGCCATGCCCTTGAGGCGGGGCAGGGCCTCGGGGTGCGCGGCCAGCAGCTGCCTGCAGACCAGGGCGCTGGCCTGCCAGAAGCCCTCGGCCTCATGCTCATGCCAGCCCTCGTGATGGCTGATGTAGTCGCTGAAGGCATGCTGGGCCTTGCCCAGGATGTTGCCGCGCAGATCGATCAGCAGGGCGCGCACGCTTTGCGTGCCCAGGTCCAGGGACAGCAGCAGGGGCTCGGTGGTTGTGCTCATGGGGTGCTTATGTCTTGGGCAGGCTGTAGCAGCGTTGGATCAGGGTCTGGTAGCGGGCGCATTCCTCCTGCCAGCGCGCATCATCCCAGTGCAGCTCCGCCTGCACCAGGGCGCGCCATTGCGGCAGCAGCGCCTGGCCGCCCTGCGGCAGCAGCAGGCCCAGGCGGGTGCGGCGCAGCAGCAGATCGTCCAGATGCGCCACGCCCTCGGCGCGGCAGGCCCAGCGCAGCTCGGCCAGGGCGATGCCGGTGTGGGCGATGGTCTGCAGCTCGCCGGCCTGCGCGCAGGCCAGCACCGCGGGCGCGCGCGCACCAAAGCGCGCCAGCCAGCGCTCGCGCAGCGCCGGGCTCAGGCCCTGCAGGGCCTGGGCCGCGCCGGGCGGCGTGGGGTCGAAGATGGCGGCGGGTGTGACCAGCCCTTGCAGTGCCGGCACATGGTTCGCGGCCTGGCGCAAGGCCAGCAGGGCGGTGGAGCGAAACGTGGTGAGCTTGCCGCCGGTGACGGTGATCAGCCCCTGCTCGTCGACGATCAGGTGTTCGCGCGGCTCCTTGGACGGCGCCACCTTCTTGCCCGAGGCCACCACCGGCCGCACGCCGGCCCAGGTGGCGCACACATCGGCGGGCTTGAGCGCCAGCGCCGGGAAGGCCAGCTGCATGGCGCCCAGCAGGTAGTCGAACTCGGGCTGCGTGATGCCGGGCTCCTGGGCCAGGTCCTCGCGGTGATCCACATCGGTGGTGCCCACCAGGGTGGCGCCCTCCCAGGGCAGGGCATAGACGGGCCGGCCATCCTCGGGGTGGTAGAAGGTGATGGCCTGGGCGACGGGCAGGCGCCAGTCAGGGATCAGCAGGTGGCTGCCGCGCAAGGGCCGCAGCACCGGCTTGGCACCGAGGCTGCCACGCAAATCATCGGCCCATGCGCCGGTGGCGTTGATGACGCAGCCGGCCTCGACCGTGAAGCGGTTTCCGTCCAGTGCATCGACCAGGCTGGCGCCGCAGACCTTGGCGCCCTTGCGCTGCAGGCTCTCCACGGCCAGATGGTTGAGCAGCAGCGCGCCATGCGCCTCGGCCTCGGCCAGCACCCGCATCACCAGGCGGGCATCGTCCACCTGGGCGTCCAGATAGCTCCAGCCGCCCAGCAGGCCGGCGCCCTGCAGGCCCGGCGCCGCCGCCAGCAGGGCTTGCGGCTCATGCCATTGCCGGCTGCGCTGGCCGGCCAGGCGGTCGTAAAGCGCCAGGCCCAGGCCCAGCTTGCGCCGGCCATTGGCATCGCCGCGCCGCACCGGCAGCACGAAGCGCAGCGGCGTCACCAGGCCGGGGGCGTCGCGCAGCAGCGCCTGGCGCTCGTGCAGGGCCTCGCGGGTGAGGCCGATGCGGCCCTGGGCCAGGTAGCGCAGGCCACCGTGCACCAGCTTGGAGGAGCGCGAGGAGGTGCCGCTGGCAAAGTCTCGGGCCTCCACCAGGGCCACGCGCACGCCGGCGCGCGCCGCCTCCAGCGCGATGCCGGCGCCGGCAATGCCGCCGCCCACCACCAGCAGGTCCAACGGCGCGCCGCCGCCCAGCAGGGTCAGGTCTTGTGCGCGCTTCATCGGGGCTGAGGCGGCAGCAGGTTGCCGCTGGCCATCACGCCCTGCGGGTCGAAATGCGCCACCAGCGCCTGCAGGCCCTGCATGCCGCGCGCGCCCTTCTCATGGGCCAGGTAGGGCGCGTGGTCCTTGCCCACGCCATGCTGGTGGCTGATGGTGCCGCCGCTGGCGACGATGGCCTGGCTGACCGCGCCCTTGAGCGCCTGCCAGCGCGCCCAGGCGCGCTCGAAATCGGGGCCGATGCGGAACACAAAGGTCGAGTAGACGCTGGAACCCTGGGCATAGACATGCGAGAGATGGGTGTAGGCATGGCAACGCTCGCCCAGGGCCGCCAGGGCTTCGCGCCCGGCCGCCTCGATGGCCGCCATGGTGGCCGGCACGCGCGGCCAGTCCACCGCGGTTTCCATGGTGTCCACCGCATAGCCCTGGGCCCACAGCGCATTGCGCAGATAGACGCCGCGGAAGCGGTTCGCCTGCCATTTGGCACCCAGCAGCGTGCCGGTGGAAATGCCGCCATGGCGCTTGAGGATGGCGCGGGCCTGGGCCTGCATCGCCGCCACCTGGGCCTTGCTGCCGGTGAGGCCCATCATCAGCAGCACCTTGTCGCCGGCCGCGCAGCCGCGCAGCGCCAGGTAGCGCTCCAGCCAGGCAATGGCCTTGGCGTGGCCGGCCAGGCGCAGGGTGGTGAGGGTTTCGATCGGGTTCGAGAGGCGCAGCATCGACAGCCCCAGGCGTGCCTGCGCCAGCTCGCGCGCCGCCGCCTCGCCCTCGGCCCAACCGGGCAGGAACACGCCGACGAAGCGCTCGCAGGCGGGCAGGCGCTGCACGCGCACGCTGGCCTCGGTCAGCACGCCCAGCCGCCCCTCTGAGCCCAGCACCCACTCGCGCAGGTCGGGGCCGGCGGCGCTGGCCGGGAAGGTGGGGATTTCCAGCGTGCCGGTGGGCGTCTCGAGCCGGCCGCCGGCAAACATGGCCTCGATGCGACCATAACGCGCCGATTGCTGGCCCGAGCTGCGCGTGACGATCCAGCCGCCCAGGGTGGCGTATTCAAAGCTCTGCGGGTAATGACCCAGCATCCAGCCCTGGGCGCGCAATTGCGCCTCCAGGTCCGGCCCGGCCACGCCGGCCTGAAAAGTGGCCAGCTGCGAGACGGTGTCCAGCTGCAGCAGCTTGCGCAGGTGCGACAGCATCAGGGTGAGCACCGGCCTGCCACCATCCTCGGGTGGGCTCAGATGGCCCACCACGCTGGTGGCGCCGCCGCAGGGAATCACGATGGCGCCCACCGCGGCGGCCCAGTCCAGCAGCTCGCGTACCTGGGCCGAGCTCTCGGGCCAGGCCACGCCGTCGCTGACGCGGCCGATGCGGCCGAAGCGCAGGCGCAGCCAATCGCCCATGCTCTGGCCGAAGCTGGCCTGCAGGCGGTGCTCGGGCGCGCTGCTCACCAGCGGGTGCGGCGGCAGGCGCGAAGGCTGCTGTGCCACCTGGGCCAGCGCGGCTTCCAGTGAGGCGTCCTGCGGCGCCTCGGTGGCGCCGATCTGCTGGCGCAAAAAGGCCAGGGCATCGGAGTTCAGTTCGGCGTTGATGGTGTCATCGCCCCAGCCATTCCAGCGTCGCATGCTTGTCCCTTCTCACTCTTGGATCTGCGCAGCCGCCAGCATAGGGACTTGCGCCGCGCCTGGCTTGCTTCTTGATGCCACGGCGCTTGCGCGATGGCGCCACGATGCGAAACTCCCCACACACCGGAGCCTTGCCATGCCACAGGAAGCCCTTTCGACGCCGCCCAGGCCCAGCGATTTCCCCGCCGAGGGCGGCTGCGATTGCCGCGCCGTGCGCTACCGGCTCACGAGCGCGCCGATGTTCGTGCATTGCTGTCATTGCCGCTGGTGCCAGCGCGAGACCGGCTCGGCCTTTGCGCTCAACGCCATCATCGAGGCCGACCGGGTGCAGACCCTGGGCCTGGACCCCGAGCTGGTGAACACGCCCTCGGCCAGCGGCGCGGGCCAGCTGATCGCGCGCTGCCCGCATTGCAGGATCGCGCTGTGGAGCAATTACGGCGGCGCCGGGCCAGCGCTGCGCTTCGTGCGCGTGGGCACGCTCGACCAGCCCGATCTGCTGGCCCCCGATGTGCACATCTTCACCGCCAGCAAGCAGCCCTGGGTGCAGCTTTCGGGCGCGGTGCCGGCCTGCGAGGAATACTACGAGCGCGAGCGGCTGTGGCCGGCCGCGAGCCTGGCCAGGCGTGCCGCCCTGCAGCCGCTGATCGAGGCCTACCAGGCGGCGCTGCGCCGCGGCCGCTAGCTGGCGGCGGCCTCGGCATCACCCGATCTTCAATTTCCGGAGTCTCCAACCATGCGCGCTGCCCTCAGCATCCTCGGCCTCGTGATCGCCTTTGCCGTCGTCATGTTCGTGATGAAGAAGCAGGTGCAGCAACTGCCCAAGCCCGCATCGGCGGCCAGCGCAGCGGCGGCGCAGCCGCAGGCCCTGCCCAATCCGCAGGCGGTGGGCCAACAAGTGCAAAGCGCGCTGGAGCTGGGGGCTCAGCGCGCTTCGGATGCCAACCCCTGAGGGGGTTCGGCAGGTGTGGCTTAGATTGCCTCGGTACGCAGCAGCAGCCAGTCCAGCGCCGCGCCGCTCACCAGCGGCTGCAGGCGGCGGCGCACCTCGGCGTGGTACTGGTTCAGCCAGGCGATCTCTTCCGCGTTGAGCAGCTCGCGCGCGATGCAGCGCGTGTCGATCGGGCACAGGGTGAGCGTTTCGAAGGCCAGCATCTCGCCGAACGCGCCCTGTTCGGGGGTATCCAGCGCCACGTTCAGCACCAGGTTCTCGATGCGCACGCCCCATTGCCCCGGCCGGTAGAGGCCGGGTTCGATCGAGGTGATCATGCCGGGCTCCATCGCCATATTGGCGTCGGGCACCGCCTTGGAGATGCTTTGCGGGCCCTCGTGCACATTCATGAAGTAGCCCACGCCATGGCCGGTGCCATGGCCGTAGTCCAGGCCATGGGCCCACATCGGCGCGCGCGCGATCGCATCCAGCATGGGGCTCAGCGTGCCGCGCGGGAAGCAGGTGCGCGAGAGCGCGATCGTGCCCTTGAGCACCAGGGTGTAATCGCGCTGATGGGCGGGCGTGATGCTGCCGATCTTCCAGACGCGCGTGATGTCGGTGGTGCCGCCCAGGTACTGGCCGCCCGAGTCGATCAGCAGCAGGCCGTCGCCTTCGATCACCGCATGCGAGGCCTCGGTGGCGCGGTAATGCGGCAGGGCGCCATTGGCATTGAAGCCGGCGATGGTGGAGAAGCTCAGGCCCTTGAAGCCGGGGCGCTTTGCGCGCGCGGCGCTGAGCTGTTCGTCGATGGTGAGTTCGGTGATGCGTTCCTTGCCCAGCGCGGCCTCGAACCAGGCATAGAACTCGCACATGGCCGCGCCGTCCTGCTCCATGGCCTCGCGCACGAACCGGGCCTCGGCCTCGGTCTTGCGGCTCTTGGCCAGGGTGCTGGGGTTGATCGCCTCGATCACGCGCGCGCCGGCCGCAACCGCCTCGCGCAGGCCCAGGGTGACGCGGCGCGGGTCCATCAGCACGGTGGCGCCGGCGGGCAGGGCGGCCAGGGCGGCGGGCGCCTGGGCATAGTCGGCCAGGCTCACGCCGTCCTTGGCCAGCGTGGCCCGCAGGGCGGCATCGATCTTGCCGGGGGCGACGAACAGGGTCAGCCCGGCGGCGTCCAGCAGCGCGTGGGCGATGAACACCGGGTTGTAGGAGACATCGGCACCACGGAGGTTCAGCAGCCAGGCCACGTCGTCGACGCTGGAGATGAAATGGTGGCTGGCGCCATGGCGGGCCATGGCGGCGCGCAGCTGGGCCAGCTTGTCTGCACGCGTGGCGGTGGCTTGCGGCGGCAGGTGCTCGTAGACCGGCGCGCCGGGCAGGCCGGGCCGGCCCTCCCAGATCCGCTCGATCAGGTCGAGCTCGGTGCGCAGCGTGATGCCGGCCTTGAGCATGGCGGCACGCAGCTGCTGCGCCAGCGCCAGGCCCAGCACCTGGCCGTCCACGGCCAGGCTCTCGCCGCGCTTGAGCTGCTCGGCGATCCAGTCGATGAAATGGGTGGCGGCGGCGCTGTTGACCTTGAAGAGCTCGATGCCGGTGCCGGCCAGCTCGGCCTCGGCCTGGGTCCAGTAGCGGCTGTCGGCGAACAGCACGGCGCGGTCCAGGCCGATCACCAGGGTGGCCACCGAGCCGGTGAAGCCCGACAACCATTGGCGCGCCTGCCAGCGCTCGGGCAGGTATTCGGAGAGATGCGGGTCGGCGCTGGGCACCAAGCAGGCATGCACGCCCGCGTTCTTCATGGCATCGCGCAGGGCGGCGACGCGCAGGGTGATGGTGTGGGTGCGGGTGTCCATGGCTTGCTTGTCTGCTCCGTGGGCCATGCGTCAGGCCTGATGGGCATGCGCCGGCCCTGTCATTGAAGGGTGGCGCGAATTGTAGGCGGCGAGCCCCATGCCGCGCCGTCCCGAGGGTCATGGCCGCCGCGGCCGCCTTTTTGGAGGAGGCCGCGAAGGCTCAGGGCGCAAAGCGCAGCCAGCCATCGACGCCGCTGTCGAAATCGAACTGCCACCATTCGTCGCCGCCGCTGAACACCGGGCCGGCCGTGACGCCGCCCCAGGCGCCCTTGCCCTGACTGCCGATGACATTGCCACCGACGCTGGCGTAGACGGTGGTCTTGCCGCTGAGCTTGACGCGCTGCCCCAGGCTGAAGCGCCAGGTGGTGGCCGTGGCCGTGCTGCTGAGGGCGGAGGCGTTGCCCGCAGCGTCAAGGGCCTGCACCTGGTAGTTGTAGGTGGTACGCGCGCTCAGCCCGGTATCCCGGAAGCTGATGGCGCTGCTGCTGCCCACCACACCGCCATTGCGCAGCACACGATAGCCGCTGACGCCGACGTTGTCGGTGGCAGCGATCCAGACCAGCTGCACGCCGCTGGCCGAATCCGCGCTCGCGCTCAGCGAGCTAGGGGTGCTGGGCGGATTGGTGTCGCTCGTGCCAACGGCCTGCTCATAGGCGCCGAGATCCGGGGCCGAGCCCTGGTAGCTCAGACCCACATTGACACCCGCGTCCACCAGGTCACTGCCGGCCGCCAGGCGCAGGAAGCCCGAGGTCGGGAGACTGCCATCGGCGGCACGCGCAGCCGTGGCGCTGCTGGCAACAAGGCTCTGGAAGTCGGCCGCGTTCACGCTCACCGGCAGGGTCCAGCTGTTGTGATCCACCACCGAGCCGGCCGCGCCACAGCACACCGAAACGCCAAGCGCACCCGCGTACGCCAAGTTGTTGCGCAGCACATGGGCGGTGGTCCAGAACGCATAGTCGTAGCGGCCATTGGCATAGGCCGTGTTGCTGTGCAGGGTCAGCGGCTGGGTCGCGTCGTTCTCGTCAAACCCCTTGTTGCGATTGCCCCAGGAGACATTGAAACGCAGCGTGTGCCCGCCCGAACTGCCGCTGGTATTGGCGCGGCGCCCGCCCAGCTTGAAGCCGTTGCCGTCCCCGATGCTGGCCGTTCCGTTCTCCAGGTAGCCGTTCTCGAAGGCCCAGTTGCCTTCCAGCGTCAAGGGCGCGGCCAGACTGTTGTCGAAGATGTTGAAGAAGTCGAAGCCGTCGTCCGAATTGCGCCAGGCGCGGTTGCCCCGCAACACATTGCCGGCGCCGGTGGTGCTGACCTGGAAGCCGTCGGCATTGCTGTCCTGCAGGTCGCGGTTGTGGTGCGAATCGTTGTTGAGCAGCAGGTTGTCCGCCGAGCTGCCGTACAGGCTGATGCCCTTGCCCTCCCACTGCGCCAGCCGACCGTTGTGGTGCACGTCCAGGCCTTCGATCAGGTTGTGATGCGAGGCTCCGAGGATCACGAGGCCGCCCATCGGCCCGTTCGTGATCTCCAGTCCCTTCAGGTGCACCCAGGAGGCGTTGTTCAGCACCAGAGGCCAGCCGCTGTAGTAGCCGGTGCTGCTCATCGCAGCGGCGTCCAGCACCGGACGCTCGCGGGGATAGGCGTGGATTTTCAGCAGATTGCCGCTGGCCCCGCTCTTGCTGACGTTGATGCTGCTGCTCAGGCCGTAATTGCCGCCACGCAGGTAGACCGTGTCGCCCGCTCCGGCCAGGGTGAGGGCCTTGCCGAGCGTGGCGAGCGGCGCGCTCAAGGTACCCGGATTGCTGTCGCTGCCGTTCGGCGCCACGATGTACTCGGCCGCATGCGCGGCGGGGCTGAGGACGAGCAGCAGGGCCGTGAGGCCGCTGAAGACGGCTTGGTGCTTGGTCATGGGGCGGAGCCTGGTGGCTTGGTTGATCGAGTCGCGATTATTGGGGTTTGTTCGCGCCGGCCCTCGCCTGCCGGCGTGGCGGTTCCGTACTCACAGCTCCGTGCGCACCGCCCACAGTTCCGGGAACAGCACCACGTCCAGCATCTTGCGCAGATAGCCCACGCCCGAGGTGCCGCCGGTGCCGCGCTTGAAGCCGATCACGCGCTCCACCGTGGTGACATGGCGGAAGCGCCAGAGCCGGAAGGCGTCTTCCAGGTCCACCAGCTCTTCGGCCATCTGGTAGAGATCCCAATGCGCTTGCGGGTCGCGGTAGACCTGCAGCCAGGCCTGCTTGACGCCCTCGCTGGCGGCATAGGGCTCGGTCCAGTCGCGCTGCAGATGGCTGGCGGGCACGGCGATGCCGCGCTTGGCCAGCAGCTGCAGCACCACGTCGTAGAGCGAGGGCGCCTGGTAGGCGGCCTGCACCTGGTTCAGCAGATCCGGCCGGTGCGCATGCGGCTTGAGCATGGCTGAATTCTTGTTGCCGAGCATGAACTCGATCTCGCGGTACTGCCAGCTCTGGAAGCCGCTGCTGTTGGAGAGGTAGGGCCGGATGGCGGTGTACTCGGGCGGCGTCATGGTGGCCAGCACGTCCCAGGCGTGCACCAGCTGCTCCATGATGCGCGAGACGCGCGCCAGCATCTTGAAGGCCTCGGGCAGGCGCTCCTCGGCCACGCAGGCCACGGCGGCGTGCAGCTCGTGCAGCATCAGCTTCATCCACAGCTCCGAGGTCTGGTGCTGCACGATGAAGAGCATCTCGTTGTGTTCGGGCGAGAGCGGATGCTGGGCGGTCAGCACCTGGTCGAGCTTGAGGTAGTCGCCGTAGCTCATGTCCTTGGAGAAGTCGAGCTGGGCGCCCTCGTCCTTGACGATGGCTTCGGTGGAGTGGTGCGGGCAGCTCATGTGACGGCGGCTTTCTGGTTGAATTGTTCCTGCTTCCACTCCTGGGTGGACAGCACTTGCACGAGGTGCTCCACCGCGTCGTAGACCTCGGTGTAGCCGATGTAGAGCGGGGTGAAGCCGAAGCGCAGGATGTGCGGCATGGCTTGCAGATCGGCCGGGTCGCCGGCGCGGAAGTCACCGATCACGCCGCGCGCGATCAGGGCCTGCACCACCGCATAGCTGGCCTGCTCCAGCGGTGCGGCCAGGCTCAGGCAGACCTGGCTGCCGCGCTGGGCGGCCTGGCGCGGCGAGGCCACGCGCACGCCCAGCTTGGCGCAGCGCTCGTCCACCAGCTCGATGAAGAGCTCGGTGAGGGCCAAGGACTTCTGGCGCAGCGCCTGCATGCCACCCATGGCTTCGGCGGCCAGCAGGGTATCGACGCCGCACTCCAGCGCCGCCATCGAGAGCACCGCCGGCGTGCCGCAGAGATAGCGCTGGATGCCCGGTGCGGGTTGGTAGTTGGGCGTGAACTGGAAGGGCGCGGCGTGGCCCATCCAGCCCGACAGCGGCTGCCAGAAACGCTCGGCATGGCGCGGATGCGCCCACACGAAGGCGGGCGCGCCGGGGCCGCCGTTCAGGTACTTGTAGCCGCAGCCGATGGCGAAGTCGGCGTCCGCGCCCTTGAGGTCCACCGGCACGGCACCGGCCGAGTGGGCCAGGTCCCAGATCACCAGCGCGCCGGCGGCATGGGCCGCGGCGGTGATGGCCTGCATGTCGTGCAGATAGCCGGTGCGGTAGTTCACGCCGGTGAGCATCAGCACCGCCAGCTCGCCGTTCAGCGTGGCGGGGATCTCGTCCACACTGTCCACCAGCTTCAGCGTCAGGCCATGTTGCTGGGCCAGGCTCTCGGCGATGTAGAGATCGGTGGGGAAGTTGCTGCGCTCGGAGACGATCAGCTTGCGCGCCGGAGCGTCGGCGCGGCTGATGCGCAGCGCCGCCGAGAGCACCTTGTAGAGGTTCAGCGAGGTGGAGTCGGCCACCACCAGCTCGCCGGCATCGGCGCCCACCAGGCGCGCGATCTTGTTGCCGATGCGGGCCGGCAGGTCGATCCAGCCGGCGCTGTTCCAGCTCTTGATGAGGTCGTGGCCCCATTCCTGGGTGATGACCTGCTGCACGCGGCCGAGCGCGGTCTTCGGCAGCACGCCGAGCGAATTGCCGTCCAGATAGATCACGCCGGCGGGCAGATCGAACTGGTGGCGCAGCTCGCGCAAGGGGTCTTCGGCGTCGCGGACGTCGCAGTCTTGTCGGGTGGTCACGTGGGGTTCTCCTTCAGAGTTCGCGCAAAACCGCGCGCACGGGTGATGCACAGGCCCCGGCCAGCTTGAGCGGCAGGGCGATGAGTTCGTAGTCGCCCTCGGGCACCTCGTCGAGCACGAGGTTCTCGAGCACGCGCAGGTTCAGGCGCAAGAGCTGCTGATGGCTGGCCAGGCTTTTGCTGCTGGCCGGGTCCACCGAGGGCGTGTCCAGGCCGATCAGCTTGACACCGTGCGCGGCCAGCCACTCAACCGTCTCGGGCGCGTAGGCCGTGAAGTCGGGGTTCCAAACGGTGTCGGCGCGCGCGCAGCAGCGCACCAGCACGCGCTCGGGTAAGGGCGCGCTCGCCGCATGCTGCAGATCTTCGATGCGGATCAGCGGGCCGCAGCCGATCGCGTGGATGACGCGGCAGGGGCCTAGATAGGCCTGCAGGTCCACCTCGGCGGCCGAGGCCACGCCATCGGCATAGTGCAGCGGCGCATCGGCATGCGCGCCCACATGGGGCGACATGGTGATGGCGCTGAGGTTCACCGGGCAGTCAGGCGAGAGGCGCGCGGTCCAGCGCAGCGCATAGGGCTCGTCGCCGGGGAAGATGGGCGCATCCTCTGCCACCAGCGGCGAGATGTCCCAGAGTCTCTTGTTCATCGGGATTCCTTCGATCGGCGCGCACCTTATCAAGGCTTCCGGTGGCGTGGTGTCGGTTAATTCCAACAGGAAACGCGCTGCCTGGAAAGTCCCGCTCGCAGCGGGGTGCGAGCGCGGGAATGTCCGTAGTCTGGCACATTTTCTATTTAATTGACACCTAAACGATCTAGGCCTAAAGTTCGCCGCAGGCTCAGTAAACATTAGGCAAGGTTCACGATCATGCGCATCACCTGCATAGGCGGAGGGCCGGCCGGCCTCTATTTCGGGCTGCTGATGAAGAAGCTCAATCCGGCGCATGACATCACCGTGGTGGAGCGCAACAAGCCCTACGACACCTTTGGCTGGGGCGTGGTGTTCTCCGATGCCACGATGGAGAACATGCGTGCCTGGGACCCGGAGACCGCCGCCGAGATCCAGGAGGCCTTCAACCACTGGGACGACATCGAGCTGCACTTCAAGGGCCGCGCCATCCGCTCGGGTGGCCATGGCTTCGTCGGCATCGGCCGCAAGAAGCTGCTCAACATCCTGCAGGCGCGCTGCGAGGCGCTGGGCGTGAAGTTGGTGTTCGAGTGCGACGCGCAGTCCGACGAGGACTACGCCGACTCCGACCTCATCATCGCCAGCGACGGCATCAACTCGCGCATCCGCGGCCGCTACGCGGAGGTCTTCAAGCCCGACATCGTGACGCGCCCGAACCGCTATATCTGGCTGGGCACGCACAAGAACTACGACGCCTTCAACTTCCTGTTCGAGAAGACCGAGCATGGCTGGTTCCAGGCCCATGTCTACAAGTTCGACGAGCAGACCACCACCTTCATCGTCGAATGCCCCGAGCATGTCTGGCTGGCCCATGGCCTGGACCAGGCCGACCAGGAGCAGTCGATCGCCTTCTGCGAGCAGCTCTTCGCCAAGAACCTGCAGGGCGCCAAGCTGATGACCAATGCGCGCCATCTGCGCGGCTCGGCCTGGCTGAACTTCCAGCGCGTGGTGTGCGAGCAATGGTCGCTGCAGAACCGGCATGGCAGCCATGTGGTGCTGATGGGCGATGCGGTGCACACGGCGCATTTCGCGATCGGCTCGGGTACCAAGCTGGCGATCGAGGATGCGATCGAGCTGACGCGGCTGTTCAAGGAGCAGGGCGACGAGGCCGGCCACATCCCGCAAGTGCTGGCCGACTACCAGGCGGCGCGCCGCATCGAGACCCTGCGCCTGCAGAACGCGGCCTGGAACGCGATGGAGTGGTTCGAGGTCTGCGGCCTGCGCTACTGCGACCAGCTGGATCCCGAGCAGTTCATGTACTCGATGCTGACGCGCAGCCAGCGCATCAGCCACGAGAACCTGCGCCTGCGCGACAAGGCCTGGCTGGAAGGCTATGAGCGCTGGTTCGCCGCCCGTGCCGGCCTCGAGCGCGACCCGGCTCAGCCCGCCGTGCCGCCGATGTTCACGCCCTACACGCTGCGCTCGGTGACGCTGAAGAACCGCGTCGTGGTTTCGCCGATGGCGCAGTACTCGGCGGTGGACGGCATTGCCGGCGACTACCACCTGGTGCATCTGGGCGCCCGTGCCATGGGCGGCGCCGGCCTGGTGTTCGCGGAGATGACCTGCGTCAGCCCCGATGCCCGCATCACCCCGGGCTGCCCGGGCCTGTGGACCGATGCGCAGGGCGCGGCCTGGAAGCGCATCGTCGACTGGGCCCACACCCACTCCGACGCCAAGATGGCCATCCAGCTGGGCCACGCCGGCGCCAAGGGCTCGACGCGGCGCGCCTGGGATGGCATCGACCGGCCGCTGCTGGAGACCGATACGGAACCGAACTGGCCGCTGATCAGCGCCTCGCCCCAGCAATACCTGGAGGGCGTGAGCCAGACCTCGCATGCCATGACGCGCGCTGATATGGACCGCGTGAAGGCTGACTTCGTCGCCGCCACGCAGCGCGCCGCCGCGGCCGGTTTCGATTGGCTGGAGCTGCATTGCGCGCACGGCTATCTGCTCTCATCCTTCATCTCGCCGCTCACCAACCAGCGCAGCGACGAGTACGGCGGCAGCCTGGAGAACCGCCTGCGCTATCCGCTCGAGGTGTTTGCCGCGGTGCGCGCCGCCTGGCCGGCGCAGCTGCCGATGTCGGTGCGCATCTCGGCGCACGACTGGGTGGAGGGTGGCATCACCCCGGCGGACGCGGTGTTGATTGCCAAGGCCTTCAAGGCGGCGGGCGCGGACCTGATCGACTGCTCCTCGGGCCAGGTCAGCAAGCAGGAAAAGATCAGCTTCGGCCGCATGTTCCAGACCCCGTTCGCCGACCGCGTGCGCCAGGAGGCCGGCATCCCCACCATCGCGGTGGGCGCGATCAGCGAGGCCGACCATGTGAACTCCATCATCGCCGCCGGCCGCGCCGACCTCTGCGCGGTGGCCCGCCCGCACCTGGCGAACCCGGCCTGGACCCTCACCGAGGCCGCCAAGATCGGCTTCACCGAACTGGGCTGGCCCAAGCAATACCGCTCGGCCAAGCCGCAGATGGAAAGCCTGTTTGCGCGGGCCAAGGCGCAGCCATGAGCGAGTTGCACGATCTGCACGCGGTGGTCACGGGTGGTGGCTCGGGCATCGGTGCCGCGGTGGCGCGCGAGTTGCTGCTGCGCGGCGCCCGCGTCACCCTGATGGGGCGTGACTTGGCGCGCTTGCAGGCGCAGCGCGCCCGCCTCGCCGAGCAGGGCCCGGTGGCCGAGCAGCGCTGCGACGTGGCTGATGAGGCCAGCGTGCAGACCGCGTTTGCCGCCGCTGTGGCGGACTTCGGCGCCATCGACATCCTCGTCAACAACGCCGGCCAGGCCCAGACCGCGCCCTTTGTGAAGACCAGCCTGGCGCAATGGCAGCAGATGCTGCAGGTCAACCTCACCGGCACCTTTTTGTGCACCCAGCAGGTGGTGGCGGGCATGGCCGAACGCGGCTTCGGCCGCATCGTCAATGTGGCCAGCACCGCTTCGCTGAAGGGCTATGCCTATGTGGCGGCCTATTGCGCCGCCAAGCATGGGGTGCTGGGCCTGACGCGCGCGCTGGCGCTGGAAATGGCCAAGAAGGGCGTGACGGTGAATGCCGTCTGCCCCGGCTATACCGAGACCGAGATCGTCGAGCAGGCGGTGGCCAATATCGTCGCCAAGACCGGGCGCAGCGCCGAGGCGGCGCGCCAGGAGCTGGCCGCGGGCAATCCGCAGGGTCGCCTGGTGCAGCCCGAGGAGGTGGCGCACACCGTCGCCTGGCTGGCCTCGCGCGGCGCCAGCGCGATGACGGGCCAGGCGATTGCCGTCTGTGGCGGGGAGTGGTCATGAATCTGATCGATGCCATCGAAGGCCTGGGGCCGGATCTGGAATCCCGTGTGGTGGCCGATGACCACCAGGCGCTCAAGCTCTGGCTGCGCCTGCTGGCCTGCACCACCCGCATCGAGGGCCAGATCCGCAAGCGCCTGAGCCAGGACTTCGCCACCACGCTGCCGCGCTTCGACCTGCTGGCCCAGCTGGAGCGCCACCCCGACGGCCTGGCGATGCGCGAGCTCTCGCAGCGCCTGATGGTCACGGGCGGCAATATCACCGGCATCACCGACCAGCTGGAGGCGGAAGGCCTGGTGCTGCGCGTGCCGCATCCCAGCGACCGGCGCTCCTTCAGCGTCAGGCTCACGCCCGCCGGCCGGCGCCAGTTCAAGAAGATGGCGGCCACCCACGAGGGCTGGATCATCGAGCTGCTGGGCGGCTGGGCGCCCGAGCAGAAGGCCCAGGTCTACGGCCTGCTGGCCGACCTCAAGCAACACCTGGGCGGCCTGGAAGCCGCGCCCGCGGCGGACATAAAGAAGCCGGCCCGCAAGGAAGCAAGAAAAAGTAGGAAGGCATCATCATGACCCGAGCCATCGATTCGCATCTGGCCGGCGGCAACCGCCGCAGCCTCGCCGGCTACCAGCCCGAGCACTTCCTCTGGCGCCAGCAGGGCGGCGTGGGCGTGATTACGCTGAACCGCCCGGAGCGCAAGAACCCCCTGACCTTCGAGTCCTACGCCGAGCTGCGCGATCTGTTCCGCGTGCTCTGCTATGTGGACGAGGTCAAGACCATCGTGGTGCAGGGCGCGGGCGGCAACTTCTGCTCGGGTGGCGACGTGCACGAGATCATCGGCCCGCTGACCCAGATGACCATGCCGGACCTGCTGGCCTTCACGCGCATGACCGGCGATCTGGTCAAGGCGATGCGGGCCTGCCCGCAGCCCATCGTGGCGGCCATCGACGGCGTATGTGCCGGTGCCGGCGCCATCATGGCGATGGCCTCGGACCTGCGCGTGGGCACGGCGCGTTCCAAGCTAGCGTTTCTGTTCTCGCGCGTCGGCCTGGCCGGCTGCGATATGGGCGCTTGCGCCATCCTGCCGCGCATCATCGGCCAGGGGCGCGCCTCGGACCTGCTTTACTCCGGCCGCTCGCTCGGTGGCGAGGAAGCCTACCAATGGGGGTTCCACAACCGCCTGGCCGAGCCCGAGGCCTTGGAGGCCACGGCCCTGCAATGGGCGCAGGAAATCGCCAGCGGCCCCACCTTCGGCCACGCCATGACCAAGAAGATGCTGCACCAGGAGTGGTCCATGAGCGTGGACGACGCCATCGAGGCCGAGGCCCTGGCCCAGGCGGTCTGCATGATGACGCAGGATTTCCAGCGCGCCTATCACGCCTTTGTCGCGAAGCAGAAACCTGTATTCGAGGGAGACTGACCATGCATCTCAAACACCTTGAATGGCCCTTCTTCGACGACAAGCATCGTCAACTCGCCGGTGAGCTCGACGCCTGGTGTGCTGCCCATCTGCATGCCGGCCATGGTCATGACATCGATGCGGAATGCCGTTCCCTGGTCAAGACCCTGGGCGAGGGCGGCTGGCTCAAGCATGCGATCGCCGGCCAGGCCCTGGGCGGCGCGGCCGAGGTGATCGACACCCGCGCCATCTGCCTCTTGCGCGAGACCCTGGCGCGCTACAACGGGCTGGCCGACTTCGCCTTCGCGATGCAGGGCCTGGGCTCGGGTGCGATCTCGCTGGCTGGCACGGACGCGCAGCGTGAACGCTATCTGCCGCGCGTGGCGCGCGGCGAGGCGCTGGCCGCGTTTGCGCTCTCCGAACCCGAGGCGGGCTCGGATGTGGCTGCGATGCAGTGCAGCGCCGTCGAGGACGGCGATGCCTATGTGCTGAACGGCGAGAAGACCTGGATCTCCAACGGCGGCATCGCGGACTTCTACGTGCTGTTTGCCCGCACGGGGGAAGCTGCGGGGTCGCGTGGGATCAGCGCCTTCATCGTCGATGCCGGGCTGCCGGGCTTCGAGATCGCCGAGCGCATCGAAGTGATCGCCCCGCATCCGCTGGCGCGCCTGAAGTTCACGAATTGCCGGGTGGCCAAGAGCCAGCTGATTGGCGCGCCGGGCGAGGGCTTCAAGGTGGCGATGCGCACGCTGGACGTGTTCCGCACCTCGGTGGCCGCGGCCTCGCTGGGCTTTGCGCGCCGCGCCCTGCAGGAGGGGCTGCAGCAGGCCAGGGAAAGAAAAATGTTCGGCGCCACGCTGGCCGACCTGCCGCTCACCCAGGCCAAGCTGGCCGACATGGCCTGCACGGTGGACAGCTCGGCGCTGCTGGTCTACCGCGCCGCCTGGCAGCGCGACCAGGGCCAGACCGTGACGCGCGAGGCCGCCATGGCCAAGCTGATGGCCACCGAGGGCGCACAGCGCGTCATCGATGCCGCGGTGCAGCTGTTCGGCGGCCGCGGCGTGAAGAGCGGCGAGATGGTCGAGTCGCTCTACCGCGAGATCCGCGCGCTGCGCATCTACGAGGGCGCCAGCGAGGTCCAGCAGCTCATCATCGGACGCGACTTGTTGAAGAACAACGGCTAGAGCAGAACACCATGAGCTATACCGCACATGTCGACACCTTCGCCCGCGACAACCTGCCGCCAGCCGATCAGTGGCCCGAGCTGATCTTCGACGGCCCCGGGCTGCAGTTCCCCGCGCGCCTGAATTGCGCCACCGAGCTGCTGGACCGCTGGGTCGAGCGGGAAGGGCAGGGCGAGCGTCTGTGCATGCAGGCGCCGGGCCTGCGCTGGAGCTATGCCGATCTGCAGGCGCAGGCCAACCGCATCGCCCATGTGCTGGTGCAGGACCTGGGTGTGCAACCCGGCAACCGCGTGCTCTTGCGCGGCGCCAACACGCCGATGCTGGCGGCCTGCTGGTTCGCCATCATGAAGGTCGGTGCCATTGCGGTGGCGACCATGCCGCTGCTGCGCGCCAAGGAACTGGCCCAGGTGATAGACAAGGCCCAGGTCAGCCATGCGCTGTGCGATGCGCGCCTGGCCGAGGAGCTGAACCTGGCCCAGGCGCAATGCGCGGACCTCAAGTCGGTGGCGCACTATATGAGCGACGCCGCCGACGGCATCGAGGCGCGCGCCGCCGCCAAGCCGGCCAGCTTCCTGAACGTGGACACCGCGGCGGACGACTGCTGCATCATCGCCTTCACCTCGGGCACGACCGGCCAGCCCAAGGGCACCATGCACTTCCATCGCGACGTGATGGCGATCTGTGCCTGCTGGCCGCCGCATGTGCTCAAGCCCGTGGCGGCGGACATCTTCATCGGCAGCCCGCCGCTGGCCTTCACCTTCGGCCTCGGCGGCCTGGTGCTGTTCCCGATGAGCGTGGGCGCTTCCACGGTGCTGCTGGAAAAGGCTGCGCCCGATGCGCTGCTGGCCGCCATCGCGCAGTACCGCGCGACCGTGTGCTTCACCGCGCCCACCGCCTACCGCGCCATGGCGGCCCAGGTGAAACAGCATGATCTCTCCAGCCTGCGCAAATGCGTCAGCGCCGGCGAGGCCCTGCCGGCCGCCACGCGCAAGCTCTGGAAGGACAGCACCGGCATCGAGATGATCGACGGCATCGGCGCCACCGAGCTGCTGCACATCTTCATCTCGCACACGGAAGAGCAGGCCCGCCCCGGCGCCACCGGCAAGCCCGTGCCCGGCTACCAGGCCTGCGTGATGAGCGACGAGGGTCAGGTCTTGCCGGCCGGCCAGGTGGGCAAGCTGGCGGTCAAGGGCCCCACCGGCTGCCGCTACCTGGCCGACGAGCGCCAGCGCGGCTATGTGATGAAGGGCTGGAACCTCACCGGCGACGCCTATCTGATCGACGCGGACGGCTATTTCGTCTACCAGGCGCGCACCGACGACATGATCATCTCCGGCGGCTACAACATCGCCGGCCCCGAGGTGGAGGCGGCCCTGCTGGCGCACCCGGCGGTGGCCGAATGCGGCGTGATCGGCGTGGCCGACGAGGAGCGCGGCCAGATCGTCAAGGCCTTTGTGGTGCTGCGCCCCGGCCATGCGGAGGATGGGGCCATGGTCAAGACCCTGCAGGACTTCGTCAAGGCGACGGTGGCGCCCTACAAATACCCCCGTGCGATAGAGTTCCGCGCCAGCCTGCCGCGCACCGAAACGGGCAAGCTGCAGCGCTTCAAGTTGAAGCAATCCATGTGACCCTCAGGAGACAAAGACAATGAAGACGAGGACGATGCTCTGCGCCGCACTGGCGCTGCTTGCGGCTCAGCAAACGACTTATGCCGCCGACAAGGTCAAGGTGGGCATGCTCAGCACGCTCTCGGGCCCCGGCGCCGGTCTGGGCGTGGACATCCGCGACGGCTTCAACCTGGCGCTCAAGCACCAGGGTGGCAAGCTGGGAGGTCTGCCGGCCGAGGTGATCACCGCCGACGACCAGCAGAACCCCGATGTGGCCAAGCAGACCACCGACCGCCTGATCAAGCGCGACAAGGTCGACTTCATGACCGGCATCGTGTTCTCCAACATCATGCTGGCGGTGGGCCAGGGCGTGTTCGACAGCAAGACGCCCTATATCAGCGCCAATGCCGGCCCCTCGCAGTACGCCGGCGAGCAGTGCAACCCCTTCTTCTTCAACGTGGCCTGGCAGAACGACAACCTGCACGAGGCGGTGGGCAAGACGGTGCTGGACAAGGGCTTCAAGAAGGTGGTGGTGCTGGCGCCCAACTATCCCGCGGGCAAGGACGCCATCACGGGCTTCAAGCGCTTCTACAAGGGGCCGAATGCGGTGGTGGCCGAGGAGATCTACACCAAGCTGGGCCAGCTGGACTATGCGGCCGAGCTGGCGCAAGCGCGCGCCGCCAAGCCCGACGCGATGTACATCTTCCTGCCGGGCGGCATGGGCATCAACTTCATCAAGCAGTTCGTCGGCGCCGGCCTGTCCAGGGACATCACCCTGTTCGGCCCCGGCTTCTCGGCCGACGAGGACGTGATCAAGGCGGTGGGCGAGCCCATGCTGGGCATGTTCAACAGCTCGCATTGGGCGCACGACATGGACAACGCCGCCAACAAGAAGTTCGTGGCCGATTTCCAGAAGGACTATGGCCGCCTGCCTTCGCTGTACGCCAGCCAGGGCTATGACGCGGCGCTGCTGATCAATGCCGCGGTGCGCGATGTGAAGGGCAAGATCGAGGACAAGGACGCGGTGCTGAAGGCGCTCAAGGCGGCCAAGTTCGAGTCGGTGCGCGGCCCCTTCAAGTTCAACAACAACCAGTACCCGATCCAGGACTACTACCTGCGCGTGATCGGCAAAGACGCGCAGGGCCGTGTCACCAACAAGACCCTGGGCAAGATCTTCGCGAACCACGCCGACGCCTATGCCTCAGCGTGCAAGATGAAGTGAGCTGAAGAGCAAGCGCGCAAATGGACTGGATCCTCGTTGCCGAGCAGGCCCTCAACGGCCTGCAGTTCGGGCTGATGCTGTTCCTGCTGGCGGCCGGGCTCACGCTCGTGTTCGGCATCATGGACATGATCAACCTGGCCCATGGCTCGCTGTACATGGTGGGGGCCTATCTGGCCGCCGCCACGGCGCTGGCGACGGGGTCTTTTGTGCTGGCCGTGGCGGCCGCGGTGATCGGCACCGCGCTGCTGGGCATGCTGCTGGAGCTGGCGCTGCTGCGCCGCCTCTACCAGCGCGACCACCTCAGCCAGGTGCTGGCCACCTTTGCGCTGATCCTGATCAGCAACGAGGGCGTGCGCATGATCTGGGGCGAGCAGCCGCTGATGCTCAACACGCCGGCCGCGCTCTCGGGGCCGGTGGAGCTGCTGCCCGGCCTGATGTATCCGGCCTACCGCCTGCTCATCATCGGCGTGGGCCTGGCGGTGGCGCTGCTGCTGTTTCTGCTGGTGACGCGCACCCGCATCGGCATGTGGGTGCGCGCCGGCGCCTCGAATCGCGCCATGGCCACCGCCATGGGCGTCAATATCAAGCGCCTCTTCACCCTGGTGTTCGGCTTCGGTGCGGCGCTGTGTGCGCTGGCCGGCGCGCTGCTGGGGCCGCTGCTGGCGGTGCAGGTGGGCATGGGCGAGAGCATCCTGATCCTCGCCTTCGTGGTGATCGTGATCGGTGGCATCGGCTCGATCCGCGGTGCCCTGGTGGGCGCCTTGCTGGTGGGCCTGGTGGACACGCTCAGCCGCACCCTGCTGCCGGCCGTGATGCGGCAGCTGGCCTCGCCCGAGGTGGCCTCCAATCTGGGCCCGGCGCTGGCGTCCATCCTGATCTATGTGCTGATGGCGGCGGTGCTGTTCTGGAAACCGCAGGGCCTGTTCCCGGCCAGGGGTTGATGCATGAGTTCCTTGAGCAGTTCCGTTTCCTTGCATCACAAGGGCCTCGGCCGCTGGGGCTCGCTGGCCCTGCTGCTGGCGCTGGCCGCCTTACCCTTTGTGCTCACGGCCCTTGGCTGGGAGTTCTACACCGGCGTGGCCACGCGCGTGCTGATCTTTGCCATCGCCGCCACCAGCCTGAATCTGATCCTGGGCTTTGGCGGCATGGTCAGCTTTGGCCACGCCGCCTTCGTGGGCCTGGGTGCCTACACGGTGGGCATCTTGATGGATGCGGGCGTGAGCAGCGCCTGGATCGCCTGGCCGGCGGCGATGCTGGCGAGCGCCGCCGCCGCGGCGCTGATCGGCGCCATCAGCCTGCGCACGCGCGGCGTCTACTTCATCATGATCACGCTGGCCTTTGCCCAGATGTTCTATTACCTGATGGTCTCGCTGAAGGCCTATGGCGGCGACGACGGCCTGCCACTGCCGCAGCGCTCGGCCCTGCTTGGCCTGGACCTGAAGAACGACCAGAGCTTTTACTTCACCGTGCTGCTGCTGGCCGCCCTGGTGATGGCGGGCGTGCAGCGCCTCCTGAATTCGCCCTTTGGCTGGCTGCTGCAAGGCATCAAGGAAAACGAGACGCGCATGGCGGCCGTGGGCACGCGCGTGTTTGCGCTGCAATGGCAGGCCTTCGTGCTGGCCGGCGCCATCGCCGGGCTGGCGGGCGCGCTGCTGGCCAATCTGAACGGGCTGGTGACGCCGCACCTGATGCATTGGTCGCAATCGGGCCAGCTGATGATCATGGTCATCATCGGCGGCGCGGGGGCGCTGTGGGGCGGCGCGCTCGGCGCGGCGGCGCTGCTGCTGCTGGAGGAGCTGCTGTCCGGCTACACGCTGCACTGGCAGATGGCGCTGGGCCTGCTGCTGCTGGCGGTGGTGCTGTTTGCGCCGCAAGGCCTCAGCGGCCTGGTGCGCAGAAGCAAGGCGGTGCGCCATGGCTGAGTTGCTGGAAGTCCAGGGCCTGGTGAAGCGCTTCGGCGCGCTGGCCGCCACCGACCACGCCAGCTTCGAGGTGCGCCGCGGCGAGGTGCATGCGCTGATCGGCCCCAACGGCGCCGGCAAGACCACGCTGATCCACCAGATCTCCGGCGCGCTGCGCCCGGATGCCGGCCGGGTGATGTTTGCTGGGCAAAACCTGACCCTGGCCAGCGTCGACACCCATGTGCGCGCCGGCCTGGTGCGCTCTTACCAGATCACCAGCATCTTCAAGCGCTTCAGCGTGCTGGACAACCTGGTGCTGGCGGTGCTGGCACGCCAGGGCGGCCAGCGCAGCGCCTGGCGCGTGGCGCGCAAGGACCATGTGGCGCATGCGCGCGCCGAGGCCCTGGCCCAGCGTGTGGGCCTCACCGCCCAGCTGGACCGTGCCGCCGGCAGCCTGGGCCATGGCGAGCAGCGCCAGCTGGAGCTGGGCCTGGCGCTGGCGGCCGAGCCGCGCCTGCTGCTGCTGGACGAGCCCATGGCCGGCATGGGGCCGGATGAATCCGAGCGCATGGTGGAGTTGCTGCAGCTGCTGCGCGAGAAGCACACGCTGCTGCTGGTGGAGCACGACATGGCGGCGGTGTTCAAGCTCGCCGACCGCATCTCCACCCTGGTGTTCGGCCGCGTCATCGCCACCGGCAGCCCGGACGAGATCCGCGAGCATCCCGAGGTGCGCAAGGCCTACCTCGGTGACGAGATGGAGAACGTATGAGCGCCGTGCTGGAGATCCAAGGCCTGGAGGCCGCCTATGGCAGCAGCCAGGTGCTGTTCGGCATTGATCTGCGCATCCGCCATGGCGAGGTGGTGACGCTGCTGGGCCGCAACGGCATGGGCAAGAGCAGCCTCCTGAAATGCCTGACCGGCTGGCTCGCGCCCAGGGGCGGGCGCATCCGCTTTGCCGGCACGGACGTGACCGGCTGGAGCGCCGATCGCATTGCGCGTCTGGGGCTGGCCATCGTGCCCGAGGGCCGGCAGATCTTCCCCAATCTGAGCGTGCGCGAGAACCTCGAGGCCTTTGCCGGCAACCGCTGTGCGGCCCGCGAGCCCTGGGATCTGGAGCGCGTCTATGCGCTGTTCCCGCGTCTGCAGGAGCGCAGCGCCCATATGGGCAACCAGCTCTCCGGCGGCGAGCAGCAGATGCTCGCGATCGGCCGCGCCCTCATCACCAACCCGCAGCTGCTGGTGCTGGACGAGGCCACCGAGGGCCTGGCGCCGCTGATACGCGAGGAGATCTGGCGCTGCCTGCGCACCCTGCGCGAGGCCGGCCAGACGATTCTTGTGGTGGACAAGTATGTGAAGCGCCTGATCGCGCTGGCCGACCAGCACCACATCGTCGAGCGCGGCCAGCTGGTGTGGAGCGGCGACTCCGCGGCCCTCGATGCCGATCACACGCTCTGGCAGCGCTACCTGGGAGTCTGACGATGAGCATCTGCTACCAACGACAGGAACTGGTGCGCTTCGGCCATTGCGACCCGGCCGGCATCGTCTTCTACCCGCGCTATTTCGAGATGCTCAATGCCTGCGTGGAAGACTGGTTCACGCTGGGCCTGGGCGTCGACTATGCCGAGCTGCTGGGGCCGCGCCGGGTGGGCATGCCGACCGTGCAGCTGAACACCGAGTTCAAGCGCGTCAGCCGCATGGGCGAGCTGCTGACCCAGGCCATCACCATCGTGAAACTCGGCCGCAGCTCGCTGACGCTGGACGTGCGCTTCAGCGGTAGCGACGGCGAGCGTGTGGCCTTTCAACAGGTGCTGGTGTGCACCTCGCTGGCGACCCACCGGCCCATCCCCTTTCCCGATGACCTGCGCGCCGCACTTGAGCGTGCGCAAGGAGTGACCCCATGAGCAGTATTTACAGCAGCAACAGCAACGGCAACGAGAAGACCATCCTGCAACCCGCGGGCTGGGCCGCCCCCAAGGGCTATGCCAACGGCGTGGCCGCCACCGGTCGCCAGGTCTTCGTGGCCGGGCAGATTGGCTGGAATGCGCAATGCCAGTTCGAGAGCGATGACTTCATCGCGCAGGTGCGCCAGACCCTCGTCAACATCAAGGCCGTGCTGGCCGAGGCCGGCGCCGGGCCCGAGCACATCTGCCGCATGACCTGGTATGTCATCGACAAGCGCGAGTACCTGGCGCGCGGCCGCGAGGTGGGCCAGGCCTACCGCGAGGTGCTGGGCCGCGAGTATGGCGTGGCGATGAGCGCGGTGCAGGTGGCGGCGCTGATGGAAGACCGCGCCAAGGTGGAGATCGAGGTGACGGCGGTGGTGAGGTGAGGGCGGGCGCGTGCTGTTGACGCGGCGCAAGCCCTGCAAGGGTCAGGCGTCACTGGTCAATGATGACGAGAGTGCCGTGGCTGCCTGAGGCTACGGCGTGGGGAAGCCCGGCGGGAACGATGAAGACCTCGCCTTGGCGAACCGGCAGAATTTGGCTGTCGATCTCAAGATTCATTTGGCCGTCCAGCACCAGCAGGGCTTCGTTGAAGTCATGCGTCTCGTAGGGGTAGGTTTGGCCGTCCATTCGGAGCACCTTCACGTTTGCATTGGCCGCTTGGCCAACGATGAGGGAGCGCCATGCGTCGGGAAGCGAAGAGGACTCGAGGAGAAGGTTGGTCTTGCTCATTCGATGAGTCTATCCAAGCAGCATAGCGGGCAGCCGCGATCGGCGCCAGCCACCCCCTCAGCCCCCGCGCCGCGCCGCCAGGAACGCCTCGCGCAACGCCGGCGCCGAGTCCTGCCGCCAGGCCGCAAACACGCGGCTGCGCTCCATGGTCTCGGCCAGGGGCTTGAACACCGCGCCCTGGATGCCGGCCTCGCGGAACGCCGCCGGCACGATGGACACGCCCAGGCCGCGCGCCACCAGGGACACCACGGAGAGCCAATGCCGGCCCTCGTGCTGCAGGCGCGGGTAGAAGCCCTGCTGGCGGCACATCTCGACGATGCGCGCGTGATAGTCCGGCGAGCCGCGGCGCGAGAACAGGATGAAGGGCTGGTCGCTGAGGCTGGCCAGCGCCACGCGGCGCTTGGCCGCGGCCGCATGCGTCTCGGGCAGGCAGGCCAGGAAGGGTTCGTCATAGAGCGCCTCGCAGGCCAGCGCCGGGGGCAGGCGGTCGGTGTGCAGCAGGGCCAGATCCAGCTCCTCCTGCAGCAAGGCCTGGATCTGGTCCTGCGAGTTCAGCTCGATCACCACCACCTCCACGCGCGGGTGCGAGGCCTGGAAGGCCTGCAGCCAGTCCGGCAGGCCGTGGAAGAGCGTGGAGCCGACGAAGCCCAGGCGCAGCCGACCCACCTCGCCGGCCTGCACCTCGCGGGCTTGGGCGCAGGCATCCTCGAAGCGCCCCAGCAGGGCCTGGGCGCTGGTGCGGAAGCTTTCGCCTGCGGGTGTCAGGCGCACGCCCTTGCTGTCGCGGTCCAGCAGGCGCGCACCCACCGCCGCTTCCAGCTGCTGCAGCGCCACCGACAGCGGCGGTTGCGACATCGCTAGGCGCTGCGCCGCACGCCCGAAATGCAGCTCCTCGGCGAGGGCCAGGAAGTAGCGCAGATGGCGCAATTCCACGCGGGACAGGGCGGCGGCTGCGGCGGAGGTGGCCATATTCGTTGCCTATCGTTGAATGGCTAGAGAGTATTGGACACGAATCGTCGCACAGGGAATACTTGCCGACCAGACGGGCACGGGAAATATCCCGGTGCATGGCAGATACGACAGGAGATCAACATCATGGCCACCAAGGCAAGCTTCCATTGGGACGACCCGCTGCTGCTGAACGAGCAGCTCAGCGACGATGAGCGCATGGTGCGCGACGCCGCCGCCGCCTATTGCCAGGAGCGCCTGGCACCGCGCGTGCTGGAGGCCTTCCGCCACGAGCGCACCGATCTGGAGATCTTCCGCGAGATGGGTGCGATCGGCCTGCTGGGCCCCACCATCGCGCCCGAGTACGGCGGCCCCGGGCTCAACTACGTGGCTTACGGCCTGATCGCCCGCGAGGTCGAGCGCGTGGACTCGGGCTACCGCTCGATGATGAGCGTGCAGAGCTCGCTGGTGATGGTGCCCATCAATGAATTCGGCAACGAGGCCACCAAGCAGAAGTACCTGCCCAAACTGGCCAGCGGCGAGTGGATCGGCTGCTTCGGCCTGACCGAACCCAACCACGGCTCCGACCCCGGCTCCATGATCACGCGCGCCAAGAAGGTGGCGGGCGGCTACAGCCTCACCGGCAGCAAGATGTGGATCACCAACAGCCCGGTGGCCGATGTCTTCGTGGTCTGGGCCAAGGACGACGAAGGTGCGATCCGTGGCTTCGTGCTGGAGAAGGGCTTCAAGGGCCTGAGCGCGCCGGCCATCCATGGCAAGGTGGGCCTGCGTGCCTCCATCACCGGCGAGATCGTCATGGACGAGGTGTTCTGCCCCGAGGAGAACGCCTTCCCCGAGGTGCGCGGCCTGAAGGGCCCGTTCACCTGCCTGAACAGCGCGCGCTACGGCATCGCCTGGGGCGCCTTGGGCGCGGCCGAGGATTGCTGGCACAAGGCGCGCCAGTACGTGCTGGACCGCAAGCAGTTCGGCAAGCCCCTGGCCGCGAACCAGCTGGTGCAGAAGAAGCTGGCCGATATGCAGACCGAGATCACCCTGGGCCTGCAGGGCTGCCTGCGCCTGGGCCGCATGAAGGACGAGGGCACGGCGGCGGTGGAGATCACCTCCATCATGAAGCGCAACAGCTGTGGCAAGAGCCTGGAGATCGCCCGCACCGCGCGCGACATGCTGGGCGGCAACGGCATCAGCGACGAATTCGGCATCGCCCGTCATTTGGTGAACCTGGAAGTGGTGAACACCTACGAGGGCACGCACGACATCCATGCGCTGATCCTGGGCCGCGCGATGACGGGCATCGCGGCCTTCTAAGGCGAGGCCATGCAGCACCGCCCTGGCATCGCCTTCATCGGTGCCGGCCGCCTGGCGCAAAGCCTGGCACCGGCGCTTGCGGCGGCGGGCTGGCCGGTGTTGGCGGTGGGCAGCCGGCGCAACGAGAGCGCGCTCGCGCTGGCCGCGCGCCTGCCCGATTGCCAGGCCCTGCCGATGGCGCAGGCGGTGGCCACGGCCGAGCTGGTCTTCATCACCACGCCCGACGACGCGATTGCCGGCACGGTGGCCGCCTTGCCCTGGCGGCGCGGCCAGATGGTGCTGCATTGCAGCGGCGCCACCGCGCTGGACGCACTCGACGCGGCGCGTGCCGCCGGCGCGCTGGTGGGTGGCTTTCACCCGCTGCAGATCTTTTCCGACCCTGAGACCGCGCGCGCGCTGCTGGCCGGCACCAGCGTGGCCATCGAGGCCGAGGCAGGCTTGCAGGCGCTGCTGCATCGGCTCGCCCATGACATAGGCATGAAACCCTTTGCGCTCCCGCCGGGTAGCCGCGCGGCCTACCACGCGGCGGCAAATCTGGCGGCCAGCTTTCTGCTCTCGATGTTGGACGAGGCCTGCCAGGTCTGGGCCGCGGCCGGCCTGCCGGCCGAGCAGGCGCTGGAGGCCTTGCTGCCGCTCTCGCGCGGCACCTTGGCGGCGGCCCAGCAGCGCGGCCTGGCGGGGGCGCTTTCGGGCCCGATCTCGCGCGGTGACGCCGCCGTGGTGGCCGGCCATCTGCAGGCACTGCAGGCCATGGGCCCGGCGCATGCGGCCTTCTACCGCGAACTGTCGCGGCGCCAGCTGCTGCTGGCGGCGCAGGCCGGGCGCCTGAGTGCCGCGCAGCAGGCCGCGCTGGCCCGCCTGATCGACGATTGATCCAGGATTACTCCGTGCCCGTCGCGGCTTGACGAATATTGCCCAAATGCATAGCATGATATATATCGAGCTATGCGAAGTGAACCATGGTGCAGGACATCGTCAAGGAACTCGGCCATCTGAGCCTGGGCACGCGCTTCAAGCGCATCGGTGATCAGCTGCAGGCGCAGGCGCAGGCGCTGCTGGCGGCGGCGGGCATGGACATGCCGGCCTCCCACTTTCCCTTGCTGGCCGCGCTGGACCGGCTGGGCCCCTTGGGGGTCGGCGAGCTGGGCCAGGCGGTGGGCGTCAGCCAGCCGGTGGTCAGCCGCTCGCTGCGCGGGCTCGAAGCCGAGGGCCTGGTGCGGTCGGCCGGCGTCGAGGGCGATCTGCGCATGCGTCACGTGCGGCTCAGCCGCAAGGGGCAGCAGCTGGTGCAGCGCGCCCAGGCCGAGGTCTGGCCGGCCATCGAGGCGGCGGTGGCGCAGGCCTGCGCGAGCCTGCGGGGCAGCCTGCTGGAGCAACTGGCGGGCCTGGAGGCCGCGCTCAGCGAGGCGCCGCTGCAGCAGCGCGCTGGCATCCCCTTATCCACGCCCGCACGGGCGCAGCGCCGCGGGAGGGCGCCAGCATGATGATGAACACCGAGGATCTCGATCGGCCCGTCTGGGCCACGCTCAGGCAGGCGCCGCATTGGGCCGAAGGCGGCGATCTGGCGCTGCGCTTCCAGCGCGACGTCAACCTGTTCGCCTCGGCGCGCGATGACAGCGCAGCCAGCCTGGCGGCGCTGCGCGAGCTGGTGGGGGCGGGCGACACCGTCTATGTGCTGCAGGTGCCCGCCATCCGCGTGCCGGACGGCCTGGTGGCCTTGCGCGAGGCCAGCGGCGTGCAGATGTTGGCCGGCCGCGCCGTCGCGCCGCCGGATGGCGCCGGTGACGATGCGGCCATCGTCGAACTCGGCGATGCCGATGCCGCCGAGATGCTGGCGCTGGCGCGCCTGACCGAGCCCGGGCCCTTTCTGGCGCGCACCCACCGCATGGGCCGCTTTGTGGGCGTGCGCATCGGCGGCCGCCTCGCGGCCATGGCCGGCGAGCGCATGCGCTTTCCCGGCGCCACCGAGCTGAGCGGGGTCTGCACCCACCCGGACTTCCGCGGCCGCGGTCTGGCACGGCGCCTGTCGGCGGCCGTGACGGCGGCCATCCAGCAGCGCGGCGAGCAGGCCTTTCTGCACGCCTGGGCGAGCAACCGGGCCGCGATCGCCCTCTACGAAGGCCTGGGCTTCGTGCAGCGCGCCGAGGTCAATGTGGCGGTGCTGCAGCGGGCCGACTGAGGCTCAAACGCTGGGCCAGACCCCCGCCTGCACGTCCAGGCGCGTGTACCAGTCGGAGGGCAGGGTGCCGGCCCACACCAGGTTGTGGTGCGGCAGCAGGCGCTTCTTGGCAAAGGTCATGCGCGCATCGGCCAGCGAGAGCAGGCTGCGTGCGCTCCAGTCCTTGCCGGCCGGGCTGGCGGCCACGCCCAGGGTGATGGTGAGGCGGGCCGGGCCCTCGGTGCCGGCGAACGCGGCTTCCACCGCGGCGCGCAATTGCTCGGCCACGGCCGAGGCGGCGAGCACATCATGGCCGGGCAGCAGCACCACGAATTCATCGCCACCCAGATGGCTTAGCTGCGCGCCCGCGGGGATGGCGCCGCTCAGCGTGTCGGCCAGCTTCAGCAGCACGGCTTGCGCGGCATCGGCGCCCTGGCTGTCCTGGTAGGCCTTGAAATGGTCCAGGTCCAGGGTCAGCAGGGAGAGCACCTTGCCGCTGCTGCGCGCTTGCGTGGCGGCTTGCTCCAGTTGTTCCAGCATGGCCTTGCGGTCGGGCAGTGTCGTCAGAACTTCATCCAAGGCCAGGGTCGAGGGCATCACAAACTCCAAGGGGATCGATGAGCCATGCTAGTGAGGCGCGCAGGCCTTCCCCATGCTCCAAAACCCTGGGGCTTGCGACAGGTCAATGTTTCAGCGGCTGTGCGAGGTCAGCTTGGCCAGCGGTGACGCCAGGCTGATGCCGGGCGCGGCGCGGCGCGCCCGTTGCGGGCTGGGCGCGGTGGCCGGGTCCTGCTCGTCCAGGTCTTCCTGTGCCGAGCCGGTCAGCAGGCCCACGCCGTCGGGGCTGCGGCGCATCGCCACGCCCACGGTGAGGATGTCGATCACCAGCAGGTGCAGGATGCGGCTGACCATGGGCAGGTGGGTGGAGACGTCCTCCACATGGTCGACGATCAGGGCCGCATCGGCCTTGCGCGCCAGCGGCGACTGGCTGGCGGTGATGGCCAGGATGGCGGCGCCGCGCTCGCGCGCCGCCTCGGCCACCGCCATCAGCTCGGGCAGCTTGCCGCTGCTGCTGATGATGACCGCCACATCGTTGGGCTTGAGCGTCTGCGCCGCCAGCAGCTGGAGGCGCGGATCGGTGTAGGCGCCGCTGGAAATGCCGAAGCGCAGGAACTTGAACTGCGCATCCTGCGCCACCACGCCGTAGTGGCCGACGGCGAAGAACTCCACGCGCGGCGCATGCACCAGCAGCTCGATGGCGCGATCGATCATGTCGCGGTTCAGCTGGCTGCGCACCTGCAGGATCGCCGAGGCGGTATTGCCCAGCACCTTGGCGCCCAGCTCGATCATGCTGTCGTCGTTGGTGACCTGGGTGTGCGTGACCGGCACCGTGCCGGTGAGGCCCGAGGCCAGGCGCAGCTTGAAGTCCGACAGACCCTCGCAACCCAGCGAGCGGCAGAAGCGGATCACCGTGGGCTGGCTCACCGCTGCGGCCTTGGCGATCTCGGCGATCGGGTCGTTGAGCGCCTTGCGCGGATGCGCCAGCACATGCTCGGCCACGCGCAGCTCGGCGGGCGAGAGCTCGCTGCGGGCGCGCCGGATCTGCTCCAGGATGGCCGAGCCCGGCGAGTGCTCGAGGCTGCGCAGCTGCGCCTCCAGGATCGCCGAGGCGCCCTTGAAGGTGGCATGCTCGGCGGTGATCACGAAGGTCGGGATCGCCGCCACATAGCTGCTGAAGCGGCCCTTCTGCTCGAAGCGGGCGCGGAACTGCGAACGGTCGAAATACTCGCCCAGGCGCGGCACGATGCCGCCGCCGATGTAGATGCCGCCCAAGGCGCCCAGCGTCACCGCCAGGTTGGCCGCGGCCGTGCCCAGCAGGGCGCAGAACAGCTCCAGGGTCTGCACGCACACCGGGTCGCTGGCCTCCAGCGCGCGCTGGGTGATGTCGGGCGCATGCAGCTCCAGCGCGGGCGCCTTCAGGTAGTCGGCCATGGCGCGGTACATCAGCTCCAGGCCGGGGCCGGAGAGCAGGCGCTCGAACGAGACATGCTCGAACTCCTTCCAGGCATGGCGCAGCAGCGCAATCTCGCGCTCGTCGCGCGGCGAGAAGCTGGTGTGACCGCCCTCGGTGCCCAGCGCGATCCAGCCATCGCCGGCCGGGATCAGGCCCGACACGCCCAGGCCCGAGCCCGAGCCCAGAATGCCGATCACGCTGTTGGCGCGCGCCTCGCCGCTGCCCACCTGGCGCAGCTCGCTGCCACGCAGGCGTGGCAGCGCCATCGCCAGCGCGGTGAAGTCGTTCACCACCACCAGGGTGTCCAGGCCAAGGCGCTGGCGCATGTCCTCGATCGAGAACTCCCAGTGGTAGTTGGTCATGCGCACCTGGTCGCCCTCCACCGGGTTGGCGATGGCGATGGCGGCATGCGCGATCTGCACCGCCGGCAGGCTGCCCAGGTAGGCGCTCACCGCGGCGTGGAAGTCGGCGTGGTCAGCGCAGCGCAGCGAAGAGATATGACCGAACTCGCCCGGCGCCGTCTCCAGCGCGAAGCGGGCATAGGTGCCGCCGATGTCGGCGATCAGCCGGGGGCTGTCGAAATCAAGCATGAATGAATGTGTGATGCGCGGGCTGGGGCGTGCGAGGGCAAATGGCGCTGGGCCATGAGCGCGTGATTATGGCCGCGCCCGTCCGGGCTGCCGAAAGGGTTCGCCCCAGGGCCCGGCCTGAGCACTCTCCGGAGATGAAATGTAGTGTGACTACAAGTCGACTTCAATGCAAGCGGGTGGCGTGGGCGGCGAATTTTCGGCATTCCTTTGGCAATAACGGGCATTTCTTCAGTGAAAACCCGCGAGATGGGGCCGCTTCGGGCTCGGCTGGTGCTTCGGCTCTTGTGTTGGTGATGTAGTTTTGCTACCTTTCGGGCCGTACACAAGACGCCGCTGGAATTGATGACCGTGCCCCATTTGTCGAACAACGCAAGCCCGAGCGCGGAGGCCTATCCCTGGTTGGTGGCCGATGTGGGTGGCACCAATGCCCGCTTTGGTTGGGTGGCCGGCCCGGATTCGGGGGTGCAGCATGTGCAGGCCCTGTCGGTGCCGGCGCATCGCGGCCTGGCGGAGGCGGCGCGCGTCTATCTGGCCGGCCTTGCGGGTCGGGTGCCGGAGGCGCGGCCGCGCCGCGCCGCACTGGCCGTGGCCACCGCCGTCACCGGCGACCAGGTCGATTTCACCAACAGCCATTGGGCGTTCTCGCGCCAGCAGCTGCAGGCGGAGCTGGGGTTGGAGGCCTTGCTGGTCTTGAATGATTTTGAGGCGCTGGCGCTGTCGCTGCCGCGCCTGCGCGCGGCGCAATTGCGCGCCCATGGTGAGCTGCCCCTGCCGAGCGGCTGCCTGGCGGTGATCGGCCCGGGCACCGGGCTCGGTGTTGCCGGCGTGGTGCAGACGGCGCATGGCTGGGTGGCGCTGCCGGGGGAGGGCGGACATGCCACGCTGGCCGCCACCAATAACTTCGAGAGTGAGTTGCTGGCGCTGGTGCGCGAGGACCATGTGCATGTGTCGGCCGAGCGCCTGCTGTCGGGCATCGGTCTGCCGCTGCTGCACGGTGCGATGGCGCGCCTGCTCGGGGGCGCGCCGCTGCAGGCGCTGAGCCCGGAGTTGATCGTGGAGCGCGGCGTGGCGGAGCAGGACGAGTTGTGCACGCGCACGCTGGACCAGTTCTGCGCCTTCCTGGGTGGCTTTGCCGGCAATGTGGCGCTCACGCTCGGTGCGCGCGGCGGCGTCTACATCGGCGGCGGCATCGTGCCGCGCCTGGGTGAACGCTTCTTCTGCTCCGAGTTCCGTCGGCGCTTCGAGGCCAAGGGGCGGTTTGAGCCTTATCTGCGCGGCATCCCCAGCGCCTTGATCACCGACACCCTGGCGGCCCTGGGTGGTGCCGCCTTGGCGATCGAGCAATTGGAGGCGTGATCGCCCGCTGCATCGGTGTCGATCAATTTGTGAATGTAGTCAAAGTACAAATGCGACACCGCGTAAACCTGTTTCTGGATGCCAAAGGTCACGAAAAATACGTATAAACCCTTGGTTATCCGATGGAATTTTCTGGAATTGTGGCGAAAAAGTGAGATTAAGGGTTTGTGTTAGCTAGTCTTGTGATCTAGTTTTAGTACAAAATTTCTGTCATCGTTGGTTCTGGATTCCCTGTAGGCGCATTGCGTCGAATCCCAGCAGGGGCATGTGTTGTTGCAAAAAGCTTCAGGAGACAAGCAATGAAGAGTTCGCAAACGAAGCGCGAGTTGTTCCGGGTCAATCCCGTTACGGCTGGCTGCCTGGTCTTGATGATCGCGGCCGGTGGCGCGCAGGCGCAGACCACCGACAAGCTCGACACCGTGGTGGTGACCGGTATCCGCAAGGGCATCGAAGACGCCATCTCGGTCAAGAAGCAATCGGACTCCATTGTTGAGGCCATCTCCGCCGAAGACATCGGCAAGCTGCCCGACGCCAGCGTGGCCGAGTCGATCTCGCGCCTGCCCGGCGTGACCGCACAGCGCAGCGCCGTGACCGGCCGTGCTTCGCAGGTCAGCGTGCGCGGCATGTCGCCCGACTTCAACGGCGGCCTGCTGAATGGCCGCGAGCAAGCCTCGACCGGCAGCAGCCGCGGCGTGGAATTCGACCAATACCCGGCCGAGCTGCTGGGTAGCGTGGTGGTCTACAAGACGCCGGACGCTTCGCTGATGGGTCAGGGCCTGTCGTCCACCATCGACCAGCAGACCGTGCGCCCGCTGAGCTTTGCCAAGCGCACCACGGCGATCAACTACCGCAAGGAACACACGACCAAGGCCGAGGACCAGCCCGGCTTCGGCACCGGCAGCGGCGATCGCGCCTCGCTGTCCTACATCGACCAGTTCGCCGATCGCACCGTGGGTGTGGCGCTGGGCCTGACCAAGTCCAAGTCCAAGGGCGGTGGCCGTCCGAACTTCAACACCTGGGGTGGCTGGGTGGCCGACGTTGACTACAACGGCGGCAAGGTGAAGACGCCCGGCGGCTTCACGACCGATATCGAGAGCACCGACTTCGACCGCACCGGTGCGATGGCCGTGCTGCAGTACAAGCCCAACAAGGACTTCGAGACCATCCTGGATGCGTTCTGGTCCAAGGGCAATTTCTCGGTCAAGAAGCGCGGCCTGGAAGGCCCGGTGGGCGGCCTCTCGGCAGGCGCGAACGACACCGGCGGCACGCTGGTCAATGCCACGGTCTCGGGCGGCGTGGCCACGGCCGGCACCTTCACCAACTGGAAGGGCGTGATCCGCAACCACAACGAGGACTACACCGACGAGCTGAAGTCCGTGGGTTGGGCCAACAACCTGAAGGCGGGCGGCTGGACGCTGAAGAGCGACCTGTCCTACTCCGACGTGAAGAAGGTCTCCGAGCGCTTCGAGACCACCGCCGGCCTGCCTGGCAACACCACCAACGTCAAGGACACGCTCTCCTACACCGGCTTCGACGGCAAGAACCTGGCCGATGTGAAGTACACCAGCGGCCTGAACTACGCCGACCCCAGCATCATCAAGCTGACCGACGTGCAGGGCTGGGCCGGCGCCAACGGCGTGCAGGACGGCTATTACGCCAACCCGGTCACCACCGACAAGATCAAGTCGCTGCGCCTGAGCGGCAAGCGCGACGTTGAACTGGGCCCTCTGGTGGCGTTCGACATCGGCGCCAACTACACCGACCGCAGCAAGGAGCGCATCACGCGTGAAGGCGCACTGGTGATCCTGGGCGGCCTGAATGCCGACGGCTCGGTGAAGAACCGCCTGATCTCGGCCGACATGCCCAACCCCAGCACCGGCGTCGGCGGCCTGACGGGCATCCCGACCCTGAACTGGAATCCTGCCGGCTCGGTGGGCTCGGTCTACCAGCTCAATGCCTGGTCCGACCACGACATCGTGGGCAAGAGCTGGGGCGTCGAGGAGAAGGTCACCACCGCCTACTTCAAGGGCGATATCGACACCACCGTCGGCAGCCTGCCGGTGCGCGGCAATATCGGCCTGCAGGTGCAGAACACGCGCCAGACGGCCACCGGCTTCAAGGTCGAGCAGGCCACTTGCGACGGCGGCACCCACCAGTGCCAGTACTCCGGCGTGAGCGCCACGCACAGCTTCAACGATGTGCTGCCCAACCTGAACCTGTCTGCCGATCTGGGCAGCGATCAGGTGGTGCGCTTCGGTGTGGGCCGCGTGTTGGCTCGTCCGAACATGGAAGACATGAAGGGCACCATCGACTTCAGCCTGAAGTCCGATGTGACCCCGGCGCGCCTGAACGGCTCCGGCGGCAACCCCTACCTCGAGCCCTTCCGCGCCGACGCGCTGGACCTCTCCTACGAGAAGTACTTTGGCAAGAAGGGCTACATCAGCGTGGCCGGCTTTGCCAAGAAGCTCAAGACCTACATCCTGAAGGTCGACCAGGTGTTTGACTTCGCGTCCTACCTGACGCCGGGTTCGACGCTGCCGCCGAGCGGCAGCACGGTGGGCTTCCTGAGCCGTCCCTTCAATGGCTCGGGCGGCAATATCCACGGTGTCGAGCTGGCCGTGAACGTGCCGCTGAACATGGTGTTCGATGCCCTGGATGGCTTCGGCGTGATGGTCAACTACTCCAACACCAGCAGCTCGCTGAAGCTGCCGGCCGCGGCCTTCCAGACCCAGAACGTCAACATCCCGTCGATCCCGCTGCCGGGTCTGTCCAAGCAGGTCACCAACCTGCGCGCCTACTACGAGAAGCATGGCTTCCAGATCGCCGTAGCCGCCCGCAAGCGCTCGGACTTCCTGGGCTCGATCTCGGACTACCAGGACAAGACCCAGCTGGTCTTCATCAAGGGTGACACCCAGGTCGATCTGCAGGCCTCGTACGAGTTCAACGATGGCTACCTGAAGGGGCTGTCGGTGCTGGCCCAGGCTGGCAATCTGACCAACTCCGAGCTGGCCTATTACGACGCTGCGAACGGCAACACCACCGATCGCAAGAAGTTCGGCAAGACCTATATGCTGGGCCTGAACTACAAGTTCTGAGCGCGCTGAGCCAACAGGTGTTTGTGCTCCCCAAGGGGCCGGGCACCTGATCTATTCTCGCGGGGGACCAAAGAGCACTTTGGTTCCCCGTTTTTCATTTCGTGAGGCATGAGCATGATGCAGCCGGCACTTCTGAAAACAATCGTCATCGTGGGCGGCGGCACCGCCGGCTGGATGACGGCGGCGGCCCTGGCCACCACCCTGCGCGGCCGTTACCAGATTCGCGTGGTGGAGTCCGACGAGATCGGCATCGTGGGTGTGGGCGAGGCCACCATCCCGATGATCCAGCTCTTCAACAAGGTGGTGGGCATCGACGAGAACGAGTTCATGCGCGCCACCCAGGGCAGCTTCAAGCTGGGCATCGAGTTCGTCAACTGGGGCAAGCTGGGCGACCGCTATATGCACGGTTTCGGCCCGATCGGCCAGGCGCTCTGGACCGTGCCCTTCGAGCAGTACTGGCGCAAGATGCACGCGCTCGGCCGCGCCCAGGGGCTGGAGAACTACTCCATCACCCGCATGGCCTGCAAGGCCAACAAGTTCATGCCCCCGCGCCACGATGTGGAGAACTCGCCGCTCAACCACATCGCCTACGCCTATCACTTCGATGCCAGCCTGTATGCGCGCTATCTGCGCAAGCTCTCGGAAGAGCGCGGCGTGCGGCGCACCGAGGGCAAGATCACCCATGCCACGCAGCGCGCCGGCGATGGCCACATCGACGCCGTGGTGCTGGAAAGCGGCGAGCGCGTGGAGGGCGATCTCTTCATCGACTGCTCGGGCTTCCGCGGCCTGCTGATCGAGCAGACGCTCAAGACCGGCTACGACGACTGGACCCATTGGCTGCCCTGCGACCGCGCGCTGGCCGTGCCCTGCGAATCGGTGCCGGTGCTCACGCCGTATACGCGCTCCACCGCGCATCGTGCCGGCTGGCAATGGCGCATCCCCCTGCAGCACCGCACCGGCAATGGCCATGTGTTCTGCAGCAACGCCATCAGCGAGGACGAGGCCGCGGCGACCTTGCTGGCCAATCTGGATGGCAAGCCGCTGGCGGACCCGCGCCTGATCAAGTTCGTCACCGGCATGCGCCGCAAGACCTGGAACAAGAACGTCATCGCCATCGGCCTGGCCAGCGGCTTCCTGGAGCCGCTCGAGTCCACCAGCATCCACCTGATCCAGGCCACCATCCAGCGCCTGATCGACTACTTCCCCGATCAGGGCTTCAGCCAGACCGACATCGACGAGTTCAACCGCCAGAACCGCTTCGAGTACGAGAGCATCCGCGACTTCATCATCCTGCATTACCACGCAAATCAGCGCACCGATTCCGAGTTCTGGAAGGCCTGTGCGGCCATGGCGGTGCCCGAGTCGCTGCAGCGCAAGATGGCGCTGTACAAGTCGCGCGGCCGCATCGTGCGCTTCAACAACGAGTTGTTCTCCGAGGTCGGCTGGCTGCAGGTGATGGAAGGGCAGAACCTCGCGACCCAGGGCTACAACCCGCTGGCTGACCTGCTGCCCGAGGGCGACACGGCCGACTACCTCGAGAGCGTGCGCGGCGTGATTGCGAAATGCGTGGACGTGATGCCGGACCATGCGGCCTATATCCAGCAGCACTGTGCGGCGCCAAAGAAGATGTAGTTTGATTACGAAAATCCGTCTGATGTCCGGGAAAACCATGCAAATATAGGTTTTGCAATCGTTATCAATGCGTAGTAAAACTACGTCATGTTGAGAAAGCACATCACCAGGCGGCAGTTCACGGCTTCCGGCATGGCGCTCGCCACCGGCCTGGCGTCGGCGGCCCCCGCGGCCCCGGCGCCCTTGGTGATCTGGTTCACCGTCGAAGGGGCCAAGGGCATGCGGCGTGTGGCCGAGGCCTTCAGCGCGGCCACCGGCGTGCCGGTGGTGGTGGAAACGCCCGACGACGGCCCTTCCAAGTTCCAGCAGGCCGCGTCCGCGGGCAAGGGTCCGGACATCTACATCTACACCCACGACCGCATCGGCGAGTGGGTGGCGGGCGGCCTGCTGCATGCGGTGACGCCTGGCAGGGCGCTGCGCGAGGACATCGATGCGCTGGCCTGGGATGGCTTTGCCTGGCGCGGCCGCAGTTGGGGCTACCCCTATGCGATCGAGGCGGTGACCCTGCTCTACAACAAGGCACTGGTGGCGCGGCCACCGGCCAGCTTCGACGAGGTGTTCGAGCTGGACGCGCAATTGTCGCGGCAGGGTCGCAAGGCCATGCTGTGGGACTACACCAATGCCTATTTCAGCTGGCCGCTGTTCTCGGCCCATGGCGGCTACGCCTTCAAGCGCCGCGTCGACGGCAGCTACGACGCCCGTGACACCGGCCTTGGCTCGCCCGGCGCGCTGAAGGGCGCGGAACTGCTGGCGCGCATGATCCGGGAGGGCCTGATGCCCGCGGGCATCGGCTATGCCGAGATGGAGGCCGCGCTGGCCCAGGGGCGCGTGGCCATGATGATCAACGGGCCCTGGGCCTGGGTGAATCTGCAGCGCGCCGGCATCGATTTCGGCGTGGCCCGCATCCCCATGGTGGAAGGCCGCGCCGCCGCGCCCTATGTGGGCGTGAAGGGCGTGATGATCAACCGCGCCACGCGCCAGCGCGAGCTGGCGGTGGAGTTCATCGAGCATTACCTGCTCACGCCCGAGGGCCTGCGGCTGGTGAACCAGGCCGAGCCGATCGGCGCGCCGGCCAGCCGCCGCTTCTATGCCGAGCTGCTGGCCGACCCGCGCCTGGGCCCCAGGATCGCCGGCATCATGGCCTCGGCCAAGGACGGCATGCCCACGCCCTGCATCCCGGAGATGGGGCGCTTCTGGGCCGCGATGAAATCCTCGCTGACCAATCTCAGCGAGGGCCGGCAGACGCCCGCCGAGGCCATGGCCGCGGCGGTGCGTCGCATCCGGGAGGGCACATGAGCGCTGCGCTGCTGCAGCGCCTGCTGCTGCCCGCCGCGGTGCTGGGGCTCTTGTATGCGCTGATGGGCGTGTATGCCAGCGGCCAGACCCTGCTGGCCGCCATGCTGCTGGCGGTGGGCGCGCTGGCGATCTGGACCTACAGCTCGCCGCGCACCGGCGCGCTGCGCTACCTCTTTCCTGGCGTGGCCGCGGCCCTGGTGTTCGTGGTCTTCCCCATGCTTTACACCTTCGGCCTGGGCTTCAGCAACTACAGCGCCAGGAACCTGCTGGACTTCGAGCGCGCGCGCGCCTATCTGCTGGAGGAGCGCATTCGCGAGCAGGGCTCGGAGCGCGAGTTCAGCCTGCACCGCGAGGGCGACGGCCTGCGCCTGCTTCTGACCGGCGCCGCGGGCGAGCTGCTGACGCCGCGCTTCCGGCCCGATGCCGAGCACCCGCAAGACCTGACCCTGGTGGCGGCGGGCGAGACGCTGGCCGCCCCCCTGGCCATGGCGGAGCGCGTGGCCCTGCTGCCCGCCCTGCGCGTACTGCGCCTGCGCGATGCGGCAGGGCAGGTCTACACCCTCAGCAGCCTGCGCGAGTTTGCACAGAGCCGGCCGCTCTATGTGGAGGCGGCGGACGGCGTGCTGACCGACCAGCTGAGCGGCACGCGCTACCAGCCCGATGCGGGCGAGGGCTTCTACACCAGTGCCAGCGGCGAACAGCTGCAGCCCGGCTACCGCGTCAACGTGGGCTGGCGCCACTACGCACGCGTGTTCACCGAGCCGCGTTTCCGCGCGCCCTTTCTGAGCGTGTTCGTCTGGACGGTGGTGTTCGCCGGCATGACGGTGCTGCTGACCACCGCGCTGGGCCTCTTGCTGGCGGTGCTGCTGAACTGGGAGAGCCTGGAGGCGCGCGCGGCCTACCGCCTGGTGCTGTTCCTGCCCTATGCGGTGCCGGGCTTCATCTCCACCCTGGTGTTCAAGGGCCTGTTCAACCAGAACCTGGGCGAGATCAACCTGATCCTGCACGGCCTGTTCGGCGTCCGGCCGGCCTGGTTCTCCGATCCGCTGCTGGCCAAGTGCATGCTGTTGATCGTCAACCTGTGGCTGGGCTTCCCCTACATGATGGTGTTGTGCACCGGCATGATCAAGGCGATTCCCGCCGATCTCTACGAGGCCTCGGCGGTGGCGGGCGCGGGCCCCTGGGCCAACTTCAAGCTCATCACCATGCCCCTGATCCTGAAGCCGCTCACGCCACTGCTGATCAGCGCCTTCGCCTTCAACTTCAACAACTTCGTGCTGATCAGCCTGCTCACCGGCGGCCGCCCGGATCAGCTCGACACCAGCCTGCCGGCCGGCACCACCGACATCCTGGTGTCCTATACCTGGCGCATCGCCTTCCAGGATTCGGGCCAGCAGTTCGGCCTGGCCTCGGCCATCTCCACGCTCATCTTCCTGATCGTGGCCGCCATCACCCTGGTGCAGATGCGCATGACGCGGCTGGACCAGGATCACAAGCGTTAGCAGCAGGGGAGCGCAGGCATGGCGATTGTTCAATCCAAGTCGCAGCGCTGGCGCAAGCTGGCGGCGCATCTGTTCCTGCTCACGCTCTGCGCCGCGGTGGTGTTTCCGTTTCTGGTGGTGCTGTCGGTGTCGCTGCGGCCCGGCAACTTCGCCTCCGGCAGCCTGATCCCGCAGACGCTGAGCCTGGAGCATTGGCGCTATGTGCTGGGCCTGCCCTATGCGGGGCCCGACGGGCGCCTGCTGGAGCCCGATCTGCCGGTGCTGCGCTGGCTGTGGAACTCGATCAAGGTGGCCACCATCTCGGGCCTCGTCACGCTGCTGTTCTCCACCACCGCCGCCTATGCGCTGGCGCGCATGCGCTTTGCCGGGCGGCGTGCCCTGCTCACCGCGCTGATGCTGATGCAGATGTTTCCGGCGGTGCTGGCCCTGGTGGCGATCTATGCCATCTTCGACCGCCTCGGCAGCGTCGCGCCCTGGCTGGGGCTCAACACCCATGCCTCCCTGGTGCTGGCCTATTCGGGCGGCATCGCCATGCATGTCTGGACGCTCAAGGGCTATTACGACACCCTGCCGCAGGAGGTGGAGGAGGCCGCGCGCGTGGACGGTGCCAGCGTCTGGCAGACCTTCTGGCGCGTGCTGCTGCCGATGGCCCTGCCTATCCTGGCGGTGGTGTTCCTGCTCGCCTTCATCGGCGCCATCATCGAATACCCGGTCGCCTCGGTGCTGCTGACCCAGCAGGACCAGCTCACCCTGGCGGTGGGCGCCAAGCTCTTCGTGCATGAGCACAACTTCCACTGGGGTGATTTCGCGGCCGCGGCAATCCTGTCGGGCCTGCCCATCACCGCGGTGTTCTTGCTGGCCCAGCGCTGGCTCATCGCCGGCCTGGCGGCCGGCGGCGTCAAAGGATGAACCCCAACGTGCGCTTCCATTCCCTCGCTCCCACCCTGCTGGCCCTGGCCTGCCTTTTGCCCTCCACATCCGTCATGAGCCAAACCCCCGCCGTCCCCGCCGCCACCGAGATGAGCCATGTGCCCTGGTCGCGCCAGGCCAATATCTACCAGGTGAATCTGCGCCAGTACACGCCCGAGGGCACGCTCAAGGCCTTTGCCGCCGAGCTGCCGCGCCTGAAGAAGATGGGCGTGGACATGCTCTGGCTGATGCCCTGGCAGCCGATCGGCCGCGAGAACCGCAAGGGCGGCCTGGGCAGCTACTACTCGATCAGCGACTACACTGCCATCAACCCCGAGTTCGGCACGCTGGACGATGCGCGCATGCTGGTCAAACAGGCCCATGCCCTGGGCATGAAGGTGATCCTCGACTGGGTGGCCAACCACACCGCCTGGGACCATCCGTGGACCCGGGCACACAAGGATTGGTACAAGCTCAATGCCAAGGGCGAGATCTACCCGGTCACATTCACCGAGGGCCCCGAGCCCGAGTACTGGACCGATGTGGTGGCCCTCAACTACGACAACCCGGCGCTGCGCGAGGCCATGATCGCCTCGATGGCCTTCTGGGTGCGCGAGGTGGACCTGGACGGCTTCCGCTGCGATGTGGCCAGCCTGGTGCCGACGCCCTTCTGGGAGCGCGCGCGCCAGGCGCTGGACGCGATCAAGCCCATGTTCATGCTGGCCGAGTCCGACAAGGCCGATCTGCACCGCGCGGCCTTCGACATGACCTACAGCTGGGATCTGGCCGACATCTTCAAGGCCATCGGCAAGGGCCAGGCCGGCGCCGCCGAGCTGCGCGCCTGGGTGGCCCGGCAGGCCGATCCCAAGACCAATGGCTACCCGGCCCATGCCTACCGCATGCGCTTCACCAGCAACCACGATTTCAACTCCTGGCACGGCACCGACGCCGAGCTCTACGGCGACGCCTACCAGGCGCTGGCGGTGCTGACCTTCACCCTGCCAGGCATGCCGCTGATCTATGGCGGCCAGGAAGCGCGCCTGGCCAAGCGGCTCGAGTTCTTCGAGAAGGACCCGATCGCCTGGAAGACGCGCGAGCTCGAGCCCTTCTATGCCGAATTGCTGGCCCTCAAGCGCCAGCACCTGGCGCTGGGCAACGGCCAGTACGGTGCGCCGGTGGAGCTGCTGGATGTCGGCAATGCGCAGCTGTTCGCGTTCCGCCGCAGCGCCGGCAGCGACGCGGTGACGGTGGTGGTGAACCTGGGCAAGCAGGCGCAGAGCTACACGCTGGCGGGTCAGCGGCTGAGCCTGCCGGCCTGGGGCTGGAGCATCTCGACGCGGCCATGAGTACGCCCGCGGACCGCTACCGTCCGGCCTGGCACTACAGCGCGCGGCGCCACTGGATCAACGACCCGAATGGCCTGATCTACGCCGATGGCGAGTACCACCTGTTCTACCAGACCAACCCCTTTGGCGATCAATGGGGCCATATGAGCTGGGGCCATGCGGTGAGCCGCGACCTGCTGCACTGGCGCGAGCTGCCGCTGGCGATCGCCGAGGACGAGCGGGTCTCGATCTACTCGGGCAGCGTGGTGATCGACCATGCCAACAGCAGCGGCTTCGGCCGCGAGGGCCAGGCACCCTGGGTGGCCATCTACACCGGCTGCCTGCGCCGCCCCGAGGGCGGGCAGGCGCAGGAGCTGGCCTGGAGCCTGGATCGCGGCCTGAGCTGGACCCAGTACGCCGGCAATCCGGTGCTGGACATCGGCCTCAAGGACTTCCGCGACCCCAAGGTGTTCTGGCACGCGGCCACGGCGCGCTGGGTCATGGTGGTGGTGCGGCCGGACGATCATCGGGTCTGCTTCTACGCCTCGCCCGACCTCAGGCAATGGCAGCATCTCAGCGATTTCGGCCCGGCCGGCGAGGTGGGTGGCATCTGGGAATGCCCCGACCTGATCGAGTTCCCGGGCGAGGGCGGCGCGCCGAGCCGCTGGGTCTTGAAGGTGGACACCTTTGCCGGCCATCCGGGCGGCACCGGCGCGCAGATCTTCATCGGGCAATTCGATGGCCAGCGCTTTGTGCCGGACCAGGCGCCAGGCGACACCGGCCGGTGGGTGGACCATGGCAGCGACTTCTATGCCGCGCTTTCCTGGGCCGGCCTGCCCGCCGGGCGCGCGCCGCTGTGGATCGCCTGGATGAACAACCATGGCTATGCCAAGCACACGCCCAGCGCGCCCTGGCGCGGCGCGATGAGCCTGCCGCGCGAGCTCGGCCTGCTGGACACACCCGCGGGCACGCGTCTGGCGCAGCGCCCCTGGCCCGGGCTGGCGGCACTGCGCGGCGCGCCGCTGAGCGTCGCGCTTCAGGCCGGCGAAGGCGAGCATGAGATCGATCTGCAGGGTCTGGATGGGCGCAGCCTGGAGCTGCGGTGGGAGCTGGAGCCCGGCTTCGCCGGCCCCTGTGCCCTGCTGCTGCGCCGCGGCGGCGGCGAGCACACGGTGGTGGGCGTGGACCCCGGCCTGGGCCAGGTCTTCATCGACCGCGCGGCCTCCGGGCACGAGGTCGATGCGCAGCGCTGGGCCGGGCGCCGGGCGGCAACCTGGGCGCCGGGCGCTGCGCCCTTGTGCCTGCGCATCTTCATCGACCACTGCTCGGTGGAAGTGTTCAGCGCCGACGGCCTGGTGGCGCTCACCGAGCTGATCTTCCCGGCCGATGCGAGCCGTGGCCTGGCCTTGCAAGTGAGCGGGTCTGGCAGCCTGCGCGGCCGGCTGACGGTCTGGCCGCTGGCCCTCGGCGCGGGTGCGCCATGAAGGTGCTGGTCACCGGCCTGCAGGGCACGCTGGCGCCACGCCTGGCCGAGGCCTTGCGCGCGGCGGGGCATGGCTTGCAGGGCTGGGACCGCCGCACGCTGGACCCCGAGGATGCCGATGCCGGCCGGCAATGGCTGGCGGCGCAGCGCTTCGATGCCATCGCCCATCTGGGCATGGGCTCGGCCGCCTGGGCGGGGCGCCTGGCCGCCCACGCGGCGCTGCATGGTCTGCCGATGGTGTTCACCAGCACGGCCATGGTGTTCCATCACGAACCTGACGGCCCGCATGCCGTCACGGCTGCGCGCACCGCCCAGGATGACTACGGCCGCTACAAGATCGCCTGCGAGGACGCGGTGCTGGCCGCCCACCCGGCCGCCAGCGTGGTGCGCATCGGCTGGCAGATCGACCCGAGCCAGCCCGGCAACAATATGCTGATGGCCCTGGACGAATGGCAGCGCCGCGAGGGCCGGGTGGCGGCCAGCACGGCCTGGATCCCGGCCTGCTCCTTCATGGCCGACACCGCGGCCGCCCTGCTGGCCTTGCTGGTGGCGCCGCAGCCGGGGCTGGTCCATCTGGACAGCAATGCCGAGGAGGGCCACAGCTTCGCCGCCCTGGCGCGGGCGCTGCAGCTGCAGTTCGAGCGCAAGGACTGGCGGGTCCAGCCACACCAGGACTATCGCCACGATCAGCGCCTGCAGGGCGGTGCCCAGCGCGTGCCCGGTCTTTTGCAACGATTACCGGCTTTGTCGCGCTTTCGCTGAGGGCAAATTGCCTATCATGGGTCCGACATCCCATCGCAGGAGTTCCCATGAGCCAGCAGAAGTACCGCCTCGTTACCCGCAGCGATTTTGACGGCCTGGTGTGTGCCGTGCTGCTCAACGAGCTCGAGCTGATCGACGACATCCTCTTCGTCCACCCCAAGGACATGCAGGACGGCAAGATCGCCATCACCGGGCGCGACATCACCACCAATCTGCCCTATGTGGCCGCCGCGCATCTGGTGTTCGACCACCATGAGTCCGAGACCCTGCGCAACAGCGGCGAGCGCCCCAACCACATCATCCGCGCCGATGCGCCCTCGGCGGCGCGTGTGGTGTTCCAGCATTACGGCGGCCAGGCCGCGTTCCCGCGCATGACCGAGGCCATGATGGACGCGGTGGACAAGGCCGACTCGGCCCAGTTCACGCGCGACGAGATCCTCGATCCCACCGACTGGCCGCTGCTGAACTACCTGATGGATTCACGCACCGGCCTGGGCCGCTTCCGCGACTTCCGCATCAGCAACTACGCGCTGATGATGGATCTGATCAAGTACTGCGCCAATCACGGCATCGAAGAGATCCTGGCCCTGCCGGACGTGAAGGAGCGCGTGGACCTGTACTTCGAGCATGCCGAGCGTGCCAAGGAGCAGATCAAGCGCTGCACCCGGGTGCACGGCAATCTGGCGGTGCTGGACCTGCGCGGCGAGGAGACCATCTGGGCCGCCAACCGCTTCATGATTTACGCGCTGTTCCCGCAGTGCAATATCTCCATCCACGTGATGTGGGGCGTGCAGAAGCAGAACACCGTGCTGGCCACCGGCAAGTCCATCCTGGACCGCAGCAGCAAGACCAATGTGGGCGAGCTGATGCTGGCCTATGGCGGCGGTGGCCATCAGGCCGCCGGCACCTGCCAGATCGCCAACGACAAGGCCGACGAGGTGCTGCGCGCGCTGATCGCGAAGATCAACCAGGACGGCTGAAGTTAGATCAAGCCCGCCCAGTCGCGGTCCGCGCGCAGAAACGCCTGGCGCAGCAGGCTGGACTGTTCGGGCGGCAAGGCGCCCTGGGCCAGCGCGGCCAGGTTCTGCTCGAAATGCGCCAGCTTGGAGGTGCCGACGATGGTGCTGGAGACACCCGGCAGGTAGGCGGTGTAGCGCAGCGCGAGTTCGTTCCAGTTGGCGCCGGGCAGGGCGGCCTCCAGCCCCATGGCCTGCCAGCGTGCCCAGTACTCGCCCTCGGCAAAGGTGTCAGGTCTTGCCGCCTGGCGCCAGACGGCGCCGGCGATCGGGCGCTTGGCGATCACGCCGATGCCGGCCGCCTGGGCGGCGGGCAGGCGCGTCGCCAGGTTGACCTGGTCGCACAGGCTGACCGAGGTCTGCACCGCGCCGAACTGGCCGCAGGCCAGCGCGAAGTCCAGCTCGGCGTTGTCGCCCGAATAGGCGGCCACGCGGATCTTGCCGGCCGCGCGGCAGTCCTGCAGCGCGCGCAGCACCTCGCCCTGTTCCAGCACATGCAGGGGGCATGAATGCAGGTGGGCGATGTCCAGCACCTCGCTGCGCAGCAGGCGCAGGGCACGCTCCACGCCATGCACGATGCAGTCGTAGCTCCAGTCGGGCACGCCCTCGACGCCATAGCCCAGCTTGGTGGAGAGCAGGAACTCGCTGCGCCGGTGCGCCAGATGGCGGCCGATGCGCTGCTCCGAGAGCCCGTAGCCACGCGCGGTGTCGATCAGGTTCACGCCCAGGTCCAGCACCGCGTTGAGCAGGCGGCCGGCTTCGGCCTCGCTCGTGCGCTCGTCGTTCAGATGCATGGCGCCGAAGCCCAGCGCCGAGACGCGCAGGCCGGTGTTATTCCCGCCGAAGCTTCTCAGTTCCATGTCAGGACGCGGCCGAACAGCGCCGGCACCGTGAGTTGCAGCCGGCCCTGGCGGGCCTGGATCGGCTCCTGGCTCAGCGCATCGCCGAAGGTCGCCCCGGCCAATGCGGGCGGCAGCTGGAGCGTGATGGTCTGCGGTGTGGCGGCGTTGTTGGTGGCCGTGATGGCCCAATGCCGGCCATCCTGGCGCAGCAGCACGATCACATGCTCGTCCAGGTACAGCGGCGCGCCCAGGCTGCCATGGCGCAGCACCGGCAGCGCATGGCGCATCGCGGTGAGGCGCTGGACCTCGGCCAGCAGGGCCTCGTCGGGCCGGCCGCCCTGGTCGGCCCAGGGGTAGGTGGCGCGGTTGTAGGGATCGTCACCGCCGGCCACGCCGACCTCGTCGCCATAGTAGATCGCCGGCGCGCCGGGATACATCATCTGGAAGAACATGGCCAGGCGCAGACGCTGCTTGGCGTCCTTGAGCTTGGCCTGGTCCCCATCGTCCAGGTAGCCGAAGTGGTGCAGGGCGCGTGCCTGGTCGTGCGAGGAGATCAGGTTCATCAGCGCGTAGAAGGCCTGGGGCGGATAGGCCTCGCGCATCAGCTCGAGCTGGGCCGCCAGCTTGCGCGCATCGCCGCCGGCCGCGTAGTCGAGCAGCGCGTTGCGGAAGATGTAGTTCATGGTCGAGTCGAAGCTGTCGCCGAGGAAGAACTTGCTGGCATCGAACCAGGTCTCGGCGATCGTGATCGCGTCGGGCTTGTGCGCCTTGATGGCGGTGCGCCATGCGCGCCAGAAGTCGTCCGGCACCCAGGGCGCCACGTCCATGCGCCAGCCGGCCGCGCCGCGGTCCAGCCATTGCTTCATCACCGAGTCGGGGTTGCCGTAGGCGAAGGCGCGGAAGGCCGGCGAGGCCTTGTTGATCTCGGGCAGGTCCAGCACGCCGACCCAGCCCTTGAACTGCCGGTCGGGCTCGGCCTGGCTGGCATCGAAGCTGAACCAGCCGGCATAGGGCGAGGCCGGGTTGATCTTGGCGCTCTCGAAGGCGCCGCCCGACTTGAAGTTGCCGAAGCGGTCGAAGTAGATCGAGTCGCTGCCGACGTGGTTCAGCGAGGTGTCCGGGATGACGCGGATCCCGCGCTTGGCCGCTTCCGCACACAGGCGCGCGAAGTCGGCATTGGTGCCGAAGGCCGGGTCCACCTGGGTGTAGTCGGCGGTGTCGTACTTGTGGTTGCTGGCGGCGCGGAAGATCGGCGTCATGTAGATCGCGTTGGCACCCAGGCTCCGGATGTAGTCCAGCTTCTCGATGATGCCGGCCAGGTCGCCGCCGAAGAAGTCGTTGTTGTAGACCGCGTCCGAACCATCACCCGTGCCTGGCTTGAACGGCTTGTCCAGCCAGTTGGCATGCAGCTCGACGTCCTTGTCCTGGTAGCGGTCGCGGCCGGGCTGCGGATCGTTGCGGCGATCGCCGTTGCGGAAGCGCTCGGGGAAGATGTAGTAGTAGACGGTGTCGCGCGCCCAGTCCGGCACCTTGAAGTCGGCGGCGTAGACGGTCTGGCGGTAGCGGCGCAGTTGCTGGAGCTCCGCAGGCAGGGCCTCGGCCAGGCCCAGCCCCATGCTGCCGGCTTCCTTGGTCCAGTGGACCGGATCGGCGTTGTTCTGGTAGACATAGGGCCGGCCGCCGATGCGCAGCTCGAAGTGGTAGCCATAGATGGCCGGCGCGCCGAAGCGGTAGGGCACGCTCCATTGCTCAAGCCCGCCATGGCGGCGCGTCTTCTTCTGCATCGGCAGCCTGGCGAGCTCCCGGTACTCGATCAGGTCCTGGTTGCCCTCGAGCCGGCGCTGCGCGACGACCAGGGTGGCCTGTTCCACACCGGGCAGGGCCTGCAGCGTGAAGCGCACCTCGCTGCCGGCGGTGACGGCGCCAAAGGGCTTCTTGTGCTGCAAGGCGCGCGAGTCGAAGCGCAGGCTTTGCACGATCTGCTCGGCGTTGCCGGCCGCTTGCGCGCCCAGGCCGGGCAGCAGGCAGGCTGCCGCCAGCGCCGCCAGGCGCTTGATGCGAAGAATCATGTGATCTTCCCTTAACCCTTGACACCGCCAGCCGTCAGGCCGGAGACGATCCAGCGCTGTGCCAGCAGGAACACCAGCGTGATCGGCAGGCCCGAGAGCACCGCCGCGGCGGCGAAATCGCCCCACAGGAAGCGCTGGTCATGCAGGAAGTACTTGGAGCCCACCGCCAGCGTCAGGTTGCCTTCCTCGCGCAGCAGCACCGAGGCCACCGGGTACTCGATGATGGTGCCGATGAAGGCCAGCACGAACACCACCATCAGGATGGGCACGGCCATCGGCAGCAGCACGCGGCTGAAGGCCTGCCAATGGGTGGCGCCGTCGACCTTGGCGCATTCCTCGATCTCCACCGGGATGGTCTCGAAGTAGCCCTTGATGGTCCAGATATGCGTGGCCACGCCGCCCAGATAGGCCATCACCAGGCCCGCATGCGTCTCCAGGCCGAAGGCCGGCACATAGGAGCCGATGGTCTCGAAGATCGCGTAGATGGCCACCAGGGCCAGCACCGGCGGGAACATCTGCAAGAGCAGCATGCTGTTGAGGATCGGCGTCTGGAAGCGGAACTTCAGGCGCGCGAAGGCATAGGCCGCGGTGGTCGAGATCGCCACGATCAGGAAGGCCGAGAGCGTGGCCACCTTGATCGAGTTCCACAACCAGGTCAGCACCGGGAAGGGTGGCTGCACCAGGCTGCCGTCGCTGGCCTGGTAGGGCAGGCCCAGGGCCAGCTTCCAATGCTCCAGGCTGATCTCGGTGGGGATGATGTGGCCGGTGGCGAAGTTGCCCGGCCGCAGCGAGATGCTGACGATGGCCAGCAGCGGGAACAGCGTCAGCGCCAGGAAGATCCACAACACGGCATGTGCCGCAAAGACGCGCCAGCGCGCCTGCTTGCCTCGAACAATAGCCATATCAAGTCTCTTTGCGGTCGAATTTCAAGCCACGGGGCCCCATCCCCGCTGGTGAGCTAACGAGCCGAGCGAGGCCCGAGGGTCCGGCTTCGCCGGTCCTGCGGGCCTGCCCCCTTGAGGGGGCGCGCGAAGCGCGTAGGGGGTGGGTCATTGCTGGGTCTTGCGCATCAGGCGCAGGTTGATGAGGGACATCGCGGCGACGAGGAAGAAGATCAGCGTCGAGATCGCGGCGGCGAGGCCGAAGTCCGAGCCCGAATCCTTGAAGGCGATGCGGTAGGTGTAGCTCACCAGGATGTCGGTCTGGCCGGCCGGGATCTTGGTGCTGAGGAAGTCGGGGCGGCCGTCGGTGAGCAGCGCGATCAGCACGAAGTTGTTGAAGTTGAAGGCGAAGGCGCTCACCAAGAGCGGCGCCAGCGGTTTGATGACCAGGGGCGCGGTGATCTTGAAGAAGTTGGTGAGCGGGCCGGCACCGACGATCGCCGAGGCCTCGTACAGGTCCGAGGGGATGGCCTTCAGCAGGCCGGTGCACAGAATCATGATGTAGGGGTAGCCCAGCCAGACGTTCACGATCAGCAGCATGATCTTGGCCAGCAGCGGGTCGGCAAACCAGGCCGGCTTGACGCCGATGAGCGCGTCCAGGATGGCGTTGATCTCGCCGAAGTTCTGGTTGAACAGGCCCTTGAACACCAGGATGGAGATGAAGCCGGGCACCGCATAGGGCAGGAACAGCAGGGTGCGGTAGGTGGTGCGGTACTTGAGGTCTTCCCAGTTCAGCATCACCGCCAGGAACATGCCGATCGCGGTGGCGCAGGCCACCGTGGCCAGCGAGAACATCACGGTCCAGCCGAAGATCTTCAGGAAGGGACCGCGGAACTCGGCGTCCAGCACCATGCGGGTGTAGTTCTGCCAGCCCACCAGCACCTTGAAGCCGGGCTGCATGGCCTCGCCCTTGCTGTTCTCGTAGTAGCCGGTGTCCAGGTTCGGCTTGTAGACCTGGCCATCGCTGGTGCGCGTCAGGCTGCCATCGGCATTCGCCTGCCAATGGCGCTTGATGGGGCCGAACTCGCGCAGGCCCAGGTAGTGCAGCTCGGCGAGGCCCGCCGCGGCGGGCAGCACCAGCTGCAGCTGCTTGAGGGCGTCGCGGTGCCTGATCAGCTCGCGCAGCGGCAGCGCTTCCTGCAGCGGTGCGCGCAGCGGCAGATGCTCGGCGGCGGCGGGCAGCATCTCCACCTTCAGCGGCGCCTTGGCCGCGCGCAGCGCCAGCGGGGGTGAGACCCATTTGGCCGCGGTGCCTTCGTCGCCGCCGCGCAGCACCAGACGGAACTCCGGCCCGTCAGCATGCAGGGTGAAGGCCTGCACCTGCGACTCGATCGCCTCGTGCTGGTCCAGCAGGTATTCGCGCACGCGCTCCTGGCTCAGCAGATGGGCCGAGGAATAGTTGGTGAAGCCGATCTGTGCCGTGTACAGCAGCGGGAAGGCGATGAACACCAGCATGCCCGCCAGGCCCGGGAACAGGTAGCGGTAGGCGAAGCCGGCGTTCGAGACATAGACGTAGAAGCCCGCCGAGAACAGCATCAGCGCGCCCACCGCCCAGAGCGTCTGCCCGGCGCTGTGGATCATGAAGACGAGGTAGAGCGCGGCCAGCATGGCGGCGCCGGTGATGGGCCAGCGCAGCAGGCGGGCGGCCTTTTCCAGCGCCGAGGGTGGCACGCGGCCGTAGCCGGAGGAGGGCAGGGTGGCGGTCGCGCTCATTTGTTCAGCAGCATGCGGCCGGCCGCGCCGTCGAGCGCGTCCTTGGGCGATTGCAGTCCGTTGGTGATGGCCTCGAGGGCCGCGTCCATGGCGGTCCAGAAGCGGCCGACTTCGGGCACATTGGGGATGGGCTCGCCCAGGCGGGCGTTCTCCATGCTGGCGCGAATCAGCGGGTTCACCGCCAGCTCGGCATAGAAGGCCTTGTTGGCGGGCACGCCGATCGGTACATCGGCATCCAGGATCTTCAGCGCCTCGGGGCGCATCAGGTGGTTTTCGATGAACTCGCGCGCGATGTCCTTGAGCCTGGAGGGCGCGGCAATCATGCAGCCCAGCACGCCCACGAAGGGCTTGGAGGGCTTGCCGGCCACCACGCCCGGGATGGGCGCGACGCCGAAATCGATCTTGGCCTTCTTGGCGTTGTCCCAGGCCCAGGGGCCGGAAATCATCATCGCCACCTCGCCGCGCGCGAAGCCGGTCTCCATCTCCGAGTAGCGTGCGCCCTTGGGCATATGGCCCTCGCGGATCAGGCGGTTGATCATGCTGGCGCCGGCCAGTGCGCCGGCGTTGTTGACGCCCACCTTGGCGGTGTCGTACTCGCCCTGGGTGTCGCGCGGGAAGATCTCGCCACCGGCGCCGGCCAGCAGCGGCCAGCTGAAGAAGCTCTTGTTGTAGTCCCAGAGGATGGCGTGCTTGCCCTGGCCTTGCAGCTGCTTGTCCAGCGCGATCAGCTCGTCGAAGCTGGCGGGCGGTTTGGGCACCAGGGCCTTGTTGTAGATCAGCCCGGTGGTCTCGATCGCGATCGGGTAGCCCCAGAGCTTGCCCTGGTAGCCCAGCGCCTTCCAGGCCCAGTCCTCCGATTCGGCGTAGAGCTTCTTGCCGGGGCGGATGGCGGTGAGCAGGCCGGACTTGGCCCACTCGCCCACGCGGTCATGCGGCCAGCAGAACACGTCCGGGCCCTTGCCGGCACCCACGGCCTGCTGGAACTTGTCGGTGGCATCCACCGGATGCTCCACCACCACCTTCACGCCCGAGGCCTGTTCGAAGGCGTTGCCCACCTTCTGCAGGCCGTTGTAGGCCTTGTCGCCATTGATCCAGACCAGCAGCTTGGGCGGTGTTTGTGCCAGCGCCGCACCCGACAACAGCGCCACAAGAGCGATGCATGCCCTCATGCCCCCAGCTCCGGCGCGGCCAGGCGGTGGAAGGCGCGGCCCTCGGCGTCGAACAGGTAGATCGCCTCGGGCGGCAGGCGCAGTTGCAGCGCGTCACCGGCGCGCAGCCGGTCGCAGCCGTTGCGGCCCTCGAACTGGCAGGTGAGGGGCTCCTCGATGCCGGGGTAGGGGCAGTAGGCGAAGGTCGTGCCGCCCAGCGACTCGACAAAGGCCACGGTGCTGTCGAGCCGGTTGCCCTCGCCACCGATGCGCATGTGCTCGGGCCGGATGCCCAGCGTCAGCATGGCGCCGGGCGTGGCGCGCCGGGCATCGACGCGGGCGCGCATGGTCTCGCCGCCGGCCAGCTTCAGCTCGGCCTCGGTGTCCGTGGCGCTGAGCAGTTCGGCATTGAGAAAATTCATCTTCGGGCTGCCGATGAAGCCGGCCACGAACAGATTGTCCGGGTGCTCGTAGAGCTCCAGCGGCGTGCCCACCTGCTCGATCTTGCCGGCCGAGAGCACGACGATGCGGTCGGCCAGCGTCATCGCCTCGACCTGGTCGTGGGTCACATAGACCATGGTGGTCTTGAGCTCGTCGTGCAGCTTGGCGAACTCGTAGCGCATGCGCACGCGCAGCGCGGCATCGAGGTTGGAGAGCGGCTCGTCGAACAGGAACACGTCGGGCTTGCGCACGATGGCGCGGCCGATCGCGACGCGCTGGCGCTGGCCGCCGCTCAAGTCCTTGGGCTTGCGGTCCAGCAGATGCTCGATGTGCAGGATCTTGGCGGCGTTGCGCACCAGGGTCTCGGTCTCGGCCTTGGGCACCTTGGCCAGCTTGAGGCCGAAGGCCATGTTGTCGAACAGATTCATATGCGGGTAGAGCGCATAGGACTGGAACACCATGGCAATGCCGCGCTCCGCGGGCGGCACGTCGTTGACCAAGCGGCCGCCGATGCGCAGCTCGCCACCGGTGATCTCCTCCAGGCCGGCGATGGAGCGCAGCAGGGTGGACTTGCCGCAGCCCGAGGGGCCGACAAAGACCATGAACTCGCCATCGCGAATCTCCAGGTCGATGCCATGCAGGATCTTGGTCTCACCGTAGGCCTTGGCCACGGCTTGCAGTTTCACGTCCGCCACATTCGGTCCTCCGCGCCAACGTCCCAGGGGCTGCAGGCGCTTGTCTCACGCGGTACCACCCGGCTGGGGTGGCGCTGTATTTGTAGAGAATATACAGGTCAAAATGTAGTCATACAACAGCGCTACACCCTAGATCCATCGATCAATTCATTGGAAATCAATGGGTTAGAATGTTGTTCGGGATTTCCCGATGTAGTGAAACTACACAAAATCCGGGTCGTGGGCGATACTTTGCCCATCGCTGCCGCTGATGCGGCTCTTGTGCTCCGGCCAGCCATCGCGCTCCCTGCCCCTTCGTCGGGCCATCTTCGTGGAGACGCTGTCGTGGCCCCATTGCTGAACACCCTATGACCGCCTCCGCCCTCCACGCCATCAAGGCACGATTCAAGAGCGTCACCACCATGAACGACAAGCCTCAATCCGAGATGCAAGCCCAGCTGCAGGCCCAATTCAAGGCCGCGCTGCAGCGCGAGCTGAGCCAGTCGACCCAGGCGCCCAGCCGCGAGACCCTGATGCGCGCCGCCGCCAGCGCCTGCCGCGAGCTGCTGAGCCAGCGCTGGGCCGCGACCCAGGCCGCCGACGCCCAGCGCGGCGAGCAGGCGCCGGTGCGCCGCGTGCACTATCTCTCGATGGAATTCCTGATGGGGCGGGCGCTGGGCAATGCCATCGCCGCCCTGGGTCTGGACGAGACCCTGCGCGAGGCCTTTGCGGCACAGGGTCAGGCCTTGCCCGATGTGCTGGAGCGCGAGCACGACGCCGCGCTGGGCAATGGCGGCCTGGGCCGCCTGGCCGCCTGCTTCCTTGATTCCTTCGCCGAGCTGGGCCTGCCGTCCTTCGGCTATGGCCTGCGCTACGAGTACGGCATGTTCGCCCAGGCGATCCAGGACGGCCGCCAGGTCGAGGCGCCCGATGATTGGCTGGCCCTGGGCAATGCGTGGGAAGTGCCGCGCCCCGAGCTGCGCTATCCGGTGGGCTTTGGCGGCCGCGTGGTGGCCGAGGCCGATGGCAGCCGCCATTGGCAACCGGCCGAGCAGCTGCTGGCGCAGGCGGTGGACTTCATCGTGCCGGCGCACCACAGCGAGCGCGTCTCGACGCTGCGCCAATGGCAGGCCAGCGCCGCCAAGCCGATCGATTTCAATGCCTTCTGCCGCGGCGACTACGCCGCCGCCGCCCAGCACCGCGTGGCCGCCCAGGCCATCAACTGGGTGCTCTATCCCGACGACTCCACCGACGCCGGCCGCGAGTTGCGCCTCAAGCAGGAGGCGCTGCTGGTGAGCGCCTCGCTGCAGGATCTGATCGCGCGCCATCTGCGCGAGTTCGGCACGCTGCACAACCTTGGCAAGCGCAACGCCATCCACCTCAACGACACCCATCCGGCCCTGGCCCCCGCCGAGCTGATGCGCCTGCTGCTGGACCAGCATGGCCTGCAGTGGGACGAGGCCTGGGCCATCACGCGCGACGCGGTGTCCTACACCAACCACACGCTGATGCCCGAGGCGCTGGAGAAGTGGCCGCTGCAGATGATCGAGGCGCTGCTGCCGCGCCATCTGGAAATCATCTTCGAGATCAACCAGCGCTTCATGGACGAACTGCGCCAGCGCTTCCCGGGCGACGAGGCCTTGATGAGCCGCGTCTCGCTGATCGAGGAAGACGGTGGCTACGGCAGCGGCGGCGAGCGCCGCGTGCGCATGGCCCATCTGGCCATCGTGGCCTCGCACCGCGTCAACGGCGTGGCGGCGCTGCACTCGGAGCTGATGGTGCAGACCATCTTTGCCGACTACGCCCGCATCTGGCCCGAGCGTTTTCATAACGTCACCAATGGCGTGACGCCGCGCCGCTGGCTGCAGCAGTGCAACCCACAGCTGGCTGCTGTGCTGGATCGGCATATCGGCCAGGGCTGGCGCCAGGATCTCTCCGAACTCGCCAAGCTCAAGGGCCTGGCCAAGGATGCTGCGGTGGTGCAGCAGTTCCTCGGCGTCAAGCGCGCCAACAAGGAACGCCTGGCGGCCCTGATCCGGCGCGAGCTGGGCGTGGCGGTGAACCCCGACAGCCTCTTCGATGTGCAGATCAAGCGCATCCACGAGTACAAGCGCCAGCTGCTCAACATCCTGCATGTGATCGCGCGCTACCAGGCCATCGTCGCCAACCCGCAGGCCAACTGGACCCCGCGCACCGTGGTGATTGCCGGCAAGGCGGCCTCGGCCTACTTCATGGCCAAGCTCATCATCCAGCTGGCGCATGATGTAGGCCGCGTGGTCAACAGCGACCCGCGCGTGGGCGACAAGCTCAAGCTGGTGTTCCTGCCCAATTACGGCGTCTCGCTGGCCGAGACCATCATCCCGGCCGCTGACCTCTCCGAGCAGATCTCCACCGCCGGCACCGAGGCCTCGGGCACCGGCAATATGAAGTTCGCGATGAACGGCGCGCTCACCATCGGGACCTGGGACGGCGCCAATATCGAGATGGCCGAGGCCATGGGCGTGGAAAACATGTTCGTCTTCGGCCTGCGCACCGACGCGGTGGCGCGCATCAAGGCGCTGGGCTACGACCCGCGCCTGCATGTGGAAGAGAACAAGCAGCTGCAGGCCGTCATCGACGCGATCGCCACCGGCCAGTTCTCGGCCGGCGACACGGCACGCTACCGCCCGCTGGTGGACAAGCTGCTGGGCAGCGACCCGTATATGCTGATGGCCGATTTCGCCGACTATGTGGCCACCCAGGCACGCGTCGATGCGCTCTACCAGGACCAGGCGGCTTGGGGCGAGCGTGCCGTGCTGAACGTGGCCGGCATGGGCTGGTTCTCGGCCGACCGCACCATCGCTGAATATGTGGAGCGCGTCTGGTCCGTCAAGAGTCTGGGCTGAACGGAGCTTGAACCGATGCTGGATGCGAGCCAGGTCAGCGCGCTGCTGGAAGCGCGCCACAGCGATCCCTTTGCGGCCCTGGGCCTGCACGAGGACGCGACCGGCCGCCTCTGGCTGAGGACGCTGCTGCCCGGTGCCGGCGCGGTGAGCGTGCTGGAAGCCGGCAGCGGTAGACAGTTGGCGGTGCTGACTGAGCGTGCGCCGGGTTTCTTCGAGGCCGCGATCCCGCGCCGCAGGAAGCGCTTCGACTACCGCCTGGCGGTGCAATGGGCCGACGGCGCCGCCGCCGAGCTGGCCGACGCCTATGCCTACGGTCCCCAACTCGGCGAGCAAGACCTGACCCTGCTGCGCGAGGGCACGCATCCGCGCCCCTACCTGGCCCTGGGCGCCCAGCCGCTGCAGCATGGCGAGGTGGCCGGCGTGCGCTTTGCCGTGTGGGCGCCGAATGCGCGCCGCGTCAGCGTGGTGGGCAGCTTCAACCACTGGGACGGCCGCCGCCATGCGATGCGCTTGCGCCACGACGCCGGCGTATGGGAGATCTTCGTGCCGCATGCGGCGCCGGGGGACCTCTACAAATACGAGCTGGTCGGCGCCGACGGCACGCTGCTGCCGCTCAAGGCCGACCCCTATGCGCGCGCCGCCCAGCTGCGCCCGGATACCGCCAGCGTGGTGGCGGCCCTGCCGGCCGCCTTGCCCCTGCCGGCCGAGCGCGCCGGCGCGAATCGGCGCGACGCCGCCATCGCCATCTACGAGGTGCACCTGGCCTCGTGGCGGCGCCGCGATGGCGGCGATGGCGGCGATCGCGAATTTCCGAGCTGGGACGAGCTGGCCGCCGAGCTGCCCGCCTATGCCGCCGATCTGGGCTTCACGCACCTGGAGCTGATGCCCATCAGCGAGCATCCCTTCGACGGCTCCTGGGGCTACCAGACCCTGGGCCTGTACGCCCCCTCGGCCCGCTTCGGCCCGCCGGAGGGCTTTGCGCGCTTCGTGGCCGCCTGCCATGAACGCGGCCTGGGCCTGCTGCTGGACTGGGTGCCGGCGCATTTCCCGGCCGATGCCCATGGCCTGGCGCAGTTCGACGGCAGCCATCTGTTCGAGTACGCGGATCCGCGCGAGGGCTTCCATCGCGACTGGAACACGCTGATCTACAACTTCGGCCGCAGCGAGGTGCGGCAGTTCCTGGTCGGCAATGCGCTCTACTGGGCCGAGCGCTGGGGCGTCGACGGCCTGCGCGTGGACGCGGTGGCCTCGATGCTTTACCGCGACTACTCGCGCCCCTCGGGCGAGTGGCTGCCCAATGTGCACGGCGGGCGCGAGAACCTCGAGGCGATCGCGCTGCTGCGCGGCATGAACGAGTTGCTGGGCCGCGAGGCGCCCGGCGCCATCAGCGTGGCCGAGGAGAGCACCAGCTTCCCGGGCGTGTCGGCGCCCACCTACAGCGGCGGCCTGGGCTTCCACTACAAGTGGAATATGGGCTGGATGAACGACACCCTGCGCTATATGCACGAGGAGCCGGTGCACCGCCGCTGGCACCACGACAAGATGAGCTTCGGCCTGGTCTACGCCTTCAGCGAGAACTTCGTGTTGCCGATCTCGCACGACGAGGTGGTGCATGGCAAGGGCTCGATGTTCAACAAGATGCCTGGCGACGACTGGCAGAAGTTCGCCAATCTGCGTGCCTACTACGGCTTCATGTGGGGCCACCCCGGCAAGAAGCTGCTCTTCATGGGCCAGGAGTTCGGCCAGCCCGGCGAGTGGAACCACGATGCCGCGCTGCCCTGGGAGCTGCTGGCCGATGCGCGCCACGCCGGCGTGCAAGCCCTGGTGCGCGACCTGAATCGCCTCTACCGCGCGCAGCCGGCCCTGCACCGGCTGGATTGCGAGGCCGCGGGCTTCGAGTGGCTGCAGCAAGAAGACCGCGAGCAGTCGGTGTTCGCCTGGGCGCGTCACGACGGCGCGGGTGGCAGCGTGATCGTGGTGAGCAACTTCACCCCGGTGCCGCGCCATGGCTACCGCCTGCCGGTGCCGGCCGGCACAGACTCGACGGTGGGCGCCTGGCGCGAACTGCTGAACACCGATTCGGCCCATTACGGCGGCAGCAATGCCGGCAACCTCGATGCTGCGCTGCCGGTGGCGCAGGGCGCCATCACGCTGAGCCTGCCGCCGCTGGCCACCCTGTTCCTGGTGCCGGCATGACGCTCACCCATCTGCCCACACGGATCGAGGAGGGCCGCCACGAGCCGCTGGGCGCGCTGGCGCGCGACGGCGGCGTCAACTTCGCGGTGTTCGCCGAGCACGCGCATTCGATGGAACTGTGCGTCTTCGACGGCAGCGGCCAGCGTGAGCTGCGCCGCTATGCGCTCAACGGCCCGCACGATGGCGTCTTCCATGGCTTCCTGCCCGGGCTGGGGCCAGGTCTTGTCTATGGGCTGCGCGCGCACGGCCCCTACCAGCCCGAGGCCGGTCAGCGCTACAACCCGCACAAGCTGCTGCTGGACCCCTACGCACGCGAGATCGTCGGCCACTTCGGCTGGCATGCCGAGCACCATGGCTACGAGCTCGGCCATCCGCAGGGGCCGCGCTCCTTCGACGCGCGCGACAACGCCGCCCAGGCCCTCAAGGCGCGCGTGCCGGCGGCGCTGGAGGGCCCGAGCCCGCGCGCCAGCGCGCCGCGCCATGCTAGCGCCGACCTGGTGCTGTACGAGGTGCATGTGAAGGGCTTCTCGCAGCTGCACCCCGGCATTCCGGCGGCCTTGCGCGGCAGCTATGCAGCGCTGGCGCATCCGGCCGCGATCGCGCACTTCAAGGCGCTGGGCGTGAGCACCCTGTCACTGCTGCCGGTGCAGTACTGCGTGGACGAGCCGCATCTGGCCGACAAGGGCCTGCACAACTACTGGGGCTACAACACCCTGGGCTTCTTCGCGCCGGATCCGCGCCTGGCCCAGGCCGCGCACCGGCAGGACCCGAGCGCCGTGGTGGCGGAGTTCCGCGCCATGGTCCAGACCCTGCATGAGCACGGCCTGGAGGTGGTGCTGGACGTGGTCTACAACCACACGCCCGAGGGCAACGAGTTCGGGCCCACGCTGTCCTTCAGGGGCCTGGACAACCGCAGCTACTACCGCCTGGTGCCGGACGATGCCAGCCGCTGCGAGAACCTCACCGGCTGCGGCAACACCCTCAACACTGCCCATCCGCGCGTGGCCCAGTTCGTGCTGGACTCGCTGCGCTACTGGGTGCAGGAGCTGGGCGTGGACGGCTTCCGCTTCGACCTCGCGCCGGTGCTGGGCCGCACCCGGCATGGCTTCGACGGCAATGCCGCCTTCTTCACCGCGCTGCGCCAGGATCCGGTGCTGGCGGGTGTGCACCTGATCGCCGAGCCCTGGGATGCCGGCTACGACGGCTACCAGCTGGGGCGCTTCCCGGGCCGCTTCCTGGAGTGGAACGACAAGTTCCGCGACGCGGTGCGCGGCTACTGGCTGCAGTCCGGCTTGCAGGGCGGCAAGGTCGGTCGCGGCGAGTTCGCGCGCCGCTTCACCGCCTCCAGCGATCTGTTCCACCATGCCCAGCGCAGCCCCAGCGCCTCGGTGAACTTCGTCGCCGTGCACGATGGCTATACGCTCAACGACGTGGTGAGCTACAGCCACAAGCACAACCACGCGAACGGCGAGGACAACCGCGACGGCCGCGATGGCGAGCTGAGCAGCGGCTTCGGTGCCGAGGGCCCCAGCGATGACGCGGCCATCCGCGCCAGCCGCGAACGCGTGCGCCGCGCCATGCTGGCCACCCTGCTGCTGGCCCAGGGCACGCCGATGCTGAACGCGGGTGACGAGATCGCCAACAGCCAGGGCGGCAACAACAACGCCTACTGCCAGGACAACGCGATCGGCTGGCTCAACTGGGACCAGGCCGACCACGGGCTCGCCGCCTATGTGGGCGAGCTGCTGCGCCTGCGCCGCGAACACCGCCTGCTGCGCCATGCGCGCTGGTATGCGGGCCCGGGCTGCGGCGGGGCCGGCGACGCCTGCATCGCCTGGTACAGCCCGGCCGGCCACGAGATGCAGGTGCACGACTGGCACCATGGCGGCGAGCATGGCTTCGCCTGCCTGCTGAGTAATGCGGGCGATACCGAGGCCAGCCTGGCCATCCTCTTCAACCCCGAGGCCGCGCCGCAGGGTTTCACGCTCACGCCCCAGCGCTGGCGCCTGCTGCTGGACAGCAGCGGCGAGCTGAGTCCGCAAGACCTGACCCCCGGCCAGGGCGTGCAAGTTCCCGCACGCAGCATGTTGCTGCTGCGCTCCTAGAAAGTCGCTATGGATCTGACCCAACGCACCGCCGGTGTGCTGCTGCACATCACCTCGCTGCCCGGCCCGCATGGCATGGGCGATTTCGGCCCCGATGCCTATCGCTATGTGGACTGGCTGGCCAGCGCCGGCCAGGGCCTTTGGCAGCTGCTGCCCACCACGCCGATCGGCCCGGGCGACTCGCCCTACCAGGGCGTCTCGGCCTTTGCAGGCAGCCAGTGGATGGTGGCCTTCGAGCCCCTGGTGGCGAAGGGCTGGCTGGCGCCGCCGCGCCTGCCCGAGGGCGGCTTCGACGCCCACCATGTCGACTATGGCCGCGTGCTGCCCTGGCGCGAACAGCAGCTGCGCCTGGCAGCTGCCGGCTTCTTCGCGCAGGCCGGCGCGGCCGACCGCAGCGCCTTTGCCGACTGGTGCCAGGCCAACGCGAGCTGGCTGGACGACTACGCGCTCTTCATGGCGATCCGTTCGCCGCTGAACGGCCAGGCCTGGTGGACCTGGACGCCGGCGCTGGCGCGCCGCGAGCCGGCCGCGCTGGCCGCCGCTCGCCTCAGCCATGCGGAGGAGCTGCGCTTCTGGCAGTTCGTGCAATGGCAGTTCGACGTGCAGATCGGCGCGCTCAAGAGCTATGCCAACGGCCGTGGCGTGCGCATCATGGGCGACCTGCCCATCTTCGTGGCGCATGACAGCGCCGACTGCTGGTCGCGCCCCGATCTGTACCACCTGGACGAGCAGTTCCAGACCACGGTGGTGGCCGGCGTGCCGCCGGACGCCATGTCCACCGAGGGCCAGCGCTGGGGCAACCCGCTCTATCGCTGGGATCGCATGGCGGCCGAGAATTACCGGTGGTGGACGGCGCGCGTCAAGCGGGCCCTCAGCCAGGCCGATGTCTTCCGCATCGACCATTTCCGCGGCTTCGCCGGCTATTACGAGATCCCCGGCAGCAGCCCGGATGCCAAGCAGGGGCGCTGGGTCGCCGGCCCGGGCAAGGCGCTGTTCGACGCCATCGAGGCGACGCTGGGCAAGCTGCCCATCGTGGCCGAGGACCTGGGCTTCATCACCGACGATGTGCATGCGCTGCGCGACGGCTGCGGTTTCCCCGGCATGAAGATCCTGCAGTTCGGTTTCGGCGGCGACGCCACGCACGAGTTCCTGCCGCATATGTGGCCGCGTGCCAGCGTGGCCTATACCGGCACGCACGACAACGACACGGTGCGCGGCTGGTGGGACGCCGCCTCGGCGCGCGAGCGCGCCTATGCCGGCAGCTACCTGGCCTGCGGCGCGCACGATGTGCACTGGGCCATGATCCGCGCCTGCTGCAACTCGGTGGCCAATATCGCGGTGTTCCCGATGCAGGACGTGCTGGGCCTGCCCAGCGCCCACCGCATGAACATCCCGGGCATCCTGGGCGGCAACTGGGGCTGGCGCTTCAGCTGGGACATGGTGGGCGCGGAGCCGGGGCGCGTGCTGGGCGTGATCAGCGCCGCCAGCGGCCGCGGCCCGCTGGCCCTGTTGCAACTGCCCTGAGGCTCAACCGAATCCCAGCATGAACACCACCGAAATCTTCCTGATCGCGATGGCGATCATCTTCACCGTGCCCTACCTGGTCTGGCGCCTCGGCGGCACCGACTATTTCGCGCCCCTGGTGGTGGTGCAGATCATCGCCGGCATCCTCCTGGGCCCGGGCGTGCTGGGCCGCGCCTACCCCGATTACTACCAGTTCGTCTTCAACGCCCAGGTGGTGCAGTCGCTCAACGGCATCGCCTGGTGGGCGGTGATGCTGTTCGTCTGGATCGCCGGCATCGAACTCGATCTCAAGAAGGCCTGGCAGCACCGCGTCGAGAGCGGCATCACCGCCGGCCTGGCGCTGGGCGCGCCGCTGGCACTGGGCTGCGTGGTGGCGTTGGGCATGCTGGCCAGCGCGGGCTGGATGGGCCCCAAGGCGCTCAGCTGGCAGTTCGTGCTGGGCGTGGGCATGTCCTGCGCGGTCACGGCCCTGCCCATCCTGATCCTGCTGATGGAGAAGCTGGAGATCCTGCGGCAGCCAATCGGCCAGCGCATCCTGCGCTATGCCAGCGTGGACGACATCGCGATCTGGGGCGTGCTGGCGCTGATCCTGATGGACTGGGGCCGGGTCGGCAAGCAGGGCCTGTTCCTGCTGGCCTTTGCCGGTCTGACCTGGGCCTTCCGCCACTTGATGCGGGCGATTCCCGAGCGCGACCGCTGGTTCGTGGGCCTGATCTGGCTGGCCCTGTGCGCCTTCGGCGCGGACTGGTCGGGCCTGCACTTCATGGTGGGCGCCTTCCTGGCCGGCGCGGTGATGGACGCCGACTGGTTCGACCAGGCCCAGATGGACCTGCTGCGCCAGCATGTGCTGCTGGTGATGATGCCGGTGTTCTTCCTTAGCACCGGCCTGCGCACCAACTGGGCCATGGGGGGCGCGGCGGTGTTCGTGGCCGCCGGTGCGCTGCTGCTGGCCTCGGTGGCGGGCAAGCTGATGGGCGTGCATCTGGCCGGCCGCATCCTGAAGTGGCAGCCGGGCGAGGCCTCCATCATCGGCTGGCTGCTGCAGACCAAGGCCCTGATCATGATCATCTTCGCCAACATCCTGCTGGACAAGCAGATCATCACCAGCGAGACCTTCACGGCCCTGCTGCTGATGGCGGTGGCCAGCACCATGCTGACCGTGCCGGTGGTGGCGCCCAAGCTGCAGCGGCTGAAGGCGCTGATCTTCCGCGCCGCCTGAGGAGCGCGGGAGCGGCGGCTAGCGGGCGCGCTTGGCGCGGTACATGTCGGCGTCGCTGCGCTCCATCAGCGCCTCCAGGCTCTCGCCGGGGCGCCGCTCGGCCAGGCCCAGGCTGATGCCGACCTGCAGGCCCGGCGCCAGCCGGCCCCAGTCGTAGGCGCGCACGCTTGCCTGCAACCGCTCGCACACCTGCTGGGCGCGGCCCAGGCCGGCATCCACCAGCAGCAGCACGAACTCGTCGCCCGCCAGGCGCGCGGGCAGGTCCTGCTCGCGCACATGCTCACGCAGCAGCTGGGCCAGCGCCTTCAGCACCGCGTCGCCCACGCCGTGCGAGTAGTTGTCGTTCACCTGCTTGAAGTGGTCCACATCGATCAGCGCCAGGCAGGGCGGCATGCGCTGCTCGCCCTGCAGCAGCAGGCGCAGATGCTGCTCGAAGTGGCGGCGGTTCGGCAGGGCGGTGAGCATGTCGCGCATCGCCAGCTGCTCCATCTGCTGCGAGCGCTGCGCCAGCTGCTGGACATCCCGCCGGTGCTGGCGCAGCTGCAGCTGCCAGTCGATCACATGGGCGCGGTTCTGCAGGCTTTGCTTGCGCGTCTCCTGCTCGTGGCGCGAGAGCTCGCGCAGCGCTTCCAGCGCCTCGCGGTACCGGCCCTGCTGCTCGCACAGATAGCTCACCAGGTTCTGCCCCAGCTGTATGAAACCCTCGTGGCGCGCCTGCTGGCCGCAGGCGCTCATGCGGCGCGCGGCGGCCTCGGCCTCGGCCAGCTCGCCGCGCGCCAGCGCCAGCTCGGCCACGCACCAATGCACCGAGGCGCTGACCCAGGCCTGGGCGAAGCTGGTCTCGTAGTCGCGCAGGCGGTTCAGCTCGGCCTGGCCCTGCGTGATGTCGAGCCGCCAGCAGTGGTGCAGGGCGCGCGCCAGCGTGGCCTTGACCTGCAGCGCATGCAGGCTGCCGGGCGCCATGGCGTTGAGCTCATGCGCCTGGTGCGGCGTGGCGGCGGCATCGTCCAGATGGCGGGCCAGGCGCGGTAGCGCCGTCGGTGCCTGGCCGAGGCGGCGCTCGTTAGCATGATCTGCAATCGCCACCAGGGCCATATTGATGTGCAGCTCGTAGGTGTTGAGCGGCGGCTCGCAGCGGCGCGAGATCGCCACCGCATTCTCGAAGGCGCGCTCGGCCTCGGCATAGTTGCGGCCGCTGTGTGCGGCCACGCCCAGCGCATGGTGGGCCATCACCTGCTCGCGGCCCGGCGGCAGCGCCTCGCCCAGGCGCACCGCCAGCAGCGCGCTTTCCACCGCCTCCTCGTAATGCCCCAGGCGGGTGGAGGCGATGGCATGGGTGCAGAGCGCCAGTGCCTCGCCGGCGGCGAGGTCGCAGCGCTCGAACAGCAACGCGGCGCGCTGCGCCAGCTCATGCGCCTGGCGGTAGCCGCCCAGCAGGCGCAGCTGGCAGCTCGACAGGCACAGCATGGCCTGCGCCTGGATCTCGAGGTCGCCGCTCTGCTGCCCCAGCGACAGCGCCTGCTCGGCCAGCTCCACCGCCTGCGCGGCCTGGCCGATATTGGCCAGGGTCTCGGCCCTGGCCAGCAGCTCGGCGGACTTGGCCCTGGACTTCATTCCGTCTGGTGCAGGCGCTTGGCCACCGGGTTGGGGCGCAGGCGGTAGGCGTCGGGCATGCCCGAGCCCAGCAGCGGGCGCAGATAGAGGCGGAAGGCGTCGGTGATGTCGGTGCCGCAGGGGCTGATGAACTCGTCCTCCATCACGCGCGTCTTGCCGGCCACCGCCTCCAGCGGCAGCAGCTCGTAATCGGCCGAGTAATAGCCGTTGCGCTTGATCGCCACCGAGCCGTCGCGGTCGCCCCAGATCGCGTACTGCACCGCCTTCTCGCCGACCTCGCGCGCCTCGCGCTGGTCCACGTCGGAGACGCAGCCGACGAAGCTGCGCTGCAGATAGCCGAAGGTGTCGCCGCGCACGCGCTTGATCTTGAGCTTGCTCTTGATCTCCTCGCACAGCAGGTCGGCCAGGGCGCCGGTGCCGGAGAGCTGCACATTGCCATGCGCATCGCGCTCCAGGTCCTTGGCCAGCTGGGCGGCGATCGCCTCGCCCGAGGCGTCGTGGATGCCCTCGGAAACGGCGATCACGCAGCGGCCATGGCGCTCGTACATGGTCTTCACGTCGACCAGGAACTGTTCCAGCTCGAACACCCGCTCGGGCAGGTAGATTAGGTGCGGGCCGTCGTCGGGGAACTTCTTGCCCAGAGCGGCGGCGGCGGTCAGGAAGCCGGCATGCCGGCCCATCACCACGCCCACATAGACGCCGGGCAGGGCGGCGTTGTCGAGGTTGGCGCCGGCAAAGGCCTGGGCCACGAAGCGCGCCGCCGAGGGGAAGCCCGGCGTGTGGTCGTTGCCGACCAGGTCGTTGTCGATGGTCTTGGGGATGTGGATGCAGCGCAGCGGGTAGCCGACCTTGGCGGCCTCCTGGCTGACGATGCGCACGGTGTCGGAGGAGTCGTTGCCGCCGATGTAGAAGAAATGCTCGATCTCATGCGCCTGCAGCACCTTGAAGATCTGCTGGCAGTAGGCGAGGTCGGGCTTGTCGCGGGTGGAGCCCAGCGCCGAGGCCGGCGTGCCGGCCACCAGCTCCAGGTTGTGGCTGGTTTCCTGCGTCAGATCGACGAAGTCCTCGTTGATGATGCCGCGCACGCCATGGCGGGCGCCATAGACCAGGCTCACGCTCTTGTGGCGGCGCGCCTCCAGCACCACGCCCACCAGCGACTGGTTGATCACCGCGGTGGGGCCGCCCCCCTGTGCAACAAGGATTTTTCCACTGGCCATGCTGGGCTCCTGTCGATACCGGAGCCCTCATTGCAACACATCATTGCAGTTCCAGAACCAGGCTTGAGCGTGGCGGCAGGTTCAGCGAGGAGCCCAGCTCGTGGCGCTGGCCGCTGATGACGTCGACCGCATGCGTGCGGCCCGCCAGCGACTCGGCAAAGCGCGCCAGCGCCAGCGGGGTCTCGGTCTTGTTCTTGTTCAGCACCACCATCACGCGCTGCCTGGCATCGGCGCGGAAGTAGACGTAGACCCCGTCCAGCGGGTTGTAGTGCACCAGGCTGCCGCCGTGCACCGCGCTGGCCGTCTTGCGCCAGTTCAGCAGCCGGCGCAGCCAGGCCTGGAACTCGCGCTGGGCGGGGGCCAGGCCCGCGCCGCTGAAGCCGTTGCTGGCGTCGCCGGCCCAGCCACCGGCGAAATCGCTGCGCACCACGCCGTCGTCGCGCTCCAGCGGGCTCTTCATCAGCAGCTCGGTGCCGTAGAAAAACTGCGGCGTGCGCCGGGTGGTGGCGATCACGGTGGCGGCCATGCGCATCAGGGCTTCGTCCTCGCCCAGCGCCGAGAAGATGCGGTTGGTGTCGTGGTTGCCCTCGAACAGCACCATGCGGGCGGGCTCGGGGTAGAGGGCGTCGTTCATCATGGCCTCGTAGAGCTTGCCCAGCCCCACACCATAGCCGCGCCCCTCGGGCTCGGTGAGCGCATCGCGCAGGCGGCCATGCAGCGGGAAGTCCATCATGCTGGGCATGGCCGAGACATAGCCGTCGGCATTGCGCCGGCCCTTGAGCCAATGCGCCACCATCAGCGGGTTGTCGCTCATCTCCTCGCCCACCATGGTGAGCCCGGGATACTCGGCCATGATGGCGGCCGACCAGCGCGCCAGGAAAGCCTTGTCCGAATAGGGATAGGTGTCGACGCGCAGACCGCTGAGCCCCGCGTACTCGATCCACCAGACGGCGTTCTGCACCAGGTAGGTGGCCAGCAGGGGCTGGCGCTGGTTCAGGTCGGGCATGCTGGGCACGAACCAGCCGTCCTGGAAGCGCTGGCGGTCGCTGGCGGCGGCGTAGGGGTCCTGCACCGTGCTGTGGCGGTGGTTGGTCTCCAGATAGGGCTGGCCGGGGTTGACCCAGTCGCGGCTGGGCGGGTCCTGCATCCACCAATGGCCCGAGCCGATGTGGTTGGGCACGATGTCCTGGATGAAGCCCAGGCCCAGCGCCTTGGCGCGCGCCACCAGCTGGCGGTAGTCCTCGTTGCTGCCGAAACGGGGGTCGATCCTGTAGAGGTCGGTGGGCGAATAGCCGTGGTAGGACAACTCGGGCTGCTTGTTCTCCAGCAGCGGCGTGGGCCAGACCTGGGTGAAGCCCATCGCGGCGATGTAGTCGAGGTGCTGGGCCAGGCCGGCCAGATCACCGCCATGGCGGGCGCTGGGGTTGCCGCGGTCGAGGCGGTCGCCCAGCGCGTCGAGCTGGTCGTTGCGCGGCTCGCCATTGGCGAAGCGGTCGGGCACCACCAGGTAGATCGCGTCGCGCGGGCCGAAGCCCTGGCGGCGGGCCGAGCCGGGCGCGCGCGCCCACAGCGGGTAGGCCGGGCTCAGCACCGTCTTGCCGGCGCGCTGCAGTTCCAGTTGCAGGCTGCCGGGGCGGGCGCCGGGCTGGATCTCCAGGTCCAGGAACAGGTAGTTGGGGCTGTCGCTGCGCTGGCTGCCCAGCATGCGCACGCCGGCATAGGGCCGCAGCCGCGCCTTCAGCTCGGCAATGCCCTGGCCGTGCAACATCAGCTGCAGGCGCTGGTTCATCATGCCCACCCACCAGTTGGCGGGTTCGATGCGCTCGAGTTGCTGGGCCGGCTGGGCAGACTGGGCTGACTGGGCTGACGCAGGGCCCATGGCCAGGCCCAGCAGGGCGGCGGCGAGCAGGGTGGTTTTCTTGATCGTCATGGGGCGGCGTTGCTGGAGAAGACCTGGACGGATTGCGGCGGCAGCTCGAAGCGTCGGCCGCGCTGGGCGCGCGTCGCCGCGGCGGGGTACTGGCGCTTCAGGCCGCCGGGCTGCGGCCCCAGCTCGATCCGCCGCGCCTGCTCGCCATAGTTGATCAGCACCAGGCTCAGCCGGCCGCCGAGGCGGCGCTGGAAGCCCAACACCTGGCCATCGGCGAAGGCCAGCCGGTAGCTGCCGCGCGCCAGCTCGGGCCGGCTATTGCGCAAGCTGAGCATGGCCTTGTAGAAGTTCAGAATGGAGTTCGGATCGGCTTGCTGCCGCTGGGCATTGTGGCTGGCGGCATTGGGCGAGGCGGGACGGAAGGGGGCGACGTTGCTGAAGCCGCTGGCATCCGCACTCCAGCTCATCGGGCTGCGCAGCGGTGCGTCGCCCGCCAGCCCCGGCACGCCCGCCATGCCCACTTCCTCGCCGTAGTAGATGAAGGGCGTGCCCGGCAGCAGCAGGTAGGTGGCGGCCGCCAGCTTGTACTGCGCCTCGTTGCCGGCGAACTGGTCCCAGGCGCGCGCGCCGGCGAAGATGTCGTGGTTGGAGAGCATGGTCGCCATGTCCAGCGGCGCGCTCTCGAAGTATTGCCCGACCGCCTTGATCGCCTCGGCATCGCCCTTGGCGGCCTTGACGATCTTGCCCTCCAGGCCGAAGGCGAAGGCGCTGCCGCAGATCGCCGGGGCGGCGTAGACCTTGGGCTCGGCGGTGGCCTCGCACACCACATGGCGGCGCGGATAGCTGCGTATCAGCCCGCTGAACTCGCCGGTGAGGCGGCGGCTTTCGGGCTGGTCGTTCCAGTCCTTGGCGCTGTTCTCGATCAGATGCGGCACGGCGTCGAGGCGGTAGCCGTCGAGCCCGCGGTTGAGCCAGTAGCGCAGGCTGTCGCGGTGGTAGGCCACCACCGCCGGGTTACGCAGATTGAAGTCGGGCATGTGCGGGCCGAAGGTGCCGAAGTAGCGGCTCTCGTCGGCGCTCGCGTCGCTGCCGGCGTACCAGGGGTTCTTGCCCCAGATGTCCCAGTCCTTCAGCTCATCGGACGGCTCGCGCCAGACAAACCAGTCGCGGTAGGGGCTCGTCTTGCTGGCGCGCGCCTCGGCGAACAAGGGGTGGGCCTGGGCGCTGTGGTTGAGGATGTAGTCGATGATCACGCCGATGCCGCGTGCATGCGCCTGTTTGATCAGCTCGTCGAAGTCCGCCAGGCTGCCGTAGGCGGGCTCGATGCTGCGGAAGTCGGTGGTGGCATAGCCGTGGTCGTGGTCGGCGCTGGTGAAGATGGGCATCAGCCAGATGCCCTTGATGCCCAGATCCTTCAGATAGTCCAGCCGCTGCGTCAGGCCGCGCAGATCGCCGATGCCGTCGCCATCGCTGTCCTGGTAGCCGCGCACAAAGATTTCCATGAAGGCGCCATGGGCCCAGCCGGGCCGCAGCGGGCTGGCGCTGGGGCGCTGCGGCACCGGGCTCAGGTCCACCGGCGCGGCATGCCCTGTTGCGGCTGCCAGCGCCAGGCTCAGGGACAGGGCCAGAAGGCTGGGGGGCGCGCATTGCTTCTTCATCTTGGTGACCTGGTGTTTGTAGCAAAAGTACTCATCGTTTGACACGCTGTTCAGACTCAAGCATGCCATTCGATCGCTGAATTCATGTTGGTGAATTCAACGCTTATGAAATTTATGTAGTTTTGCTACTATGTTTCGACGCCTCCCTGTCTGGGCGGCAAGAACAGCGCGGGGCGAGGGGATGCGACGAAGCATGAAGCAGTGGGCGGCCGTCCACATCGGGTTGTGCCTGGGCATGGCGATCATGGCGGGAGGCGTGCGTGCCGAGACCGGCGCAGCCGCCTGCGATGCGGCGGCCGACCAGGTCTTGCAGGCCGCGCCCGCCATCGAGGCAAGGGCTCATTGGCTGGACGCACGGCAGATCGCCTGGCCCGGCATGGCGCCGGCGGGCAGCTACAAGCTCTACCACTCGGCGGCCGGGCGGCTTGCATTGGCAGAGGGGCAGGTCAGCGGCGCCGACGGCGAACTGAACCTGCAGGCGCAAGACCTGACCCCGGGCGAGCTGGCGGGCACGCCCCGCCAGCATCTGGGCGCCGGCGTGCGCCTGAGTCTGCCCGCTGCCTTGCCGCGCGAGACCCTGCAGGACCTGCTGCGGCAGCAGTTGCTGCTGGTTCATGACGGTGGTGACGGCGCCACGCAGGCCACGGGCCTGCAGCTGGCCGGCGCACTGGACGATCTGTACGCGGCGGCGGCACAGCTGCCGGACCTGGGCGTGAGCCTGCCGGCGCGCGCTGGCACGCGCTTTCGGCTCTGGGCGCCGACCGCGCAGGCGGTGTCGGTCTGCATCTACCCGCGCGCACAGGGCCGCGCCAGCCGGCTGCAGCCGCTGAGCCTGGATGCCGCCACGGGCGCCTGGGGCGGCGGCCCGGCGCAGCGTCTGGACGGGCAGTACTACCGTTATCTGCTGCAGCTGTTCGTGCCCGGCGTCGGCCTGGTGCGCCAGCTCGTCACCGATCCCTATGCGGTCAGCCTCAGCGCCGACTCGCAGCGCAGCTATATCGCCGAGCTGGCTGCGGCACGCCTGCAGCCGCCGGGCTGGGCCGCCAGCCGCAGCCCGGCCGGTGTCGAGGCTCCCACCGACATGGCGATCTACGAGCTGCATGTGCGCGACTTCTCCATCGGCGACGACAGCGTGCCCGCGGCGCATCGCGGCAAATACCTGGCCTTCACCGACCGCGGCTCGCGCGGCATGCGCCATTTGCGCGCGCTGCGCCGGGCCGGCATCACGGACGTGCACCTGTTGCCGGTGTTCGACATCGCCAGCATCCCCGAGCGTGGCTGCCTGCAGGCCAAGGTGCCCGCGGCCGCGGCCGACAGCGAGCGCCAGCAGGCCGCCGTGATGGCGGTGGCGGGGCGCGATTGCTACAACTGGGGCTACGACCCCTGGCACTACAGCGCGCCCGAGGGCAGCTATGCCAGCGACGCGGAGGATGGCGTGCGCCGTGTGCTGGAGTTCCGCCGCATGGTGATGGGGCTGCACGAGGCCGGGCTGCGGGTGGGCATGGACGTGGTCTACAACCACACCGCCGCATCCGGCCAGGCGGCGCACTCGGTGCTGGATCGCATCGTGCCCGGCTACTACCAGCGCCTGGATGCGGCCGGCCGGGTCGAGCGCTCGACCTGCTGCGCCAACACCGCCACCGAGCACCTGATGATGGGCAAGCTGCTGCTGGATTCGGTGCTGCTGTGGGCGCGCGAGTACAAGATCGCCTCCTTCCGCTTCGACCTGATGGGGCACCAGCCGCGCGCCCTGATGGAGCAGCTGCAGGCACGCCTGAAGCGCGAGCTGGGCCGCGACGTGCAGCTGATCGGCGAGGGCTGGAATTTCGGTGAGATCGCCAACGGCGCGCGTTTTGTGCAGGCCTCGCAGCTGGCCCTCAACGGCAGCGGCATCGGCACCTTCAGCGACCGCGCGCGCGACGCCATCCGCGGCGGCAGCGCGGCCGACAGTGGCGCGGCCTTGCTGGCCCGGCAGGGCTATGTCAACGGGCTCGTCTACGATCCGAACGGCCATGGCCAGCACAGCCGCGAGGAGCTGCTGCGGGCTGCCGATCTGGTGCGCGTGGGCCTGGCCGGCTCGCTGCGCGACGTCGAGCTCGAGACCTGGAATGGCGAGCGCAAGCGGCTTGACCAGATCGACTATGCCGGCCAGCCCGCGGGCTATGCTTCGCAGCCCGCCGAGGTGGTCAACTACGTGGACAACCACGACAACCAGACCCTGTTCGACATCAATGTCTGGCGCCTGCCGCGAGGCACCAGCGCGGCCGACCGCTCGCGCGTCCAGGTGCTGGCCGTGGCGCTCAACAGCTTCAGCCAGGGCGTGGCCTATTTCCATGCGGGGCTGGAATTGCTGCGCTCCAAGTCGCTGGACCGCAACAGCTATGAATCGGGTGACTGGTTCAACCGGCTCGACTGGAGCCTCAAGGACAACTTCTTCGGCAGCGGACTGCCACCCCAGGGCGACAACGGTGCCGACCACGCGCTGATGCGGCCCTTGCTGGCCGATCCGGCCATCAAGCCGGGGCCGGCCGAGATCGCCTGGACGAATGCCGCGGTGGCCGACCTGCTGCGCATCCGCGCCAGCAGCACGCTGTTCCGCCTGCGCAGCGCGACCGAGGTACGGCAGCGCCTGCAGTTCCTCAACACCGGCCCCGGCCAGAACCCGGTCGTGATCGCGGCCAAGCTGGATGGGCGCGGCCATGCCGGCGCCGGCTGGCGGGCGCTGCTGTACTTCGTCAACGTCGACAAGCAGGCGCATGAGCTGCTGCTGCCGAGCGAGGCCGGCCTGGCCTATCGCCTGCATCCGGTGCAGAGCGCCGCTGCTGCTGCCGACCGGCGCGTGGCGGCCGAGGCGGCCTATGCGCCGGTGCAGGGGCGCTTCAGCCTGCCGGCGCGCAGCGCCGTCGTCTTTGTGCTGGACTGATCTCCGTCTAGCAAGGGCGTCGTTCATCGCCCTGGCGGGGGCGCTCGTCGCCTCGCCGCACCGATGGGCCCGAATCGCACTAGCATTGGGCCGATTGCCTGCCGGAGGTCCACCATGAAAGCGCTGATCGCTGTCCTGCTCGCCTGCACGCTGGCCGCCTGCGCCACGGCGCCGCAACCGGTTGTTGCGACCGCGACCCTGTTGCGCGATGCGGCCTTTGCGCCCAGCACCGAGGCCATCGATGCCGGCCAGGTGATGGCGCTGAGTGACGAGATGCGCAGCTATCTGCGGCGCGAGCTCGGCGCCCAGCTGCGCAGCAACGGTACCCGGCAGGGCCTGCTGGATGCGCTCTATACCAAGAGCCAGCTCAAGCTCGAGTACGACACCGCGATGACGCGCACGGCGGCGCAGGCCTTCGAGGCGCGCGCCGGCAACTGCCTGTCGCTGACGCTGATGACGGCCGCCTTTGCCAAGGAGCTGGGCCTGCCGGTGCATTACCAGAACGTGCTGGTGGACGAGCTCTGGAGCCGGGTGGGCAATCTGCAGTTCGTGGCCGGCCACGTGAACCTGCGCCTGGGCCGACGCCATACGGAGTTCAAGGTCTACGGCGACGAGGCCGAGAACCTGGTCGTCGACTTCATGCCCGGTGCGCAGATCCGCAGCCAGCGCAGCCTCGACATCGATGAGTCGGTGATCGTCGCCATGTACATGAACAACCGCGCCGCGGAGTCGCTCAGCGAAGGCAAGGTGGACCAGGCCTACTGGTGGGCGCGCGCCGCGGTCCTGCACGAACCGCGCTATCTGGGCGGCATCAACACCCTGGGCGTGATCTACCGCCGCCATGGCGAGTTGGATGCCGCGGCGCGGGCCTTCCGCGAGGTGCTGCAGCGCGAGCCCGCCAACACGCCGGCGCTGGCCAATCTGGTGGTGGTGCTGCGCGAAACCGGCCAGACCGAAGAGGCCGATCGCCTGAACCTGCGCCTGGCCGAAATCCAGCCCTATCCGCCCTTCGTGTTCTACGACCAGGGCCGCGATGCCATGGGTGCCGGCGACTTCAAGCGTGCGCGCGATCTCTTCAACCGCGAGATCTCGCGCAACGCCTATTTCCATGAGCTGCATTTCTGGCTCGCGCTGGCCAACTATGCGCTGGGCGACATGGTGGAGGTGCGCCGCGAGCTGACCCTGGCCAAGGACAACAGCACCACCTTGCGCGATCGCGAGCTTTACAGCGCCAAGCTGGACAGCCTGCGCGTCAAGCGCAGCTATTGATCAGAGCGGCGGCAGGCCGTGGCGCGCGCGGGCGCGCGTGCAGGCCTCGTCGCCCAGCCCCAGCGGCGCGCGCAGCCCGAACTCGCGGCAGGGTGCGGGCCGCCACTCGTAGATGCCGCAGCTGGCTTGCACGCCCACCTTGCCCACCAGGGCGGCGCAGCGCGGTTGCGCATGATCGGTGCCGCGCATGCGGCAGCTGCTGTCGGTGAGCTCGACGGTCAGGCCATCGGGCACCGGGCCGCCTTCGCTGAGCAGTTCGGCACGCGCGAAGTCCACGCGGAAACTCGCGCAGCAGGCGCCGCAGCGGGTGCAGGGATTGTCGGCCGCGCTCATTGCACAGCCCCGGCGGTGAGCGGGCGGCGCAGCAGCACACCCAGCAGCGGCACGCTGAGTGCGAAGACGGCCACGCCGGTGGCCCACAAGGCCTGCAGCGCCGCTGAGGGCGCCGCCTGCAGCAGCCAGGCACAGGCCAGCGCGCTGACGATCAGGCGCAGCATCTCGCCGGCGCGCCTGGCCTGCGGGTCCTCCAGCAGCTGGGTCAGC